>CAYSRY010000080.1:9845-12764 GCA_964433395.1 uncultured Armatimonadia bacterium | reverse complement strand
TCTCACCCTGTTGATGCACCAGTTCTCCCTCAGCCCCGTCGCTTCGGACATGCCTGACGCGTGCTCGTACGGATGGACTGATCGTAGCGAAACATAGTAATACGATAAGTATAGTATATTAGTCAGAGGGGGGGGGGTGTCAATTAAATATCTGTATAAATGTATTTTACGGGCGAATTACATACGAATGATGGCAATGGACCGGAATGAGGCCATCTCGCAGTGCGCATACAGGTGTTACTCATAGCGGCCCATGTCGCTTTCACGTGAAGTTATTTATGGTGCGCCAGAAAATGCCTCTCCAGGAAGCGTTGTAAGCGATTTTCCTGCAAGCGGTAGGCCCTATCCCCTATTGAAGTATGGGGCTGTTCTGGGGGATGTATAAGTTTGCAACAGCTTCGCGGTTACTGGCGAATTATTCCCTTTTCCTTGCAGGTTTAGTGATAATAGTGTGTAACATATATATGTCATAAGAGATATGTATGTCCTCGTTTTACAGCCCATCAACGCGGCAAAGGAGCACTGTTGTTAGCATCACGTTGCCGGGCAGAGCGTTGAATACAGTCATGCCGCCTCAGGGTATTTCCATGCTTTCCTATGGACGCCATAATAGCCGGCTCTGCGGCACGCACGCCCACACTGCAGAAGGCCGCCCTCGCACACGTGCAGTTTGAGACAATACATCCGTTTCTTGATGGCAATGGACGTCTTGGACGTCTGCTCATCACACTGCTGCTCTGCTCTGAAGGGCTGCTCAGAGAGCCAATGCTTTACCTCAGCCTTTACTTCAAATCGCACCGGGAACGCTATTATGAATTGCTCAACCTGGTGCGGCTGACTGGGGACTGGGAAGCATGGCTCGACTTCTTTGCACGGGCGGTCATTGATACGGCAACACAGGCTGTCGACACAACGCGGCGACTGCTTGCATTGGCTGCTGAGGATCGGGCACGTATAGAGCAGATGGGGCGCGGCGTCGGATCGGTACTCAGAGTTCATCAGGCGCTGCTGCAGCGTCCCCTCGATACGCCAACAAGCCTTGCAACGAACACCGGTCTTTCTCAACCCACCGTCAATACCTGTCTCCGTCATCTCGAAGATGCGGGCATTGTGCGCGAAGTGACCGGCCGGAAGCGTAATCGCATTTATGCGTATACGCGCTATATTGCAGTGATGAATGAAGGCACAGAACCTATCGAATGACCGCCGCTCCGTTCATGGCCTGTTTTTTTCTCCGCCGGAGAGACACTGTATGGGATACGGTGGTATACTCAGTATGCTGTCACCGGTACGAACCACTGTTCCTGTTCACAGGAAGTTCTCATATGTCACACCGATCTCCTGAGCATCGCATGGACAATACCAATGCCACGTTATGCGCCCGTGAGCAGTACATCCTCCCCTGGGCGCTTATCGCTGTCGGCGTCTTCGCGCGCACATGGCACTTAGGCAGTTGGCCGGCCCTGCATGGAGACGAGGCAGCGTTCGGCGTGATGGCAATGCACGCAGCGGCCGGAGACTATGCGAACGTTTTCGCGATACGCCCCTACCAGACGCCACTCTACGCCTGCACGCTGGCGCCATTCGTGCATCTTCTCGGCAACACCATTCTCGCCATACGGATACTCCCGTGGATCACCGGCATGTGTGGCATCTGGTCGATGTACGCCGCCGGGCAGAGAATGTTCGGCAGGCTTCCCGGGCTTTACGCCGCCGGTACGTTCGCCATCATGCCAATGGTCGTTGTAACCATGGCGCGTATCGGGTGGGATGCGGCTGTGGTTCCGGGAATGCTGGCGTTTGCCACATGGATGTTCATTGTTGCCTGGCAGGATCGCTCGCTTCCCGCCGCATTCGTCGCAGGCCTCACGCTTGCCGGCGCCAGTTGGTTCAGTATCGCGGCCATGCTCAGCATTCCTGCGCTCGTCGCCGCCATTGTCGTGACTGGCACATGGCGCAGACATGCGCAGGCGGTGCTTCTCACACTTCTCGTCGCCTGTGCATTTTCATTTCCGGCCTGCCGCGTCGTATCCGGACCGGGCATGTCAGCCGGCGACACCGTCGCGACATACAGATGGGCGATCGGGCTCACTGCGAAAGACCGCTGGTCAACACCGTGGTCGCTCTCGCTCGCTGGCGAAAACTTCGTCAGGACGCTTGCGCACTGGAGCGGTATCACACCTGCCCAGCATCTGCTGGGACCCAACATTGGCATGAACGCGACGGTCGTGCGCATCGTCGACTTCACAGCGATATTCGCATGGCTTGTACTGCTCTGTACAAACGCACGGAAAGACGAAAAATTCGGACGCTGTGCGCTCTGGTACCTGTTGGTCGTATTCGCGGTCGCCCACATCGTCAATCCCGCATTCCTGAAATTCTGCGACAGGTCACGATATATTGTCGCCATGGTCCCTGCGGTGGCGCTCACCATTGCGTTCGCGGTCCGTTCATGGCATCGCGCGAATTGGCCGACACGCGCATCACTGTGCGTCATCTTCTCAATCTGGGTGTTGGTGAGTGTCATTATGCTCGGGCATATCAACCGCCGCGCGGTTGACAATACGCGAATGCTCACCAACGCGGAGGGGGATCCTCGCAAGTTTGCCGCTGATTACCTCACTGCCCGCGTTGACCCCGAAAATGACCTGGTCATCTGCCAGACCTGGTGGACATATTTCCCGATCGCCTACTACAGTTCCGAAGCGTTTCCCATGTTCTCGCCTGATCTCCACTTCGCGGAGATGGTGCCCGTCTCGCTCCCCACTACGGCGCGGAAAGTCTGGTATGTCCATCTTCCGTGGGCGAACGGCCCTGATTTCAGGGTGACCCGTGTCGCGGGATGGCCCGATGCCGCCGATCCGACGCGTGAGCTTGCGATCGGCATTGCCGATAATCCGCAAACCGCTGTCGACTGGG
>CAYSRY010000080.1:5743-9835 GCA_964433395.1 uncultured Armatimonadia bacterium | reverse complement strand
CGCCACTGTCATCAATGCGAAACGCGATGCGTTTCGTCGGCTCTCCGGGAGCACGCGCTACTGATAAATGCCCGCCTGCTCACTGTTCCTCCGCAGCATGTGGTCTGCGCTATCCGCCCGCCGCCCGTTCGAGGTGCTCGGCCAGTATCATCAGAATGGTCGAGATGTCGCTTTTGGCGTATCCGATGAACGGTCGCGCCGGGATATGGGGCCTGCCATTCACCACAGTCCCGTAGTGCTGATAGACCATGTACTTCAGCGCTGTCCCGACTGTCACTGAGATATTCGCGGTGTCGACCGCCATGGTGACGCTGCGTTTACCGGTGCCGGTATTCTGCAGTATTTTGGTTCCTCGTCCCCGTTTTTTTCCGCTGCGGCGCGCGGCGAGGGTGGCTTCTGCGAGCGGTTTCCATGCTTTTCCTGCCGCCTGAGTTACCTGCGTGCCGGCGAATTCGGGGGCTTTCTGATCTTTGAATGATGTCATGGATCGTCTTTTGAGCACCATGCCGACGTCTTTGAGCACGCGCCCCATGCCACGTGGCGTGACAGCAAACGCCATGGCGTCGAGCGCCTTCTCAATTTCTTTTGCTCCCTCGATTTCAACGTGGAATGTTTCCTCAGGCATGTTTTGCCTCCCGTCCTGCCCCAAAAGAAAAACGACCCCCGCACTGCGAAGGCCGTCAGAAATACTCAGTTATGGTGTTACCGTCAGGTCTCAGCCGGTCCCGCTGTTCCACGCCGCAAGACGTCTGTTGCATTCGGCCACTGGTAACCGCGCGCCCTCGCGGAGCATCCGACCAAGCGCATATGCGGCCCGCTGGCCGACAACGACCCCTTCGTTGACAAGTTCGTCCATCAGCCACAGCAGCCCTGAGACCGTAACGCCTTCATTCTCTGCGGCTGTGCGCAGATTCCTGTCTCCTGTGAGCAAATGTGCACCAAGCATCTGCGCATGCAGCAGGCCGTGAAGGTCCTGTACGCTTGGCCCTCGATATTCCCGCCTGAGCTTTTCCAGTTCGGCATACTGTTCGGCTGGCAGTTCCAGCCTGCGCACACCATAATCGAGGATTTTCAGTGCCACTGTCTCCTCAAGTTCTCTGATGATAACGTCAGGCACGGCAAATTCATGGGACAGGCCAAAAACGATGCCCAACAGGTTGCCGTTATCCAGATCTATCCAGATGTTCGCATCCGTAATCAGGATCACGCCTGCGCCACACCTGCCTGCGGCCAGCGCATGAGCTTTCGCATCTCATACACTGGTTTACCAAGCAGCTCCGCTCCTCGCGATACGGACATCAGGTCTTCGGCGACGGCCCGGAATATCAGCCGTGCAGATCGTTCGGTACGTTCCGGCTGCACGGGGTCGCCCGGTTCAACGTGCCGAAAGTCATTCTCCGAAAACCACTGGCAGGCGCTTCGGTACTGCCCCTCAGATATAATCTTCACATCATAGAGCCGTCGTACCCACGCCTGCATGCTCAGGCCCCACTTGTGCTTCAGTGAGTACAATTCACCGCCGGATGGTGAATGACCGCGTATGCCGCCCATCTCTTTTCTAACCGCCGCTTGCGGCACCAGAAACGCTCCGGCGAACCGGTGACATACTTTTTCAACGTCCAGCCCATCCGGCACTCTGTGCTCAAGCAGCAGATGCCCCAGTTCATGACATAGAGAAAAACGCTGGCGATCTCCCGCCATATCCTCAGACCAGCCGGCTGCCACAACCGGGATGCCATCGGCGGTCCAGCACGAATACCCGTCGAAACGTTGATCGACGTCGTCAAGCAGGATTACCTTGACGCCATGGTCTTCCAGCACCTCACACACATTCGCGATCGGATCGGTTCCCAGTCCCCATCCGCTCCGCACCTCATCGGCGAAATCCTCGATGTCGTCAAAGTTTTCCATTGGGTGTTTACAGACTTCCGGCATAGTGAAACTGGGTATCTGATCAGCGTCAAAGAAGCTCTCCGCAGTCAGGTACCGCTCCAGCAATTCAGTAATTCGACCTTCCACAATGCCCTGCCTGGTCTTCGATAGTCCACTGTGTTTCCGAAACGCAGGACACCGTATTTCCACCTCAATCTCACGGGTGAAATACTCAGGCCTGACGCCAAGCGCATCAGCCAGCCGCAGCACGACACCGCTGCTCGGGTTCATGGCGCCGCGTTCGTATTTTGATAGTGCATTGGCCGAAAGGCCGACTGCCTCACCAAGCGCTCGCAGGCTCAGACCTGCCGCCTTCCGCCCTCTTTTCAGTCTCTCCCCAAAACTCAGCATACCTGCCGCTCCTCTGCGTGGAGCTTATACGTTCATTGGTTTACATGCATTATATATTTACCCAGAATGTAAACCAAACCTGCATGAATTGCAATTTTTTTCTGCACTTCCTGCCCCTCCGTCTTCGCTCAAACGAAAAAAGACCCCTGTACTGTGGAGGTCGTCAGGCATGTGAAAATAAAGTATTACAGGTCTGACTGCATGGCATTCTGAAACTATCACTTATGAGTGGTGGATATTTATATGAATATCACATACAGATTATGGATATCATGTATTGCGATATTCGCGATAGCTCTCATGCTGAATGCTGCAGGGAAGCAGCATATCAGATGGGGTGCGGTGGACGAAGAAGCCTACGAAAAGCTCGCCACAGAGATCAGTCGTCACGGAAGTTTCCTGGATTTCCCGGGGTACTACCTCTCCGGACAATTCAGAGAAACCTTTCGTGGACCGGCATATGTGTGGCTGCTGTCTCCGCTTTATGACGGTCGGCATTTCCACAGAGGCCTTGCGCGAACAATCAACGCTTTCCTCGGTGCCTCGGGAGCTGCCCTGATCTTCCTGATCGTATGTCGCTTTCAGGACTACCGGACAGGTTTGGTGGCGGGGCTCATTACGGCAGTGTCAGGCTGTACCACTCAGTATGGGGGTATCGTGGCAGTCGAGCCATTGCTTCTGCTCACCTCAACTGTCGCCTGGCTCTGTTGTCTGAAAGCGTTTGAACGCCCCCGACTGAACGGGCCCGCTCTCGTACTCGCTTTCGGCATTTCCGCCATAGCGTACTATTTCAAGGCCCAGAGCCTCTTCTTCATCCCCGCATGTTTACTTACCGGTCTTGTGTATGAGAAATCCGGCTTTCTTCGTCATAAGAGCGTATGGGTTGCCTGTATGGTTGCCGTCATGCTGTTGAGCATGAACGTTATCCGGAATGTGAATGCTTTTTCGCGACCGTTTTACAATGAGGCGACTATGGAGTTGTGGCTGGACGCGGCGACTGAGAGTGATGAGGTCGGATGGCAACGGAAGTATGGAGGTCCGGTTCAGTATTTCAGCCGTCATACTGTCGGTGACTTTGCGGAACGCCTGCTTAACGGTTTCGTACTCCAGATTGACGTTATCGCCAATGAGCTGCTCGCGCCCGCACATATAAGCGGGTTGTTGTGCGGCATTTCCGGCATCATCGGCGCCCTCCTGCTGTTCGCGTTCTGCGCAGGGTTTGCGCAGGAGGAAAATCAGCGGTTGCTCTTCCTGCATGGGGTCGTCATCCTGATGTACGTATGCATGTTTTCTGTGCGCTCCGGCGGAATGCTGTTGATGTATGGCCGATGGTACCTGCCACTCATGGGCGTCTTCGCATGGTATTCGGCGCGTGGGCTCTTTCTGCTCCGTGACGGTATCGGGCACGTTCTGCCAGCCGATCGGACGCGCGTATCGGCGATTATCGGCGTGATCCTTGCAGGATGCTGTGCGCTGATTACATCGTACAAGATTGTCGCTGAGGCCGGGATGGCGGTTTGGATCGTGCCCGACTGAATGGGTATGTTCATCGTCCGAATCCGAACTCTCCGCCTGGCGGCTGTGCGACGACTGCGGTATGCCGCACATGGCTGGTGCCTGTGAAGCTCAGGTGCGCGTTGCCGTCACCGATGGCTTTGACCCAGTCGATGGCCTGGCGGGCGTCGTCAAGCAGCCGGTCGCTGATCTCCAGTGAGCCGCCGGAGAATGCTGTCCCGCGGGTGGCGCGATAGACGGCGATGGTGGCGACTGCTTCGCGCAGTTCCTGCGGCGGCGAGCTGAACGGCCAGC
>CAYSRY010000080.1:0-5643 GCA_964433395.1 uncultured Armatimonadia bacterium | reverse complement strand
TTACGATGGTGTCACGTCGGTGTCGTAGACGATTTCGTCCGGGTTGGCCACAATGGGGAGCCCTGACCATTCGTATTCGACCCACGCGCCGCCTTTGAGGCGGTCTTCCAGCGTGGTTTTGAAAAATGCGCCTTTATAGCCTTCGGGCGCGTGAATGGAGACGGGCGCGGTCTCCCGCAGTTCGCGGTTCGAGTTGTCTCCGGCGAAGATGACCGCGAAATCGCCGGGGAAGAACTGTGTCAGGGTGCCGGCGGCGTCGGCCGCGTCAGTGGCCGTATATCCCGCGTCATACGTGTGGATATTCAGGCCCATGATCTGCGGCAGTTCTCCGTACAGCATTTTGTCCTTGTTCCCGGGAGAGAGCAGATTGATGATCGCCGTGTTTTTCCGGATGTAGCTTTCCACGGTGCCGGTGACGATCATGTCGGTTGCCTGTGCGCCGCCGTTCTGAGCGATTTTCGTTTTTGCTTTTGCGATGTCGCCCAGAATGTCGTTCCCTACCGTCGACCAGGTCGCCGTGTCGATGGCCTTATGGGTGCTGCGATAGCCGAGGTCAACGGTCTCCGCGGCCGAGACGCCTGGAATGCTGAAGCTCAGCACTCCGTTTGCGGCCCCGAAGCACTGGGCGCGCAGGATTTCCAGCCTGCGGTTCATCCGCAGGCGCAGTTGCTTGACTGCCCGGGCGATTTCGGTCTGTCCGTTTCGCTGTTGCCACGATCCCGGGGCGCGCAGGTCTTTCATCACGGAGGGCCTGATGTAGATACTCTCCGAGATGTGGAGCGCCGCCTGAGTCACGGTCATTCTGACGGCGGGCTTGACGGGGCGCGGTTCGCCGTCGCGCGTGTTGAGATCGGCCACCATCCGCGACCATTCAATCACGTCATACGTGATTGTCTGGCCGGGGTCGGGGCTTGGCCGCCGCGGGAACCACTGCTCCAGCAGCGGCGGATTTTCCTCTCCGAACTTTTCATACAGCCCGAGCAGAGACTGAGGCTGCAGAATTCCAGGAATAGCCATTCCTGTGTCACCTCCTGCGAGAGTTCCCTCCCGCGAATGGTATTAACTGTCAGTGGTTCCGGCAGTGGCTGGTACGAAGTCCATCAGTGGCATGAGGTACGCCAGACGGTCGATTGAGATGCCAAGGGCCGTGTTCATGTATACGTCGCCCTGACGTATCTGTCCGGCGATGACGCCGGATGCCGGCGTATCCGCGGTGGTGCCGTCGGCCACCAGTGTGCTGACGGCTTCGCCCAGGATCACCGTATCGTTCACCATTGCATCATTCTCCGCCACTAGTACGATGTCACCGCTTGCCACGGCGGTAGTCGTGTCCGCCGCCAGGGTGATGCTTACGCCTGCGCTGATTGATGCGATCGTCCCCAACGCAGCTTGTGCGCCGGCGGGATTTGCCAGCGCCACTTTTTTCACCACATCCCCGACTGCGAACATGGCCGTATCGGTCACTGGAATAACGTCCTCATCCGTAGTGCACGCCCCGTCAGCCAGCGTCATTCGCAACGGCTTGTATTTGCCGCCCGAGACTGGCGCCATCGGCGTTCCTGCCGGAATGGTGGTCGTCGGGCTGGCGCCCAGCGGATCCACTGAGGCGGCATCGACGATGATGTTCCGGTTCATCAGCACCGCCGAGAATGTGGCTCTTGGTTTGTTGCTTTCAGTAATTCTGTCCCAAATGCTCGCCATGATTGCTCCTCTCGAAAAGACCGCCCGAAGGCGGCCTATAGTGTACGTTCCATATTCAGGTGTCAGACGCTACGCGTTTTTCGCAAGCTCCGCGAGCTGCTCGTCGCTCATCGCCGGTTCCTCGTTTGGATCTTCCGACCCGGCCCACACAAGCCCCTGTGAGCCGCCCACGGGCGGCGCGGATGCTTTCAGCACGTCAGACAGCACGTCGATAAGCGGGAGCTTGTCTTTGGATTTCCCGTCCGCGGACAGGATCATCACAGGCTCCTGTGCCTCGACGGCATTGGCCGCCAGCACGAGGGCCTGGTTGCGCATGGCCGGCGGTATGTGTCCGCTTCCGACCCATTCGTCCACTTTCGCCTCCGCCTTGCCCATGCGGGCTTCTCGAGCTGACTTCTCGGCGGCCTGCTCCTGCAGTACCACCCGCTCTTTCAGCTCAGCGTTGGATTTCTCCAGCTGCCTGATCTGCCGCGCGAGCATGTCGCGGTCTGCGTCGTCACCCTCACCAGCAGCAGCGTCTTTGTCGTCCGGGTCCGGATCGGGCTTCGGCTCATCCTCTACTTCCAGCTCCTCAAGGGCTTTGATGCCCTCGTCCAGCGCTTCCGTGTCACCGTCCCGCGCTGCGCTGAACATCTCTTTCAGCTTCCCTACAAGCGTTTTCATCGGCCTGCCTCCTCTGATTGTCTGCAGGCCGCTTCCGGCCCGCTTTTCTGCGTCCTGGTCGTTCTGTGCGTAGTCGGCGCTGTTGATCACCATGTGCCAGGGCATGCCTTTGACGGCGGGGTCGGGCACGAATGCAGCACCCATCACCGTCGGACCAAGCCCGTCTCGGTTCTCAATTTCAGCCGAGATGTAGCGCAGTTTCCGCCGCTTCATATCGGCGGCTGTCTGCTCCTCGTAGACTTCAACATCACCCAGTAGTGTCTTACTCGGCTCGTCAAAGCGCAGCGAGGTGTAAAATCCCATTGCATGATTTGCATCCTGCGGCACCACGTTGCCTTTGTGGTCATAGTTGTGTTTCGGCCATAGCCCTGGCTCGAATTTCTCACGCCGCTGCATGACCGAGAAGTTGGCGGCCATGCGCTTGAGCTCGCTGGCAGAGAATTCGCGCCCGTTCCATGTTCCTGTCCGCATCAGCGGCAGGCCTCTGACAAGGTAGGTCCCCTGATCAGTCGGTTCATATGTGACCGCATGCCCGGTCGGCTCATTTTTTTCACCCAGATCTGTCAGGAATATCTGCATAGGTTTTCTCCCTGGTGTGCCATTACGGTCGACGTTGAGACCGGCAAACGAAAAGACCCCGGCGGGTGCCGGGGTCTTCTGATGCTCCTGATTCTGTTGTCCGCGCCTATCTGCAGCCTATGCCCTCGCGGATGTTCTGTTCGCGCAGTGCCTTCATTGTCTCCATGAAGCGGTGACACTGATCATACCATTCGCGCCTGTCGGACGCCAGGTCGAACTGGACACCGTGGTCACCGGGATACGGCGACGTATGCTCGACTCTGCGCTGTATGATTTCGGGCGGCACGCCGTCAGGGAAGGCCGTGCACTTCCACGGCCCGCTCGGGCTGCGGTCATAGTGTTTACAGAAGAAACAATCCGGCGCAAGTCCTATAGCCATTGTCTGCTCAGCGCCTCCGCAGGTGCTGTACCCCAATCGCCACATAGTGTACTGGCTGTGCCGTATCGTTGCGAACGCTTCCGTGCCTGTTCTGTTCAGGTTCTTTTCCGGAGCGTCTGTGCTGTGCGGTCCATCATATGAAATATGACAGTACCATACCATATTCTCTGCACAACCACAATATATATTGATATTTTATTGAGCGGACGCGTCTCCGCCCCTGTCCGTATTCATAGCTGCTGACCGGCTGAAGAGCTCCGACCGCAGCGCAGGTGGTCCATGCCTCTGCGCGACGAAAAGACCCCGGCAGTTGCCGGGGCCCTCTGATACTCTGATTTAGTTGTCCGCACCTACTCGCTGATTATGCCCTCGCGAATATTTTGTTCGTGAATTACTGCTGTTTCCTCAATGAAGCGAAGATACTCTTCGTAATCTTTGCGCTTACTCTCCGCCAGCTCAAACTGAATGCCATGATCGCCCGGGTACGGAGACGTATGCTCGACTTTCCCATCAATTATCTCCTGTGGGACGGGAAGCGGGCATTACTCCGGCTGGGAGTACTCAAGGAGCACATATCGAGGTTTGACCGTACCAACTGTTTTCGTGTGCACCTTGATGTTCATGGGCTTCTCAATGAGGTCATTTATCTTACCAGCATCCGCAATATCGATGCTGACTTTGCCTCTGATGACCTCGCCATTATCTGCACGCCGAAATTCAAACGTTCGGTGCTCTGGCAAGACGCCGAGAAAGCTGCCCGGAATCTCAACATCGTCCTCATGGATGTTATCTTGTGTCAGACGGTCCACACTTCGTCTGACTTGTCTCATATTCTTAAAACGGAAAGTGTCATTGTTGAACTCAAAAGCGCATGTTGCTTCCTGCTTAGCCAACGTTTCAAGGAATTTTCGCAATGCTTCAAGAGCGCGTCCATCCGTGTCTGCGATGGCATCAACGAAGTCATCATCAGAGCCCAACGAAGCCGTCATGATGGATCTGACGCGCTCAAAAGCATCCGAGACCCATGACAACTCATGAAATGGAAACCGATCGTTCTGTGGAGCCTCTTCCAGCACAAATCCGAACGACCCATGTGCCGTGCCTGTTATTAGCGTATTATATCGGTCGCGATTAGAGATTTGTCCACGAGAACCCATCGGTCCACCCAAACTCGCTCCAACTGCTGCGACCGCATCTGCAAAGGTTTGGACAGCTTCAGCTGCAAAATCAGCGAGTATCCCAGAACTACCAAAGACCGGCCGACCTCGAAAGGTCAAACGGGCCGTTGCAAGCTCTTGCGAAGGGTCTGGTTGGGAAGCTAACAGTTCCGTCAGTTCTTGTTTGCGTGTCATGAAGCTAGCGCGGTCGAGAACATCCTCGGCTGGTGTCTGTTCAATCAGACGGTTCAACTCGGAGAGCTCAGCGCGAAGATATTGTCGCTCATGTGCATTCATACGTCACTCAGCTCCTGTATCAAAACATCCAATCTGGCCTGTGCAGCAGCCTCATCAATCGGAGCGAGATCCACTCGGATATAGCCTTTCCAGACGTTATCTCGACGATGAGACCAGACGCTGTACCAATACGTTGCTCTATCAATCCACAATTCCGGGTCTGATGTTTTCAATTCAAAAGCGTACTCATGGACGTTAAATGTCTTCTTGATATAGGGCGCTTCGAAAAGGCGCGCAACGCCAGGATCGATGTTCTGCTGCGTCAGACCATCGGGCATGCAATAGAATGTAATGAGGTCAATGTCATTCGGAGGGCACTTTTTCAATCTCTCTTTGTGCTCTGTAAAACTGCCGTCCACCCACTGGAAGCCTCTGGTGAATCCTGCATTGTGCAGAGCAGACCGGTATCTCAGAAAACCAGTCAAAAGTTGACAGCGTTCCTGCGAAATCCCAAACCGTGACACAAAATCGGTCATTGAAATGAGATATGGAGACCGCGGGTAACTTATCTGATCAGCAGGATCGACAGGTGGCAAGACGCCGTCATCATTCCATTGCAGAAAATCGCTTTGCACCATGTCAGCATATTCCTTTACGCACCACTGTTAGGAGCACCACCGAATATGTATTTGCGTCTGGTGGATTTTTCATGCGTAGCATAATAATAACAATTTCCATGCGCATATTACAGACGCTATTATATTTCCTCTTCTTTTACGCGGTCACCTTTATTTGGCGTCGGGTTAGGCATCTTCGGTGTCGGGTTCGGCGAGCCAGTTTAAAAGAGGCGGGATCAGCTCCTCAGGGACCGGCGCACCTACTCGCTGATTATGCCCTCGCGAATATTTTGTTCGTGAATTACTGCTG
>CAYSRY010000079.1:9557-12783 GCA_964433395.1 uncultured Armatimonadia bacterium | reverse complement strand
CCTATGTCAATGACATGGCACCCGGCGGCCATCAGGCCCTCAACGGCCGCCTGTGACAAGCTCTCCGAACTCTCTCGCAGGTCGCGCCCGATGATTATTCGCTTTCCTTGCGGCTTTTCAAGCTGACTTGCATATGTCTGTGCAATATCCCGGACCACTTCTGGCGTGATCTGATCCTCAACACGCCCGCGAATATCATATGCCCTGAATATCTCCGATGGGATTCTCATGATTCCCCCCCGAATTCTCGGCCTCTGAATACCTTTTATCACTGGATTCTCACATGCACTTTCTGTTCCTCTTTCGACACTATACAACAACTTTCCTGTGGGTTTTACTCCCATGCATTGCGTCTCACTGAAAACTATGCGCAATTCGTATTCACCACCGTAAGTTCTTCAGGCACAGAACTTGCACGTGTTGTGCAGGTATTGCGTGGCGCGCAGGGAATTCTCAGACGTTGTACCGTTTTTCTTACATCCGACGCTGGTGCAGAGCGGCTCGTCGGTTTCAGGCCGGGAATATGAGGGTAGGGAGAAACCCAGTCACCGCACGGCGGATGTCCGCGTGCACGGTGTCGCGTTAGCTGCGCCAAACAAATCCCATTGGGAGGGACGCAAAGAATGAAGACGTTCGTGCCACTCATGATCGCCGTACTCGCCTTCATGGTTCTGGCCTCCGCCAGCGCTCAGGAGGGCGAGGTGTGCAGTATCTCTGACAAGATGACCATTTGCGGATATTCGCAATTGCGATTCGAAGGTGGAGACAGCACCACCGAAGACTTCAGCGCACGCCGCACATTCCTCACAATCGCTGCAGGCGTAAATGACCGTACCGGGTTTGTCTTATCATTGGCTCATTTTGACAGCATGCCCACCGGACAGAATGACGACATCATAGTCTACAATCTGTTCTGTGATTACAAGATCAACGATGAATGGTCAGCCCGTTTCGGCCAGGTCCCCACGTATTTCGGGCTTGAAGGCTGGGAATCATCCAATGATCGCCTCGCACTTGAGCGCGCAATGATCACACAGGGCTCCGGTGCTGGCAATAACATGTCCGGCTTCTATTTCAATGGGGCTTCTGACCGTGGTCTGTGGCTCAAACGCGCCGGAAATGGTAATACGCCCGACATCTACCTCGGCGCATGCAATGGCCAGTTCCGCAATGGCGATTCAGACGCCGCTGGCGGTCTCAACTACAGTGTCGATCTCAAATGGGATCAAAGCTGGGGCATCTGCGGTCTCAGCTGGTTTGACGGCGAGTATGATAATGGCGTTATTTCTTCCGACCGCAGCGCTATTGACGCATACGTTCGCGCTAATCTCGAGGGCTTCCAGGTCCAGGGCGAATGGGCAGACGGTGAAATGCTCGGTGGCGACCGTGATGGCTGGTATATCCAGGTTTCCCAGCCCCGTGATGACCGCAACTGGACGCCATTTGTCAAGTACGAAGAGTTCAACGCTGACGCTACAGTTCTGCAGACATCAATGGATTATGACGCCCTTCACGGTGGTGTCGCCATTCAGATGGACGATAACAACGAGCTTACGCTGCAGCTCACCGATGCTGACATCAACAGTAGCGACGATTTCTCCTACGCCGCTTCATGGCAGGTCAGTTTCTGAGACGCTCCCGCCAAATGAACAAACAAAAAGGGACCGGCAACATGCCGGTCCCTTTTTTACTGCACCGTTAACCCCAGATATCTGTGGTGTACTCCACTCACTCAGAACACGTATACCGGAGTCCCCACGGACACCAGATTATACAGGGTCTGTGCATCTGTCTTGTGCTGACGAATGCATCCATGTGACGCAGGACTTCCCAGATAGCGATAGAATGGTGATGAAGTCGCATGAATGCCGTGACTGCCGGATGATGTTATCTGCAGCCAGTAGGGCATCCAGCATGAATATGAGCGGCTCCAGGCATTGGTGCTTTTGCGGAAAACCTTGCCCATGGCGCCGCGTTTGCGGTCATATGAGCCCGGCCGCATCTTTGGCGTCACCATGCCGCCGCGCGCTGTAGATACAATGTGCATGAGACGCACCTGACCATTGTTGTAGAGATACAGCCGCTGCTTCCGCTTCAGCACTGCGATGCAGGTGTCCGGAAGATGCACAAACTCTGCAGGGCGGAAATGTAGGCCAATTTCATCAGTGGCAAGTTGGTTGCCACCCTCATCATAGCCGGCTATTCTCAGGCGAAATGACGCGGAATCCATCCACGGCGCCTTTTCCCAGACCATCTGGTTCTCGTTCGCGATCATGTCGCCGATGACTTTACCATAGCTCCCGCGCGAACGACCTGCCAGTTCGCACAGCTCGTATGAAATGTAGAGCCGCACCTTTGAAATAGGGCCTGAGCTTAGCCACCTGATTGTCACGGGCCGCCCCTCAATGCAGTCTTCATCGGGCATCGGATTAATCAGGGTTATTCGTGGCTTACCTGTGGCAGCGTGCAACGGTCGCGGCGCAGGCGCCTTCGTCACTCCACCGAACGGGGGCAGATCCTCCATGTCGCCTTGCCAGCTGAACAGCTCAAAGCCCTGCTTCACCGGGTCTGCTGCCGGCATCGGTTCGATATCATCTGTAGAGGCGTCAGCCGTCGATGTGGTGTTAGCGATTACTGTGGTAATTTGCTCCGGCGCAATTTCCCCGGCATCCGATGCTGGTGCCTTCGCATCCTCCAGTGTGTAGGCCGGGTGAAAATCTGTCGCGGTCGGTAGAGGCTCAACCGCAACAGGCTCGGCAACAGCTTGCGACACCATAATCAACAGCATAAATGCGACGAGTGCGTATAGTGGCAGTCTTCCCAATGCCATCGACCCCTGCAACCGGAAAATCGCATGCGTATGTCAGCACGTCTCAGAAATGCGGCCAGACCTGCAGTCTGGCCAGACCCACCAGCTTGGCGAATACATAAACACTATATCGGTGCCGCGGCCAGTTTCTCCACTTCATCCCATGTCGGCAGGCAATTCATATCTGCGGAGCGACTGATCCGCAGAGCCGCCGCATCCGATGCGAAACGCCCAAGTTCTGCCGCTGGGAGCCCCCGCAGATACCCGGCCACCAGACCTGCATGAAATGTGTCGCCTGCTCCCACATCATAGACCACTTCAACGCGGCGTGGCGCGACGAATTCGAACTGCCTGTCTGCGGATATATATGCCCCTGCAGCTCCATCTGTAATCGCAATCAGCTTCGGCCCAAGTTCT
>CAYSRY010000079.1:8411-9547 GCA_964433395.1 uncultured Armatimonadia bacterium | reverse complement strand
AAATTGATCAGCACTGCATTGACTGCATTCTCCGGTTCCGCGTTTCCGGTAAAAAGCTCGGCCTCTTGGCGATTCATCACCACGATGTCCGCAAGTTTCATGGCTTCTCGCTCAATTTCAGCGATTGCCGCTTCTGGCGCATCCCACGAGCTCGGTCGATAGTTCACTGCATAGAGCACGTCACGCCCGGCCGCGCGTGCGTTCCGCGCCGCCTGCAGTGCAATGTCTCGTAATGGCTGTTTTCGAATTGTCGCTTCAGAAAAATCGAAGATCTCACCCCGACCGACCACTTCAGGCCCAAGTTCGTCAGCTTGCAGTGTCCCCATCGGATCGCAGTAACCGGGGAAGCGGTAAAAATAGAAACTCTTCCCGCCTTCGCCATCCATCCAGCAGAACGAAGTTGGCGTCAACTGCCCATCAACTTTGCGCGCAAGTCCTTCGGTCTCCACGCCAAAATCATTCAGCCTGCCCAGCAGCCACTGCCCGAGCTCATCATTGCCAACCCGCGTGATAAAGCCTGTATGTACACCCAGACGTGCCAGGGCTATGGAAAAGTTCGATGTCGCACCTGACGGCAAGGCCAGATAGCGGTCTGCTTTTGTCAGGTCGGCTCCGGCATGCTGCGGTGTCATCTCCACTATACATGAGCCCAGTGCAACGACTTGCAGATCTGTGGTCACGTTTCACGGCCTTCTTTCCACGTCACATTCACGAGGCGTCGACGGATATGATACTCCATCAGACCCCCTTCCGGCTACCCCTTCACTCACAAGACAGAAATCCGACGCATTACCCGGAAACTCAGCAATGCACAACGAAATCGGCGTGATCTGAACAGAAGATAGATTTGGAACTTCGGCGGACCTCTCGAACGTTCTATGCATTACCGCATTCCTGCAACGGTCGGCGATAACATCGACTGCGCCCCACATTATCACGCGAAATATTATCGGGCATATTTGCACCACCGTATGCATCCTCCGAAACGCTGTGCGGTGCCCGCACTCTGGCAGTGGCGGTCGCATTTTTTTGCCCGGCTCGCGCTTTTGTGGTAAAATGCCGTAGTTTTGCATGCGCGATACGCGCTTATTCTTTCAGTCACAGAATACAGGCTATTCATGACCGCAAATGTCGAC
>CAYSRY010000079.1:1507-8401 GCA_964433395.1 uncultured Armatimonadia bacterium | reverse complement strand
CCCGGCTCGCACTTTTGTGGTAAAATGTCGTAGCTTTGCATGGCGCGATGCGCGCCTATTCTCGCGCTCACAGAATACAGGCCATTCATGACCGCAAATGTCGACAACATGCATGCGAGCCCGCGGATGAGACGCCTCTGGGCCGATCACAGCACTATGCTCAGGTTGGCAGCACTCTCCAGCTTGATTGATGTCGCTGCAGAAGGCGAGCCGCCCGACCGATATATCGTCACATACCATTGCGCTGGTCTGGCACGCAGACCCGGTCAAAAGCGGCCTGCGCTGCGAAAACATCATATCTGCGAGGTATATCTGCATCGCGATTATCCGGGCAGGCCACCGGTGCTCAGCTTTTGCACGCCCATATTCCATCCGAATATCATGCCCCCGGAAAAAGGCGGCACTGTCTGCATTGGTGCTTGGACACCAGGTGAAAGTCTCACAGATCTCATCATTCGCGTTGGTGAAATGATCCAGTACAATAATTATGACCTTGATGATGCACTGAATACTGAGGCAATCCCATGGGTGCGTCGCAATCAGCATTTGCTGCCGGTTGACAGACGACCATTGGCGCCCGGCTTCTGAATGTATATTCTGCGGGGGAGACCTCGTAAGCTGACCGTGGAGGCGATTACATGTTCAGTCCCAAATCCGGACGCCTGAGCTTGTTTGCAGCCCTGCTTATCCTGGGCGTGGCGACTGTCTGTTGCGCTGATTTCAGCCAAGCGGTCAAAATGGTCGATCCGGCAATTGTCACCATCACCACCTCAATTGGCGAGGGGTCTGGCTTCTTCGTCTCTCCTGATGGCCACATACTCACAAACCACCATGTCGTCAAAGATGCATCGGGTGACATCACCGTCAAGCTCCAGAATGGCGAGACGCTGAAAGCTTCAGTCCAGAACATCTCACCTGAGCGTGATCTCGCCATACTCAAAACCACGCGCAGCAATCTGCCCATCGTCCAGTTTGCATCCTCAGAAAATATTGAGCTCGGGCAGAATGTAGCCGCAATTGGTGCTCCGCTTGGCCTCGAACACTCTGTCACGACAGGTGTTGTCTCTTCGATCTCGCGCGAGATCGAAGAGCAGACCTACATACAGATTGATGCCGCCCTCAATCAGGGCAATTCTGGTGGACCGGTCATCAATGATCAGGGCCAGGTCGTCGGCGTGGCTGTCATGGTAGCCGCCGCTGCGCAGAATGTCGGCTTCGCCATCCCGAGTGTTGACGTAATGCGCTTCCTGCAGGCAAATAATGTCTCATTCAATGCTGCGCTTGGTCACGCGCCTGCAGCCAATGAAGCGGAAGCGACTGATGCCGGCGCAGCACCAGCTGATGCGCCACAGAAAGACACTGTACCCGCTGAGGTGCCAACTGACAGTGCACCGCCCGGCGCGCCACAGCCGTCTCAGATGCCGGTTACATGGCTGCTCTGGCCTGCTCTTATCAGTTTTTTCATCGCACTGCTGACTTCGCTCATCGTAAGCCTGCTCGTGACACGCAGCCGCTCTGCGGCTGCGCCCGCACAGGCGCAGCAGATCCCCCAGGTGCCAGTCACTATTCAGGCACCGCCAGCCGTTGAAGAAGATCTCAGTGATATCGACATAGACTTGCACTAAGGAGGCTTTTGCAGTGGGTAAGGTAAAAGTCACGATTATGGATGCTACCGGCAGCAAATCCCAGGAGGCCTCTCTGCCAGATGACGCCCCTGTCCGGCGCATCATCGCCAAGCTTGTCCAGATGATGAGCCTGCCGACTACTGGCCCTGATGGCCAGCCTATGAGCTACAAGTTCCACCACAAAGCGTCGGGAAAACAGATTGTTGACGAGCAGACGCTGGCCGATGCCGGGGTCGCCGATGGCGATGTGCTCCGTCTTCAGCCCGAAATCACTGCCGGCTGAGTGAGGCGAAACTCCCTATGCCAGATGATAATGCCAACGACCCCGTCGAGATTGATCTGCTCGACTTGGACGAACCGGCACAGCAGCCCGCTGAATGCGACATTTCAGGGGCGGCGCCGACTAGTGGCGCAACCGTTGATGTCGATCTTGAAGAAGATCGCTACCATCGTCTGCGCCTTATTCAATGGTGGGATCAGGACCGGCTCAAAAATGCGCGCGTCTTTGTCGTGGGCGCGGGCGCGCTTGGCAACGAGATCGTCAAAAACCTCGCACTGCTTGGCGTCGGGAAAATTTTTATCGCCGATCTCGACACAATCGAAGAGTCCAATCTCACACGCTCCATTCTCTATCGTGCGTCCGACAATGGGGCTGAGAAAGCAGCAACTGCCGCCCGGGCTGCAATGGAAATCAACCCGGACGTAAAGGCCGTAGGATGCTCCGCCGACATCAACTACGATATCGGCCTTGGCATTTTCCGCGACATGGACATTGTGTTCGGCGCACTCGACAATCGTGAAGCCCGCGTCACCATCAACGCTGCATGCTACGAACTTGATGTTCCCTTCATTGACGGGGCGATTGAGGTCCTCAATGGCATGGTGCGCGTTTTCACTGGTGCAGAAGATCAGGCGTGCTACGAGTGTACAATGTCGGAACTCGACTATCGGCTGCTCAATATGCGCCGCTCGTGCTCTTTGCTCACCCGCGACGAGATTCTCCAGGGCAAAACGCCCACGACGCCGACCAACAGTTCGGTCATCGCGGGCATTCAGGTGCAGGAAGCTATCAAGCTTCTCCATGCCGACCGTAATCTGCCAACTCTCGCTGGCAAAGGCTATTTCTTCAATGGCATGACGCACGATTCATATGTCATCGAATATCAGCGACGCGAAGAGTGCCCGGCTCACGAAAAACTCGGCGACGTCCTCGAACTCAACCGCCGCACCGATGAGCTGACCGGCGCGCAGATGCTCGAAATTGTCCGGGAATGCGTCGGCCCCAAAGCTGTGGTCGAATTTCACCGCGAGATGTGCAGCCGTCTGTATTGTCCGGAATGCGATCGCCGCACTGACTATTTCGGCTCCCTCGGCAAGCTCAAAGTCTCACAGGCCGAGTGCCCGGTGTGCGGCGCAATGCGTGACCCGGAGCTTTTCCACAGTCTTTCAGGCGCCGAGGACTACCTCGACCGCACGCTGGCTGACCTTGGCGTCCCGCCTTATGACATTGTCACTGGACGCCAGGGGTGGGACATGAAACACTACCTCATCGCCGGTGACCGGGAAGACGCTCTGGGCATTATCGCTTAGTTTCCCGACTTCGGTCACATACACTCAAGCCCGCTCGCTTCTCAGCGTGCGGACGCTGGAGGAACACGATGGAACAGACACCTCCGGATAACGAATCTGCTGAACCAGAAATAGATTTGGACGATGCGGCGACGGGTTCTCCCGCTTCAGCAGCCCAACGCTCGACCGCGTATCCGCCCGCCATCTTCTTCAATGATGATGTGGTCGCGGCCATGAAACGCCATGCCTGCTCTGACACAAGCCGTGAGATCGCTGGCATCATGGTTGGATATGCCGACATTGCGCACAACAAAGTCTTTGTCGAAGCCCACATTGAGGCCGAGCATACGGAAGCGTCTCAGGGAAATGTCACTTTCACCCATGACACATGGGCGCAGATTAACCGCGTCATGGACAGCGAATATCCAGATTACGTCATCGTCGGCTGGTATCACAGCCATCCGAATTTTGGCATATTTCTCTCCAGCTATGACCAGTTCATTCACCGCAATTTCTTCTCAGCCCCCTGGCAGGTCGCTTTTGTCATTGATCCGGTGCGCACACAGAGCGGCTGGTTCCGGTGGGAAGAAGAGCACATTGTCAGCGCTCCTGTAGTTACCATGCAGGTGCCGGTGTCTGACGAAGAAACGCAGGAGGAGGATGACATGTCTGGGTTTCCCCAGGAGTTTACTGCTTGTTCCGGCATACAGGGGCCGTCTTTGGCCACTGGGGCGAGCGCTGGCCAGAGGTGGGCGCTGGGCATTCTCTCCGTACTTGTAGCGGTCTCGGTGCTGCTGCAACTCACCATGTACGTTGAAATCATGCGGCTCAACACGAAAATCGACAAATACGCAGCTTCCGCTGCGCCTGTCGCCATCACACAGCCTGATGCGGGTCTCGGTGACGACATCGCCGCAGAGCCCCCTGCCGTTTCGCCCGAGGCGGCGACTGCCGCCGAACCTGCCGCCGCATCAGCCACTGCGCCGGCCGCTGAGGTCCCGACATTGGCCACCGAAATATACGAAGTCATGCCAGGCGACACTTTGGCTTCGATCAGCGCCAAATTCTACCAGACCTCCGACCATGCAGCGATGCTGGCCACGCTCAATGGCCTCAGCCCCGATGTTCAGCTCAAGGCCGGGGACAAACTTATAATACCCACGCTCCCGGCTCAGAAGCAGCCGGAGACTGCTGGAGAGTAACTGCGAATGAATGCACGCCTCCGTCGACTGTATTCCGATTACCAACAGGTCCGTGATGACTTCGCGGGCCATCCGCTCATTGACGTGACGCCTTTGGCCGGCGATCCGCCCGAAAGCTACGAAATCATCTATCATGTCAAGGGGCTGGAGCTTGACGCGCGGACCAATCGCCCGATCGAACGCAACTACCACAAAGCCCTCATCTATCTGGGGGCTGCGTATCCCCGCGAAAAGCCAAAATGCACCCTTGAAACGCCGATCTTTCACCCGAACTTCGGCTCATACATCTGCATTGGCGATCACTGGGCGGCTGGCGAGACGCTCGCGGATGTCATCATCCAGATTGGCCAGATGATTCAGTACCAGAGCTACAATCCCAAGAGCCCGCTCAATGCGGTGGCCGCTCAATGGGCTGATCAAAATCAGAATTCGCTCCCCGTGGACGAGCGCGACCTGTATCAGCCCGAAGTTGAGATCGAATTGCTGCTTGATGACGAAGAGGACGCGGACGCTGAGGTCGAAGATGATCTCGGCATTGAGCTGTTCTGAAACTCTCGTCCATTGATTGTCTGAACCTCGTCGCCTGTCCGCTTGCCGGGCGGGCGACGCTGAACTGTCTACTGCCGCGATGTTGCCCCTGCGGCCTGTATTGGCTATAATTCATCCGCTATGCGTTGCCCATTTTGCCGTGAAAATATCAGGATTCAGGGACGCTTCTGCCCACTGTGTGGTGAGCAGATTTTCGGGCTGCCTGTGCACAGGCCCGGCCAGCAGCCGCCCACTGCCAATGCCCCGCAGGCACAGCCTCCACAGCCGGTACCTTCGCGTCCGGCTCCGCCCAGGCCTGATGAAGCCGACGATTTCATCCTCGATCTCGACCGCGAAGAAGAACTCCACATGCCCGAACCAACTGGCGCCCGTGCTCCAGGGGGCGGCGGAGCGCGCTCACAGGCTGCTGGTGGCGACTATGTCGGCAAAACCTGCCCATATTGCCGATTCCCAATCAAACCCGGCGAGCAGATTACAATCTGCCCAAAATGCGACACGCCTCACCATACGGATTGCTGGGAGGAAAATGAGGGCTGCACGACTTACGGCTGCGACGGCGGCCAGAGCGCGGCCACGCCCACTGCCATGCCGCACGTGCCTCAGGGTCCTCAGGGGGGCTATGCCCCTCAATACACACCATCTCAGCCACCCACATATGGCACGCCGAGACCCTATGCGCCAACACCGCGAGGCATACCGGGCAATGCCCCCGTCGATCTCAATGCGCTGCACAGAGAAGAGCTCCTCACACGCGCCAACAACGCCTTGACGCTCAGCATACTGGGCATATTGACATGCGGTGTTACATCAATAATAGGCTTTTTCATGGCCATCAATGTGCTTTCCGAGCTTGGTGCATTGCGAGGGGCCTCAAATCATCCGGCCAGAGGTAGGGCCATCTCCACCATTGTCGTCAGCTCCATCGTTCTGCTCCTCGGTGTTGTCTTGGTATTTGGCATATCCAGCAGCGGATGAACCATCTGACCCCACAGAAAAACCACCCCAGTTTCAGGGGTGGCTTTCACATTCAGCTCGCATGCTTCTCGCGTCACTTCACCGCATCAGCCACGATATCCGCAAAATCTCGCGCTATGCATTCCGCTGTAAAGTTTTCCTCCACATATCGCTTTGCCCATTGGCGGTCTGTACCGATTGCGCCGATTGCCGCCTGCAGTTCCCTCACAATGTCTTCCACTGCCGGATCTTTCCACTTCGCTCCGGTATCCCCGAAATTTGCTGCTGCCGCCATATCAATATTCACCGCATTCACTGCACCGAAAAGCCCTTCAAAGCCAATCCCAACCACTTCGCGGCCCAATCCCAGACCTTCGATTGCGCTATAGCCTGCCCCAACCACCACGTCGGCTGCTCCAATAAATCTCGCTGGACAGCGAGATCCCCCGGGGGCTCGCAGCACTTCTCTTCCGCACCGCTGCTTCAGTGCCCGACCCAGCCGCCGCATTTCCGGCAACCGCGATCCGGTGCCGCACACCGTCAACCGCGCAGCCTGTCCGGCCTCATTCAGCTCCGAGACTGCTTCTGCAACCAGCAGGCCCAGTTCTCCCTTCGTGTGGCTCAGTCTCCCCAGATACAGTATCTCCACAGGCTTGCTGCCCGTCCGTGTCGCTGGCGGCGCTATGTCACCGTATAGCTCCCGCGCAAATGGCAATCGCGTTACGTGCACCTTATCTGCGAATGCGTGATAGGTCGCGCGCAGATATGCTGCATTCCCCTCGTTCATCACCACTAGGGCGCTGGCGTAGTCTGCAATATCAAGATGCTTGCTCATATCCACGATATTGTGTACCGTCATGACCATTGACGTACCGGTCGCCTGGCATGCTGGCAGACACCGGCGCGCACAATGCAGAGTCTGCGGGTTCACCACGTCTATGTTCCGCCGCCGGATGATCTGCCGAATCCGTGCTGGAGCGATTCCCGGCAGCAGT
>CAYSRY010000079.1:0-1497 GCA_964433395.1 uncultured Armatimonadia bacterium | reverse complement strand
ACGTCTATTTTGCGGCGCCTGATGAGGTCCTGGATGCGTGCGGTGGCGATTCTCCCGACCAATGGGTGCCACCAGGTCTCGCCGACTGAGCCTTCAAGTTCGCGTAAAGCGCTTCCGCCCCGAAGCATCACGTCACACTGGTGCCCAAACGCCTGCAGATGCGGAATGAGACTGCGCATATACGTCGTACCACCGCCCAGTCCGGCTGTGCGATTCACAAAAAGCAAATTCATGTGCCTGTCCCTAATTCAACCCGAACAACCGTGCCGCAGTTCCTCCCCATATCAGGTCTCGGTATTCCTGCTCCATATTCACGTGGTCCATGAAAGCCTGATAGTCGGCCTTCACGTCTGCCATCATATCAACGCTCACATCTGTGCCAAAAATAATCTTCTGATAGGGATGGTTGTTGCCCATCTGCCCGTACTGCGCATTTTTGTGCCACCACAGCAGCTCATCCAGATATGCTGGCGATTTCTTCTTCAGCGTCGAACCCGTCAGGTCGAAATATACATTCGGGTGCATTCGCGCCACTTCACAGGCTTCTTCATACCACGGGTTTCCCAGATGCGCGCCGATAATCTGCAGCTCCGGATAATTCCGAGCGATCCGATCCAGATGCACTGGCCGCATCCGCGCCATCGACACATCCAGAAATCTGTCCATAGAGCTCCGGGCCACGATCCCCAGGTGAAAAAGCATCGGCAGACCGAAAGCCGCCGCCCGTGCATACACTGGCATCAGCTCATCATCGTCATAGTCCTTCAGAGGCCGGATGACTTTGATGCCCTTCAGCCCGAGGTCCTTGATCCGATCCACTGAGCGCGGCCCTTCTTCGCCAAGCCGCATGTACCCGAGGCAGATAAGGAAATCCTCGTTCTCAGCCTGGGCTTTTGCCATAGTGTCATTGTCTGCCTGATTCGGTGGCCCTGACGAACATACGACGACTCTGTCTATCCCAAGGTTCCCGCATTCTTCCCGTAATTTCTCCACATACGGCGCATAATCTCGCGGCAGATGGTGGTGGACATCAATAACCATGACTTATGCCTCCTTGTGAGTTGGGCTGGGTGTCGAATGCTGAAGCCAGCCCCATAGCCGTTCAAGTACAACCTTCACCAGCCACACTGCAATCCCCGCCAGAATTCCCACCCAGAGCCCGTTCGCAACCCGAGCCAGCGACGCGAGCAGGGGTGTGTGCATATGACAGAACGTATTGAAGACCGAAACCTGCGCGATTGTGCCGCCCGCCAGCCATGGCCAGTACCAGCGCCATTGACGCCGCAGAAGCAGCATGACGCCAATGAAAAGCATCGGGTAACCGAGCATGATTTCCTTGGTACGCGGCCTCACAACAAGCAGGCGGTCCAGCAGTGCCCGCAGTTGCATTTCTGTGCCGCTTGCTCCGATTGCCGGCTGATTCCCTGACCTCATCAACATAATCCCGATGGCGCCGACTGCAAAGATTATCAGCCCAACGTGCCAATATTTCACCAC
>CAYSRY010000078.1:2435-13091 GCA_964433395.1 uncultured Armatimonadia bacterium | reverse complement strand
CTCCAGCATCCGACTCTATTGGGATGAGGCGTTGTATGAGGATCGGGCGACGCATGCAAAAGGCCACCGTGGCGAGATAGAAGGTAAAACGTTCATCGGCGCGGGGGATGAGTTTCTGGCAGATGGCAGCGAGCATCGGACTTTCGGCGCGCTGTGGTGGATGTCCGGGCGTTATGTGGAGCTTGCGATAAAGACGGGGGATGAGCCGCTGACTCTGGAGGCGCTGGAGCTTTGCGAGACGGGATATCCTCTGAGCTGGGAAGGTGGTTTTGCAAGCTCGGATGAGCGGCTGGCGGAGGTGATTCCGATTGGTCTGCGTGCCTTGCAGATGTGCGCCCATGAGACATACATGGACTGTCCGTATTATGAGCAGCTGATGTACGTTGGAGATACTCGGCTTGAGGTGCTGGTCACCTATGCCACCACCAGCGACGATCGCCTGCCACGCAAAGCCATTGAAATGTTCGACGCCTCCCGGATGATTTCAGGTATCACGCGCTCGCAATATCCCAGCCGCTACGTGCAGATTATACCGCCCTTCTCGCTCTGGTGGGTGGGGATGGTGCATGATTTCTGGCAGTGGCGCAATGATACGTCGCTTGTGCGGAGGATGATACCGGGAGTGCGGTCGGTGACTGAGGCATTTCGCATGCTTCTGCGAAATGATGGCCTGATCGATCCGCCAAGTGGCTGGAATTTCACAGATTGGGTGCCGGAATGGAAAAATGGAATACCGCCATATGGCCATGAACAGCCCAGCGGGATTCTCAATCTCCATTTTGCGCTGGCTCTGTTGTATAAAGCGGATCTCGAAGCATTTTTCGGGGAAGAGATGCTAGCCACTCGCGATAGGGAAACAGCGATGCAGCTCGTCGAAAGTGTGTTGACGTACTATTGGAACGAAGAACGCGGTCTGATTGCCGATGCGTTGGATCAGCAGCACTTCAGCGAACACGCCCAGTGCCTGGCGATTCTGACGGGGCTGCTGCCACCTGATAAGGAGCAGCGCATCATTGAGGGCTTGCTGCATGATGAGCATCTGTCGCGTATGACTATCTATTTCAGCCATTATCTGTTTGAGACGCTGTATAAGATCGGGCGCATGGATGCGGCATTCGATCGATTGGCGCTCTGGTTTGAGCTGAAAGCGAACGGTTTCACTACGACTTTTGAAAGTCCTGAGCCATGCCGGTCAGATTGCCACGCCTGGGGCGCTCATCCGATCTATCATTATT
Organism: uncultured Armatimonadia bacterium; assembly: GCA_964433395.1. GTDB lineage: Bacteria > Armatimonadota > Zipacnadia > Zipacnadales > UBA11051 > UBA11051. Next base: position 11,856 of record CAYSRY010000078.1, on the reverse strand, counting down.
ACGCATCGATATTGGGGATTCGCCCTGCTGATGGGGGCTTCCGGCATGTGCGCATTGCGCCAGCGCTCGGGCCGCTTACCTGGGCAGAGGGCACTATGCCGCATCCGGATGGGGATTTGACGGTCAGTGTGAGGCGCGAAGGGGATGCGCTCACGGCCAACATTACGCTGCCGCCCGGCATCACAGGTGAATTGGTCTGGGGCGGTAAAGAATATACGCTGTCGGCTGGAACGCAGGAGTTAACTGTGGGTTGAGTTCACTGTGCTGGTGTCCGCCTGCAGAGAAGTACTCGCATCGTCCTGAATGCACCTGGCGGGCATGGGGTCGGACTATAAGCAATATACGACCGCCACACGACTGCAATACGACGGGAGCGAGAAGCATGTCGGAGTATGTGACTATTATCCTTATCACTGGGCTGTTGTTGTGCAGCATCATGAGCTCGGCGCAGGATGCCGGGCAGGACGCCATTGCCAATGAGCCGCTGATGGACTGGTCCATGTGGGAGCAATATCGCGGGACTGTGAAGCACCCGTCAGGATACATCCAGCAGGGCGACATTGAAAACGCACGGGCGAATATTGAGCGCTATGAATGGGCTCGCAGCTTCGCTGAAAAAGCCGAAGCTGACGTGAAACCCTATCTCGCGCGCATTACGCCGGAATTTCTGGAGATGATGCTTGAGCAGCAGACGAGCATGAGCTGTTACCAATGCCCTGCATGTCGAGACAAAGGCCTGGCACAGCACCCGGGGGGGGCCTGGAGCTGGTCCCTGGATAACCCCGAGGTTATGAAATGCAAAAACTGTGGCACGGTATTTCCGAATGAGGACTATCCGGAGTCGATAGTCCTCGAATGTAAATCAGAAGCTGGCAGAGAGCAGAAATTCAGCTTCTACGGCGGGGAGACATTCAAGCAGTGGGGGTATGGAAACTATCGGCCGACTTTCACGGGGGGCATCCGCAAATTCAAAGTCGGTTGGTGCCAGTCGATGGTCTACCGTTTTGCCCTTGCATATGCTTTGACGAAGAAACCTGAGTATGCCGAGGCAACGCGGATGATCCTCTTGCGTTTTGCGGAAGTCTACCCCCGATGGCTGCTGGTGAGCACCTATGGCGAGATTGCCGATATGGATCCGCATGTTTCCGGACTGACATGCACTGCTCTCCCTGAGGACGAGCTTGTATATCCGCCGAACAAGCCGAACCGTGACCTGTATGCTGGATATTGGGCGAGTTGCCGCGCTGGTGGCGGAGGTCAGGAGGGGTATTTCACCAACAGCGTGCTGCAGGCCTACGAGTTCACGTGCGATGCTGAAAAAGCCAACGGCGCGCCGCTCTACACTGAAGAGGAACGCCTCAAGATTGAACGCGACCTGATCCTTGAAAGCTGTGTTCACCTCATCGGCGAGAAGAAAATCAACAATAAGTCGGTCGGCAACAGAATCGCCGTGGCGCGAGTCGGCATGGCTATGGGGCATCCTGGATTCGTGAGGTTTGGTCTGGAGGGTTGGCGGCTGACGATGGACGGCTGGTTCCTTGACGACGGCGGAACACCGGAGAGCCCAGCGTACGCCATGATGAGCCTGGACGGTATCTATTCGCTCGGGCAGGCGATCCGCGGCTATAGTGACCCAGAGGGGTATGTAGACGAGAATGGCGAGCGCATCGAAGGCCTGAACCTGTATGAAGGCTTCTATGCCATGGTATGGCAGCGCATGTTCGAGGGACTGCAGGGGAATCTGCTGTATCCGCCATATGCTGATTCGTATCGTACTACAGGGCTTGGATCGCGCTTTGCGGAGCTTTTGGCATCGAATTATCCAGACAACCTGCAATATCTCGCATTGCTCAAGGAGTATGCAGGTGAAGACCTTGCGAAAGGCCATGCAGAAACTGCGCTTTTCTTCCGCGCGCCCGGGCTTGAAGAGGTAGAGACGCCTCCGCTGCAGTTTGAGGATGATTTCATTCCGGTGTTGTCACTCGGGCAGCTTCGCACTGGCGAGCAAGGGCGAAAATCGCTTGCGCTTCTGAGTGGTGTACATTGGGGCGGCCATCATCACAGTGACAGCCTGAATCTATACTACTGGAAAGATGGGCATGAACTGCTGACTGATCTGGGGTACCTGTGGGATCATCCGCATGCAGGCATGACGCGCCGCACATTCAGCCACAATACCGGTATGGTCGACCTTGCCGGGCAGGTGAGCACTGAACGCGGCGGATACTTTGACTTGTTCCACATCGGCGATCGCGTGAAAGTAATGGAGGCCTCATCGCAAGCCTATGCCAATGCAGATGTCTATCGGCGGACCGTGGTGCAGGTCGATCACGCGCCGGAGAACTCATATTTGGTAGACTTGTTCCGGCTGCGCGCTCCCGGTATGCGCGATCTGGTATATCATGGCCCCAACAGTGACTATGAGCTCAATGGAATCGAGCTGGTTGAGGGGGACATCGCCGCGCAGGAGGCTCGTGTGGAAAGGGCTGCTTTGCGCTTTAAAATATCGGGAGCTTCCGATGAGATATATGTTGATGATGTCAGCATCAAGCTGGCCGATGGAACCGATATAGCAGCGAATCCGTCTGCGGCGGAGCTCAATGAAGAAACCGGGACGCCAGTCGGCTGGAACAGGTATTCTGGCTCTGGGAAAGCGGAGTGGGGATCGGCGACGCCGGGCCGGACCGATGATCGATGCGCGTATCTGAAAGCACTGAGCAAGGGCAATGACAACGATGTGAATCAGGCACTTATCCAGGGCAACAGCAATGGTTACCAGGGTACGGACGCTCTGGAATTGCCTGCGGGAGCTTCCGGGACAGTGACATTCTGGATACGCGGCAACGGCGCTCAGTGCAATGTGAGCATTGTACGTTGGCCGAACGATCCGAAAAACCCCGGTGACAGGGTGGACGTCGGGCTGCGTTCTGTGACCGCGACAGAGGAATGGACGCAGCATACTGTAGAGTTCAGTTTCTCTCGCAGCATGGACATTGAGAATATGAAGTCAGCCAACAGTCCCGAGCTGTGGACAGCACGCTGGAATGTGGCGGAAGACCTGCAGCTTTCTGCGCTGCATTGCGGTGATGTAGGGGAGCTGGTCTATGTCGGTGACGGGTGGGGCCAGCGCGACCATCGTGACAGTGACGTTGGTGTGACAATACCCTACATTATTCGCCGGCACCCGAATGACGGCGGTGTGACCGGGTTCTGCACCGTGTATGAAGGCCATGCGCCGGATGAGGGCATTGTGACCGGAGCATACCGGCCGGCAATCCCTGCTGAACTGCGCGATAACGTGCTTGCGCTGATTGTTGAGACCACAGGCGGGTTCGATTTGATCATCAGTCAGCTTGAGCCGGCCGAGATAACGTTGAAGACTGAGTTCGGAGAGGTGGCGACGGACTCAAAGGTCGCAGTCATCTCGTTCTCGGGCGAAGGCGTGCAGTTTGCGGCGCTCGCTGAAGGGACAATGATTGCTCTCAATGGCGAGGAGCTTGCTGTTGACGAACTGCTTGCGGATGAGGAGCTGGATCGTCAGGTGGTCGCCGAGTAGGGCACATACGCAGTTATCAAAGCGACAAATGGAAACGGTCCGGGAACTCTTCCGGGCCGTTTATTCTTTTAGATGGTAACACGATGTACGAGACGGTACGGGGAGAACTTGTTACCTCATTATCCGTCTAAACCACATGATGAGTGTACAGTCACAAATGTTGAGCTTTGCTCATCATCACGATGAAAGGGTGACAATAGTTTATGCAACTTCTTCACAATAGTCGTTTTGCTCGGATTTTAGCAGTGGTTGCCATCGTCGGCGTAGTAGCTGGCGGGTGGATTTTATACGGTCTCGAGAAGGCCGAGCAGGCAGGCGTGAAAGTGACCACTATGGCACCTGCTCTCGCGCAGGTAATTGATCAGGGGGCCGTTCGAACTGCCATCAATCGTGCCATGCCGAGTGTCGTTGCTGTCACATCGACAAAGACTACTAAGGTCCAGCAGCAAGTTCCGTTCCCATTTTTTGACTTTCCGTTCGGTGGCTCTGGAAGCGGCCAACAGCCGATGGAACCTCAGGAACGTAAGCAACAGGGCCTCGGTTCCGGTGTTATTGTTGCCTCTGACGGCTACATTCTTACTAACGCGCATGTCATTGATGGTGCGGATGAGGTAGAGGTACACCTACAGGATGACCGCGTACTCGAAGCGAAAATAGTTGGTTTGGACGAAGGCAGTGATATCGGTGTTCTGAAAATTGCTGCCAAAGACCTGCCCGTGCTCCAGCTTTCGGACTCGGATCAGGCTGAAGTTGGCGACGTGGTTCTCGCAATTGGTGCGCCGTTCGGTCTGGGCAATACGGTCACGATGGGCATCATCAGCGCTAAGGGGCGCACGATGCTTGGCATTACGGGCGACGCCGGTTATGAGGATTTCATCCAGACCGATGCGGCCATTAATCCAGGCAATTCTGGTGGTGCGCTGATCAACATGAAGGGTGAACTCGTTGGTGTCAACACCGCCATTCTCAGCCGCACCGGAGGGTTTCAGGGCATCGGCCTCGCTATTCCGACAAATCTGGCACGGCGTGTCATGACCAGTCTCATCGAAAATGGGAAAGTCGTCCGAGGATGGCTGGGCGTGAGCATCCAGGACATCACCACTGAACTCGCTGAGCAGTTTGACTTGCCGAATACCAAAGGCGTCCTCATATCAAGCGTCGAGGCTGGCAGCCCGGCTGCGAAGGCAGAGATTAAGGTCGGCCAGGTTGTTCTTAAAGTGAATGGGCGAGCAGTTGATGATCCCGCTGCATTGCGCTCGGTCATCGGCACTACAGCGCCAGGTTCCAGGGTGGAGATCGAGCTATGGGCCAATGGTAAGTCAGAAACACGCACACTGACCATTGGCGAGGCACCTGCTGAGGTTGCTGATGCAAATGGCCAGCCCGCCGGGCCGACGAGTGATGTGGAGCTACTGCCGGGCCTTTATGCAGCCAATCTGAATGCTGAAATGCGCGAACAACTGGGACTATCGAAGAATGTGAATGGTGTGGTTGTGACGCGCGTAGACGCGGACAAGCTCAAAAGTTCTATGCCTCTGCAGCCAGGTGACCTGATTATTGGTGTTAATCAGGTGAAAATCGACACAGTGGAGCAGGCCGCGCAGCAGGTGAAGAGCGCGCAACGCAGCAACGTGCTGTTGCTGCTCCAACGTGGGCGGAACACCCTCTTCACTACCGTGAGGAAATAGACGATTGCGGCGAAAGCCGTTGATGACAATGCATTGTAGAGCGGACCGGACATAATGTCCGGTCCGCTCTTTTGGGCAGATATCTGCTATGTTGCAGGCAGGTCTCGGGCGTTGGAAGCCGAAATGTACATGTCCACAGTCCTCAGTTGCCAGCTCTGCACGGGAGGCAGTGTTATGAAATGCCGTTTGATAACCGGAGTGTTGATAACGATGATGGTGGCCATGGCAGGCAGCAGTCATGCGAAAACATGCAGTCGATCAGTGACCGCCGAAATGCGTGCAAATGCGCTCGCGAATATCGAGAAATTCGACTGGGCCAAGAATCGGCGGGACACTGCTGTGAGCTCTGCCGCGCCCTTGATGGACATCAGCGATGACGAGCTCTGGAACATGGTTCCATCCCAGGATTTACCCCGTGACATTCATACGAACAAGGAAGATGGGTGTCCCAACTGCGGAAATGGTATTTTTAAATATGGCAACTATCCGTGGAAGCCGGCAGGCGAATGGAAGCTGAAATGTCCGAGCTGCGGTGAGATTTATCCGAAGAATGATTTCTGGGCCTATTACCAATCCGGTCTCGATGAGCACGGTTTCTTCCACCGCGAGATTGCTGATGGCGCGCTGCTCTTCAATGCAGACCACCCCGATCCCAAGGATCCTCTGCATAAGTTATATGTGGATGACGGGTATGGGATGTTCGATGAGAATGGCAAAAAGCATCGCGTTATCGCGTATTACAATTCGTGGTACCACTGGCCGAAAATCTGGAGCTATCTGACCATTTACGCTGATGCATATACGCTCACCAGCGATCCGAAATATGCGCACAAGGCCGCTGTGCTGCTGGACCGTATCGCCGATGTATATCCGGATATGGATTTCATGCCATTGCACAAGCAGGGCTTTGAGCATTCGCATGGCGGCTCGGGGCGTGGCCGCATCCTCGGATCAATTTGGGAATATGGGCGTGCTGTGGCCATGGCCCGCGCCTATGATGTCATCTATGATGGCATCCAGGATGACGCAGAACTGGTTGCATTTTGCGCGGAGAAAGCAGAGGCGCATGACCTCGGAGACAAAGGCACGCTCGACGCGCTGTGCCGCCACATTGATGACGGGCTGCTTCGTGAAATTATCCAGTCATGCACTGACGGGCGCATTGATCCGAATACGGGTGGCATTCACGTTGCCCTCATCTGGGCTGCGGTAGCACTCGACCAGCCCAGAGAGACGGAGAAATGGTTGGATTATCTGTTCGACCCGAATTTTCCCGGAGACTATCCGCACGTCAAAGATCCGCTGCAATGGATTTTGACCGATGGCATTGATCGTAATGGCATGGGCGGTGAGTGCGGCGGCTATGGTCTCGGATGGACGCGCCGCGCGATTGAGTTTCCAGATCTGCTCAACATGTACCCGGACTACACTGGACATAATCTGGTCACAGAGTTTCCGAAACTCAAGCAGTGTTTCCTCATCGAGCCACGTCTTATGTGCCTCAATTCCGTATTTCCCAACATCGGTGACACCGGCGCAACCGGCTCATGGGGACGCATAGGCAGCGTGGCTACGTTCATTCAAGGCTACAGATTGTATAAGGATCCGGAGCTTGCGGCGTTGGCGTGGCGTTATGCGGAGGAAAACCCAGCCAACCTGCGCACCACAGATGATATATGGCAAGCTGATCCTGATGCACTGGCCCGGGAGATTGCAGCAATTGCGGAAACTGTCGATCCCACGCTGAAATGTGATCATCTGGGCCGCTATGGCCAGGCGTACATGCAGACCGCACGCGTGGACGACGGGCGCGCCATGTGGATACACTATGGGGAAGGTAAGGGGCATTCACACCATGATTGCCTCAGTATTGGTCTCTATGGGAAAAGTGTCGACATGTTGCCAGACCTTGGCTACCCGGAATACACAGGCGGTTGGCCGAAACGGCATGCATGGACCGCAAATACCATAAGCCACAACACGGTGCTTGTGGATGACGCGCAGTCAGGCTACAGTCCGGGCGGAAAGCTGCGGATGTTTGTCAATGCGCCTCAGTGGCGCGTGATGGATGCTGAATCGAAAACCGCATATCCCGACATTGAGACCTACCGCCGCTCTGTGGCGATGGTTGACGTATCGGAAGCTGACAGCTACGTGGTTGATGTTTTCCGCGTTCGCGGCGGGCGCATTCATCGGATGTCGTGGCATGGGCCGGCCGAGACTGCCACCGTGCAGGGCATTGCGCCGGTGAAGCAGGAGGGGGGAACGTTCGCCGGGACGAATGTGGAATTTGCGGATCTCAGTGGTGAGAACGCGGCGTTCCTGCGCAGTAGCGGTTTTTCCTATCTGTATGACATAGAGCGTACTCCTGGCCCAGTTAATGATACCTATTCGGCGGATTGGAAATGTGAAGACCTGCGAGGCCGCATCAAACCCGGTAAAGAGCCGCATTTCAGACTTCATGCGCTGACGCCGTGCGACGAGATCGCACTTGGCAGCGGAGACCCGCCACAGAATAAGAGCGGCAATCCCAGGCGGTTGCGCTACCTCATCCAGAGCAGGACGGGTGAGGCGCTGGAAAGCCAGTTTGTCAATGTGCTTGAACCCTATGATGGTAAGCCATTCATACAGTCAGTCCGGCGCCTTGATGTGCAGCACAGTGCCGCCGACAGCTCGATTGTCGCGGTGGCAGTGGAGCTTGCCGATGGCACCACCGACATACACATCAACTGCGAGAAGCCGACCTCTGTGCGCGTAGAGGGAGGCATCGAATTTGATGGACAGATAGCCATGATCCGACTGGTAAACGGGAAGCCGATCGCCATGCGGATGGCCAATGCGACGAGATTGAAGGTCGGCCAGCACGAGATTGCAGCCGAACACGCAGCGTACACGGGCACAGTGACCGGCGTCAATGTCACCGTTGCCGCGGACAATCGTGTTACACTAAATCCACCGCTGCCGCAGGATGACAGCTTGATTGGCGGTACAATCCATTTTGACAATGCGTTGCCGATGGACACGAGTTACACAATCAAAGGTATCACTCCAGAGGGCATTTCAACCGGCGACATCACCGTAATTCGAGGATTGAAAGACCTTGCGGATGCTGCAGCCGGTTACACGTACCTCGTCAATGAGGGCGATACGTATTTCGTCCCCGCCGTAGTCTGCATGGACCTGTAGGCCACTATTCTATTTATATGGATTGTCTGGAGACAATTGTGAGGAAGCTGCGAATGTTAGTTAGTTCAGTATTGTGCCTGGTGGGGATCATTATGCTCCTGGCGCTTTCCGCAAATGCTGACGCCAAAGAGTGCAGCCGCATTGTGACCGCAGAAATGCGAGAGAACGCTGTTCGCAATGCGGAGCGGTATTCGTGGGCAAAAGATGTGAAGGCCTCAGCCATTGCGGGCGCAAAACAGTGGGCCGAAGCGAGCGACGAGTGGCTATGGCATCTCGTCCCGTCGCAGGAGTTGCCACGCGACATATACAGCAACAATTTCGACGCGTCGAAATCGATCGGTTGCGCCAACTGTGGCGATGGTTACCGTGAATATGGGCGCTGGGGCTTCAAAACGGACATCTTCAACAAACCATGGAAGATGATTTGCCCGAATTGCGGCGCGGAATTTCCGAAGAATGATTTCGGGAAATTCTATGAAAGTGCGCTCGATGAAAATGGATTCTTCCGGCGCGAACTGGGCGATCGCTCGCTGCTTTTCAATGCCGAACATCCTGATCCGAGCGACCCGCTGCACAACGTGTACGTGGACGATGGCTACGGGATGATAGACGCCGAAGGCAACAAGCGCCTCCCGATTGCGTACTATTGCCAGTGGGGAATATGGCGTGGCATGGTCAGCGGGCTCGATCGCCTGTCATGGGCTTACAGTGTCACAGGAGATCCCCTGTATGCGCACAAAGCCGCGGTGCTGCTTGATCGCATTGCTGATGTATATCCCGATATGGCGTGGAAACCGCTTGCAGAGCAGGGGTTCAAGCATTCAGACGGCAACAGCAAACGCGGACGCGTTGAGGGGTGCATCTGGGAATGTGGCCAGACCGAGACGATGGCTCGCGCCTATGATCGCATATACGATGGCATTCAGAATGATGAGGAGCTTGTGCGTTTCTGTAACTCAAAAGCTGCCGAGCATAAGCTCAGCTCGCGCGG
>CAYSRY010000078.1:0-2425 GCA_964433395.1 uncultured Armatimonadia bacterium | reverse complement strand
CAGGTTGCCGTAGCGGTGGTAGTTGTCGCAGATGGCCTGCTGCTGGAAATTCTAAAGGGCACAAAAGATGGTGACATCCACGGCAACACCGGCATGCAGCAGGGGACTGTCGTCGCAACGGCCATTGCACTTGACCGACCCGGTGTCAGTGATCAGTGGCTTGACTGGGCTTTCGATCCCGCATATCCGGGAGACTTTACACGCAAGCATGATTCAATTCCGTGGGTCCTGACGGATGGTTTGGATCGTGATGGGATGGGTGGCGAAGTCGGCGGCTATGGTCTTATCTGGGCTAACGGATTCATCCGCGTAGCCGAAATGCTCGCGCGGTACCCGCGATATACAAATCACGACATCCTGCGTGAATTTCCAAAGCTCAAACAATGCTTCTTCGTTCAGGCTCGGCTGAACTGTCTGGACGCTGCGATGCCAATGACCGGTGACAATGGCAGCACCGGAACATGGAGCCGCACAGGCAGTGCTGATCTGTTCATGCGCGGTTATCAGCTCTATCACGATGAGCGTCTTGCCTCACTTGCGTGTCACTATGCCGAGGGAGATTCTCGTCGCCTGCGGACGTCTGAGTCAATTTTCACCGCTGAGCCGGAGGCGGTTGCGGCTGAGGTATTCGAGATTGGCGCCAAGCTCCCGTTCAAGCTGCAGTCAGACCATATGGGGCGCTACGGACAGGCCGTTCTTCAGACCGATACCACCGATCCTGCGCGCGGCCGGGCCGCGTGGATGCACTATGGCCAGGGGCTGGGGCATTCGCATCGCGACAATCTCAACCTTGGGCTATACGCGAAGAATATTTCAATGCTGCCAGATTTCGGCTATCCCGAGTATTGTGAGGGGCGACCGAAGCAGTACGCATGGACAGCTAATACAATCAGCCACAATACGCTGCTTGTGGACGATACGATGCAGCAATACAGCCCCGGTGGCAAAGTTAAATTGTTTGCCGACCAGCCTCCGCTGCGGGTAGTTGATGTCGATTCTTCAGGCGCATATCCACAGTGTGAGACATATCGTCGCACTGTGGCAATGGTCGACATTTCGGCTGAAGACAGCTACGTGCTGGACGTTTTCCGTGCACGTGGCGGCAGCAATCACCGCCTGCTCTATCAAGGGCCGTCGCAGACTGCCGAAGTCTCCGGTATCATCATGAAAGCGCAGGACAAGGGCACATTCGCAGGCCCGGAAATAATGCTCGACCAATTGGAAATAAATGGCCAGCGTGATACGTCTCTGTATAACAGTGGGTTCAGCTATCTGTGGAATGTTGAACGCAGCGACGGAGCTGTTGAAGCACCGTATACGGTTGACTGGAAAGGCGAGGATCGTCGCGGCAGGATCAAAGCTGGTGCCGAGCCGCATCTGCGTTTGCATGCACTGACCCAATGCGGCGAAGTAGCGCTTGCGAGTGCTCAGCCGCCGCCCAACAAACCAGGTAACCCAAAGAGCTTGCGCAAGGTCATCCAGAGCCGTATGGGGAACGATGTGACGAGCCAGTTTGTTAATGTGCTTGAACCATACGATACGGCTCCATTCATCGCGAGTGTGCGGACGCTTGACGTTGAGCGCATGCGTGATGTTGAGCACAGCGCGAACGAAAGCTCTGTAGTCGCTGTCGAAGTGCGGTTACTTGATGGAACGACTGATATCCTCATAAATTGCGAGGAACCGACAGCAGTGAAAGTCGCAGGCGGCATCGAATTCGATGGCGTCTTTGGTATGGTGCGCTTTGTTGATGGACAAGTCGCGCTGATGCGAATGTGCAATTCGACGCGACTTTCGTGTGCTGGCATTGAGCTTGTCGCCGATCGGCCCGCATATCGCGGCGTTGTGACTGCTGTCAATGTTGAGGATGCATCGGACAACAGGGTACAGCTTGATCCGCCTTTGCCCGCAGAGTTTGCGCTCGCAGGCCAGACGATTATGTTCGAAAATGACTTGCCGATGGATACGAGCTACGAGATAAAGCGCGTGATCGATGATGGCATTTCGACCGGTGACATCACGCTTATCCGACGTTTCAAAGACAGCTCCGACTATGCGGCCGGGTACGAGTACCTGGTCAATGCTGGAGACAAATATACCGTGCCTGTATGCGCCGGGGTTGACGTCAAAACCGTCGGATCGGTGCTGCGGTGCAGGGCAACGGGGACTTGCAGACTCGGCCTTGATCGCTGAGGCCGCTGTCTGACCGGACTTGTCACCTTCGGGTGAGCATTCCAGACCCTATCAGGAGAATTGTTCATGCAGCGAACGGACGGAAAACTGGAAATAGCCAGCAACAGCCACATCGGCCTGCGTGCGAGCAATCAGGACACTGCGATTGCGGTGCAGATCGATCCGGCTGAAAGCCTTTGGGGATTCAAGGCTCTCGTCGGTGTTGCCGATGGTATGGGTGGACATTCGGCTG
>CAYSRY010000077.1:975-13210 GCA_964433395.1 uncultured Armatimonadia bacterium | reverse complement strand
GCCACCGCTCGCTGCTCCCGGCAAGCCCAGACCGTACACATTCTGCGATCGGTTCGCCATTGTCTTACTCACGTCGGCTATCTCAGCCCAGGTTTCTGGCAGTCTCGCATCTCCCAGCAGATCGCTCCGATAATACAACGCAAGCGCATCCATGCGCCATGGTACACCAAAAACTCTGCCGTCTCGCCGAACTGGCTCCAGCACACCAGGAATGAAATCCACCAACTCCTGCTCAAGGCGAGTCCCAAATGTATAGAACTCTCCATCGAATTCACCAAGCCACTCATCCGGCACAATCACCATATCCGGGGCTGAAGCGCGCCACATCCCCCGCCAGCGTTTCAGCATCTCGTGCGCCTTCGACCAATCATCGTGACGCATATCCACGCGGACGCCCGGGTGCGTTTCGGAATAACGATTGACCATCCTGCTGCACATTGCCAGGTCAGGGCCGCCTTCGCGTTCCCACGCGACCAATGTAATCACTGTCTCGTCTGCCTGCGCGAAACCAACACGACAGGCGCCAGTAAGTGCAGCGACCAGCAGCGCACCGCACACGAAAACACGGACTGCAGCCATCCGGCTCCACAGTCCGTGCAATTTATCGTCATAGTTCTTCATTGTCACGTCAGGAACGAATCCTATCCGCGCCCTTTGATCTGAAGCACAATGGTTGCTTCGGCCTTGAACTTCGGATCAACACGCTTCTGCAACGTCGTGCCACCCATGCCGGGCATCCCACCACCCATTCGCGGGTCCATCGGCATCGGCGCCATTTCCGGTCCCATCGCATCAGGTGGCATTGCCATTGCTGGGTTCGCTGTTGGAGCGGCCCCCATCATTGGGTCCATCATCGGATCCATCATCATCGGATCCACCATTCCACCAGCCGCGTTGTTCATGGCGCCACCAAATTGTGTGCTGTCTACTTCCATCGCGTGGCTGATAAAGTCTTCAGTCCGCACAAACTGGCCCAGCTCGTAGGCGAAATAACTGACGCGGACTCCCTCATAGGAAGTTGTAACCTCAGCCTGCGAAGGTGCACCAACTGCTCCACCGACAGCACCGCCACCCATCATCGGATCGTCTAACCCAGGTGCCATCATCATCATTGGGTCCATCATCGGCCCACCAATAGCGCCCATGTCGGGTACCCCACCAGGGCCCATCATCATCGGATCGACGCCCATAGCAGTTCCTGCACTTTGGCCTCTGCTGCCGCCCATATTCAGCGTGAGCGTAACATCATTCTCCGAATACTTGCTCACAATCCGCGCGCACTTATAGCCGCCAGCCCACTGGAAACCATCTATACGATGGCTGGCAGTGACTTTGCGCCTCTCTGCCTGCAGCATCGGCAGAACATACATGTCACTACGCCAGGTGCTGCCACGGCGCACAGTCTTGTCCGGAAGCTCCATGTAAAGCTCGCCGAGCTCGAAGGTCGGATCGCCTTTATGCTTGGGGGTGATGCTGTGGTCGGGGTAGATATACATCGTGAAAATGTCGCCGACGCGCTGAAGATTTGCGGGTTTCGCGCCAAAGAAACTTGTATAGCCCTTATTGAAATACTTTCTGACTATAGCGCGATATCCAGCGCTGTTGCTCATTGCGCGCTCACGCCAGTCAGCTTCAAGTGCACCATTGAAAAGCTGAATGACTTTCTGGTGACTGTCCTCGTGTTCTATAAGTTTTGCACGAGAGAGCCCAATCGCTTTGACATTCATTTCTTTGCCGCGTTTGAATGCGGCTTCGAGTTTCAGCGAGCTGGGCCTGTCAGTGCGAGAGAGCTCATTTTCCAGCGTTACGCGCACACTGTCCTGGCCCACCTTTTGACCAGATGGCAGATAGGCCACAGCTGTAATTGTATATTCACCGTCCGGGTATATTTCTTTGCCGGAAGTGTCGCAGGCGATGGAGTCCCACACATATCGATAAGGATCTGTCACCGCCAAGGTGAAATCACCCGACTGGCCTGGGCCCTCTATTTTGTACGAGATCCACCCATGCGAAGTGTCAGGCTTGGACGCAAGTATCGTGATTTCACCACGTACTGTCGCGCCGCTTGTGGGCGAACTGATCTCCACCTGCGCACAGGCTGTCGCCACAACACAGCATGTGAACACGATGATAAGTGCGATCTGGCAGGCAAGCTTTTGGCCGGTTATCATGGCTGCCCCTGCTCCTTGTCTGCGACTGGCGTTGAATTCTGTCGACGGGACCTGCGCTTCTGCAAAAGGCTAGTCTGCGCAGGGACTCTTGGAGCCTTTCAATTGGTCCAATACGTCATTCACCACAGGCTGGAGGCTCATGTACGTTTCATCCAGGCTCTGCGGCACGATGCGGGTGCCACCTATACTGGTCATGTAATTTGTATCGCCGGACCAGCGCGGCAACAGGTGCAGGTGCAGGTGTGCTTCTATGCCCGCTCCCGCGGCCTGACCGATATTCATACCAAGGTTCACGCCTTCGGCATGCAGATACGATTTCATGACGCCCACGAGTGCCTGAGCCATCGAAAACATTTCACTGACTGTCGCGGAATCCAGCTCCGTCAGACAGCTTGCATGCTTGTAGGGCACAACCATAACATGGCCGCTGTTATACGGATATGCGTTCAGCAGAACAAAGTTGTATTCGCCCCGATATAACACGTGATTTTCAGCGTCGTCGCGGTCTTCTGTCTTGCCACAGAATACACAACCGTCGGGCTTGCTGCCAACCACATAGTTCATTCGCCACGGAGCCCAAAGATGACGCAAGAACACATGCCTCCGGTCTCTATCATTCTACCCTACAGACACAATATTGCCCTGAAAAGAGATTATAATGCCGTATTGTGATATGTGTCAACGAACCCGCAAGGGGGCATATCGCACGAGAAAATGCTTCACAGAAATCTATATGCCGCCATACTTCATGATGGCGACTATAGCACACGAAATGATCCACACTATGGCCGAGTACTTCGTGATCCGGTCATAGAGTTCCTCCATGCTGCCCTTCTGGAACTGCGCACTGTCAGCGCCACCAAACGCAGCGCCGAAACCCGCATTTTTTGAATCCTGAAGCATCACCGAAACCACCAGTGTTACACCACTCACACATGCGATTACGACAAAAGCTAATTCCACCAATATCCTCCAATCTGGACGGTAAGCAGACCATCATCCAGTAAGATGCTATAAGTTATTGCCGACAAAATCAATCAGCACACCAAAAAGCGGTAGCGGCGGTGAAGTATGCCCGCCTTCGTACCACACTATCTGCTTCGGGTCTTTAGCTGCGTGATGCAGCAACTCCGCATTCGGCGGCGGAATTACTGTGTCACCACGCCCATTCACCATGAGCAGAGGCCTTGGCGCAAAATGACCTATAAAATTCACCGGGTCAAAATCATGTAAAATGGTGTGAACTGCGGCAAGATCAACACCACTCTCACGTAGCCGCACAATTGATGGAAGCGATGAAGTAGCCAATATCTGGTCAAGATCACCACCAGCGACCAGTAGTGCAGCCGATTTGATGCGTGGTTCGACTGCACCAAGCACCGCGCCCATGATACCACCCATACTGGCACCGATGAGCATATACCGATCGTGATTCACATCATCTCTACTATCAAGGTAATCCAGAGCACGCCTGTTGTCAATGATGGAGTTGACGGTCTCGCGTCGCGTCCGCATCAGATCTGTACTCCAGAGATCAACACCCTTTACTGCTCTTTCCCCATGCAATCGAGCGTCAATTGCCATCACTGCAATCCCCCGAGGTGCTGCCAACATAGCGATTGGTTCGGCGAACATCTCCTTAGTGCAACCAAGACCATGCAGAACAATAATCACAGGGACTTTGCCGGGAATATTGGGCCGACAAAACAGGGCTGGGATGCGTTCACCATCGACGCCATCAAAACGTAACCGCTCTGTGGTATAGTAGCTGTTCCCATCTGTCGCCAGCTTTTCAACATGCAGTGGCACCGTTGCCGGATAGTCGTACAGTGACCGCAATTTCGCCCAGGCGGGGTCATTAACCTCCTGAGCTTGCGGCGGTTCTGTACGTGGCGTTGCACCGACACCGGCCAACGCACCGGCGACACAAAGCCACAGGGCAGACAAAATGCATAGCAGCCGGGGAATTTTCCTCATTCTGGTCTCCTCAACAACCGCGGGCACCAAAACAAAGCACGGCCAGCACCATCACATTGTGAAATTTTACATGCAGCGTACGCCAGCGTCAAGACACCCCATGCAGGACAAATGCATGCCGCTGAGGAATACGTGAACACAATTAGTCCGTCAATGGTCTGACACACACGCATATTCCAACTCTCGGCAGTATCCGAAAGTTTCTGGAGCTGAGCATGAATCTGCCCCAACGCATCGTCTGGCGCCTCATGTCCCCAATCATCGCGCTTGCCATTATGTCCGTGGTCACTCCAGCGATGCCCCAGGTCATATGCAATTTCGAAGAAGATGTGGATAACTGGGCTGAAAGCGATGTCGACGACGGCAACAGCTCGCTCAGCATCGCAGATGACGGCATGCGCGAGGGCGTACATGCTTTGGCCATCGCCGGCAAGACGCCGACCTCTTTCGGGGCAAAATATCGCCCATGGGATAATTGGCGCGGTCTCACGACCCTCAGCTTCGACCTGAAGATTCCGGCTGATGCGCCGAAAGACCTTGACCTGTACGTCTATGTCAAAGATCACCAGTACCTCTGGTACCAAACAGCACCGCTGCATGACATGGCAACAGGCAAGCGCACACGCGACCTCAAAGCTGGCAAATGGGAAACATTCTCCATTGACATCTCCGAGGACTCCCCGGTGTGGGAACCAGGCGGACATGAGAAATCATGGGATCGAGTGCTTCACTATCCACGAGAGTTCGGCATACGCTTCTTCTCACCAACCACATGGTCCGGCGTCGTACTCATCGACAATTTTGAAGCCAAAGGCACAGAACCTCCGCTCGGTCCAATGAGTAACGGCCAACCCGGCCCCGGACGCGGTACTATCAATGTATCCCCGAATTCAGAGACAGTGAAAGTCTATCAGAAATTTGAGCTCACATTCGATGTTGACCGCGACTATGACAATCCATTCGATCCCGGCATTGTCGACGTTACAGGCCATTTTGAGACGCCGGACGGCCAGCATATTGTCATCCCTGGCTTCTTCTATCAGCCATATCGCCGCACGCAGACGCCCGAAGGCTGGGAAAAACTCATCCCTGTCGGCGCCCCGCAATGGAAGGTGCGTTTTGCCGCCGATACGCCCGGCACCTACAAATACTTTGTGCAACTCAACGACGTCACCGGCCAGTATCGCAGCCGCGCAGGCAATCTCACGGTACTGCCAGATCCCGGCAATCCCGGCCGTGTCCGCATCTCAGAAAAAGATCCGCATTATTTCGAATTCCAGAATGGTGATTTCTTCTACCCCACCGGCATAAATATGCGTGACGGCGGCGATCATGCCGAAATGCAGAGGGGAACGTATGATTTCGACCACTTCTTCGAGCTTTTCGAGAATTCCGGGCTGAATTTCGTGCGCACGTGGATGTGCGCGTGGTGGACAGGCATCGAGTGGTCCGATAAATACCATTCCCGCTACGATGGTGTCGGGCGCTATTCCATGTACAATGCCTGGCGTCTTGATTATGCGGTGGATCTTGCCGAAGAACATGGCATCTACCTCGAACTCACCCTGAACAGCCACGGACAGATGCGCCGCGACAAATTCGACGAAGAGTGGACCTACAACCCCTACTCCGTCAAAAATGGCGGCTTCATACCCAGTCCTGCCATGTTCTTTACTTCCGAAAAAGCCAAGGAGATGATTAAGCGACGCAATCGTTACATTGTCGCCCGCTGGGGATACTCACCTCATGTCATGACATTTGACCTTGTGAATGAAGTCGATCTGTCCGAGGGATACAACAAACCCGAGGTCGCACAGTGGCATGCCGAAATGTCACGCTATATCCAAGAGGTCGATGCATTCGACCACCTCGTCACTTCGCATATCTGCCTCTACTGGGGATATGGGACCGAGCTCTGGGATCTGGATGACATCATGTATATTCAATCAGACGCCTACTGGGATCGCGAATGTGAAATCGGAATGAACAAGTCGTGGCAATCTCGCCAGGACTATGAAAAACCGTTCATTTTCATCGAATACGGGCCGCAGACGGCTTCTTTGCCAATTCCCGCTGCAAACTGGAAACGCGATTTCCGCGTCGGCATGTGGATGTCAAATCAGATGCCGGCAGCCGCTCCTGCCCAATTCTGGTATCACCGGGAGTGGGAGCAATATGCGCTCCATGAATACCAGCAGGCACTCTTCGCATACAACTATGGCGAAGACAGGCGCGGCATGGGCCTCAAGACCCTCAACACCAACGACAACTACCCCAAACCCGCCAATCCCAAGGCAATCAAGCCATTCTGCGTCCAGGCGATGGGCAATGGCGAGCGCACATATTTCTATGTGTGCCAATTCGATAACATGCTCTACGCGACCCCCGACGAGGTGCCTGCCGAACATGCCCTGCGTGACGTTGAAATCACTCTTCAGGGCGTGAAGCCCGGCCCATGCACCGTTGAATACTGGGACACATTCACAGGACAAGTCATCGCCACCGTATCAGCGGTTGCCGAGGGTGGCTCACTCACTCTGGCGCTGCCTGAATTTGCCCAGGATATCGCGGCGAAAATTACATCCGACTAATATTTCAGCGACGCGCAGCCACACCGCCCACCATCGCCTCTGCACGTATCCTGCCGGATATCGCGGCAAAAATCATCATTGCCAGCCGTCACATTACAAGGTGTGTTATCATGCCCTCTAGCCCGTCTCAGCCTTTGGGCATTCACCGTTCTCACGCCAGATGCGATTCTGTTCCTTGTGCTCGTACATACGCTCATCGGCAGCACGCAGGACTTCCTCAAATCGCATTCCGCTGTGTTGCCTGTATGTCGCCGCACCACCGCTCAACCAGACACATGACGCAACGCCCTCAGGCAGGTGACCATTGCCAGCCTCGCGCTCTAAGTATGCCACCAGTTCATGTGCCAGCCTGTCCGCGATCTCCTCGGCTCTGGCCCACTTCGCTCCGGGCATGACGACAAGGAACTCGTCACCTCCAAAGCGTATCGGCGTATCTTCTTCACGCAGATTCTGCTGCAATATCACGGCCACAGTCTGCAATACCTGGTCTCCCACCGGATGCCCGAACATGTCATTGACATGCTTGAAACCGTCCACGTCCAGCATCAGCAGCGTAACTGCCTCCCCATAGCGTCCGAGGTCCTGTGGCACCACATCATTGTAATATCGCCGATTGAAGAGCCCGGTGAGGCTGTCGTGCAGACGCTCTGCGTCAAGCTCTTCCATAAGCATCTTCAGCTCGGTGATGTCCTGACTCGTGGCAAGAATCGCTTTCTGATCCTCATAGATAATCGCGCACAGTTGCACATCATGCCAACGATGAGTTCCATCCTCCCGGAGCAGCTTGACCGCTGCTCGGCGGGCACGGAAACGACCGCTCATTAATCCATCAATACGTGCCTGCAATGCTTCCCGGTCATCCTCGGCGACAATCTCCGTCAACGCTTTGCCCTCGATACACTGGATCTCATCAAAACCCAGACAAAACGCCAGAGCTGCGTTGCAGTAAGCAATGCGCCCCTGCTGAACTACCAGCGTGGGCTGCAGAGAACCCTCGGTGAGCACGCGAAATTTCTGCTCAGAAACCTCCAGACGCCAGTGGGCCTCTTTTTGCTCTGTAATATCCACGAAATTCGCCATGGTCTGCGTCCCATCATCGATGCTGCGCGTCCATACATCCATCCATTTGTACCCATCAGCCTTGGTCGCCACTCGCATCTGGTAACGCCCCTCAAGAGCGTCTGCACCTGCACGGCATCGGTGCGCAGCCTCAACCGTCGGACGAGCAGATGGATGTACAAACCCGCTAACAGGCATCCCGATAAGTTCTTCGGCTGAATACCCAAGCATAGTGGCGAGGCTTTCATTTACAAAACCGATCTTTGTGCCATCGTGAATGGCCACACCAACAAGCGCATTTTCGATAAGCTGCCGATACCGTTCATTGGATACGCGAAGTTCCTCTTCATGCTTTTGCATCGCACGTATCATGAGCACAAGCAAACACACAAAAGCTGTAGAAATTACGCTCAACGCTATCACGACATGCTTCTTCACATCACGCATAATCAATTCATGCGCGTTGCCAAGCTCGCTGTATATATCGGCCAGCTCCATATGGGCATTATCCGCAGCATCTGCAGACTTGGCATTCTCCGCATCTGCCAGCACCCCGAGCCTGTGTGCTGCCAAATGCTCACACAAACGATTACGTGCTTCCTCTATCCGTCCGGTTATTGCAATACTGAGTGCTCCGAGAGCAACGACCATCAGCACAGTAAATATTATGAGCGGACGCCGGTCAGAACCCAGTGCCGTTTCTGCAGCGAATCTCATATAGTCCCCCATACAGCCACACACGCGCACGATGCGCGTGCAGGCTTTCTTCCCCTATATGCTGGTAGGCAACTTGGCTGTGACACGGACAAGCGCTTCGCTCACCGCCGGCTCAAACGCGGTCCCGATGCCATCCGAAATTATCTCGAATGCCGCTGCAGGCGAAAAAGCCGGTCGATATGGGCGGTCGCTGATAAGCGCATCGTAGACATCACATACTCGCAACACGTCTGCTTCCGGGAATATTCTGTCGCCTTTCAACCCACGCGGGTAGCCACTGCCATCCTGATTCTCGTGGTGCTGCTCAATTACAAGCCCTATACGCTTGCCCGGAAGAAAATTGTGCAGGAGTTCCATGCCCACTGTCGGATGAGTGCATATATAGCCGCGCTCCTGCGCATCCAGATGACCTGGCTTATTCAGCACGGCATTCTCTATTCCAACTTTGCCTACATCGTGGTAGAGCGCTGCAATAGAAGTTATGCGTATCTCATCATCAGTCATTTCAAGCTCCAGTGCGACCAGGCGCGCCAGGTGGCCGACACGCCGACAGTGTAAAGCCGTATAACCATCTTTCGCGTTCAGAACAGTCATCAATATGTCCAGAACCCGTGAGGCCTCATTGCGTGTCTGCCCCAATGCAAACCAATGCCCGGAAAATTCCCGGATACCCATGCGCTCTCCTTTTCTCATATGCCATTCATGCCTCTGCCACGACAGTATGGTGCCGCCAGATGTCGACCTAACTATCGGCTGCCCAAGGTCATGTCTTTAGAACACCAACGTAACCATTCACAGGGGCATTCGCAGCACTTCTTGAGCCGTTTGTAAGGCTCACTCTGCCACGGCAGTTGCCACATGAAATATCCGTGAAATATCAATTCCTCAGATATGGTATAATCACTGTACGCTCAATTACAGATCGGCACTGTTAATGGCCACCTGGCCTTCGCCTTGCCTGTGAATTTCTCTACGACAGACGGGGGGCCCAAGTGATTGACTTTGTCACACAGCGCTTTCTAACGGCTGCTCATGACGTACAGGTTCTTGTCGCCATTGGCACTATCCTCATTGTCGGGGCCCTTGCTGGACGCATTGTGCAGACAATGCGCCTGCCAACCGTAACTGGCTATATAGGCGTCGGTATCCTCATCGGCCCATATGGTCTCGGCATCATTACTCACGAGATGATCACCGGCCAGTTGCGTGTCTTTGCTGACATCGCGCTGATGATCATTGCATTTAGTATTGGCAAAATGATTGATTTTCGCTTCACTAAAATTGACCTGAGGCGCCCAATCATCATCCCGGCTGCAGAGGCATTTGGCGCTTTCATGTTTGTACTCGTGGCGATGCTTCTGCTGGGCATTCTGGGCATCGGCCACTACGTCCCCGCAGGCTATGGGTTCATCGATTACATCCTCCCCATGGCATTGCTGCTTGCCACCATTGCCATGGCCACAGCTCCCGGCGCAAACCTTGCAATCGTCAAGGAATATGGCCGCGACACCCTCCTGACACGCTGCATGATGATGTCTATTGCCGTCGACAATGCTCTGGCAATTGCGGTCTTTGGCATTGTTGCCGTCATATTGCAGGACGTCCTGCTGCTTGGTACCGCCCATGGTATTCTGCCCGGCGTCCTGCTCGCACTCGGCCGCATTCTGGGCGCAGTGTGCCTGGGGGCGCTGATGGCGATTCTTCTGCACCCATTCATCGAGAGGCAGGATCAGCACGGCCCGACACTCATGATCACCCTTGGAATGGTGCTGCTGTGTGCCGGGCTGGCCGAACTGCTCAATTTTCCGCCGCTGCTCGCGGGGATTACACTTGGTGTTGTCATAACGAACAGCTACCGCTGCGAGCGCGGAGCTTTCGAAGCCATCGAGAAATTTGAACCACCGCTTTTTGCAATATTTTTCGTTCTGGCAGGCGCTCATTTTGACTTCGACGCATTCGGCTACAGCGCTGTCGCTATCGTGGTTTATATCCTCGCCCGAATGCTTGGAAAATTCATCGGCACACGCGTAGCGACCCGCAGTCTGCGCGTAGAGTCGTGTATAGATCGCTTCCTGGGGCTGACGCTTGTTTCGCAGGCAGGCATCGCAATCGGTCTGGTCCTGAGAGCGCAGAGCATTCCGGCGTTTGAGGCATTCTGGGTACCGCTCAATACCATTATTCTGACAGCAGTCGCGATCAGTGAAATAATCGGCCCACCACTCACATTCTGGTCACTGCACCGGTCAGGTGAATACGAACTGGACACAGCTCATAATGAGGCCCTCGATGAGCACAATCGCCGCATGTGCAAACCCGACACCGGTGAAGAACTTCCCCATAACATTGAGGAATTGCAGTAGACAGATGCTGATAGCAGACGATGAATCAACGCATTTTCAGGGCGCATCAGGTTCACTGATGTGCCCGCTTTGTTCCGGAAAATACCCCCACAGGTCCTACCCTCCTGTTCAGTCTCCATTTGCATCTTCTGGTGCCCGTTACCGACCGTAGAGCCGCCTCATCGCCCCACAGACACGATTACACTCTCTGAAACACACCCCCTGAACCAAAGTTGTACTTCCAAGAACCTCAGGAGGGGGGGAGGTCCCTGTGTCATACAGCAGAAATATTCTTATAGAATTGGCGTCCAATGAGCATCCCAAAGATACATTGACAGAGCTGCCATACACAGAATCGCAATGTGACAGCATTGCATATGGAGAGGGTCACCACTAATCACCAGCACGGCAACGACTTCGACGACGAGAAACTCATTCCAATCCAGATGGTTATGGTATGATTTCAGAATGGCAAGACCAGAGGAATCGCACGTCAATATTTCATCACTGGAGATGACGAAATAAACATGTACGAAAAAGTCGATTTTCACATCCACACCGAGCACCTGAAATGCGCAAACCAGACCATGACCGTCAAGGCAATCATCGCCAAGGCCGAGGAGCTTGGCCTTGAGAAAATCGCCATCACAGATCACCTGAATGCGCCCGAATTTCTTGACAAAAACCTGCTTATCAAGCACGAGCTGGCCGAGATTGAGACGGACCTCGATGTGTATTTCGGAGTGGAAGCAAATGTTATAAATCCGGAGACCGGTGCAATTTCCATTGACGAAGAGCAGAAGGAGAAGCTGGGGTGTGAACTGGTCATAGCCGGCGTGCACAGCTGCTACTACACCGAACCAGATATCGAAGGTATTCTGGCACTGCAGCATAAGCTGATGCTGGCCGTCATCCGCAATCCGCTGGTAGACGTGCTTGTGCATCCATACTGGTTTCCAGGCAGACAATTCGCCGACGGTACGCTGGCGTGGCTGACCGACATGAGCCATGTCCCCGAGGATTACATCGCCGAACTCGGGGAAACCGCCGTAGAATGCAATACGGCCATAGAATCCAATGGCAGCGCAATCTGGACCTGTCCATCATATACGGATTGCTTTCGTGAAGAGTATAAGGATTACCTGAGCAAACTGGCAGGCTATGGCGTGAAAATCTCAATAAGTTCGGACGCACATGATATTAATCGTCTGGGCGACTGTCAGGTTGCGGGACGCGCCGTTCGCGATGCAGGCATAAGTGAAGACCAGCTCTGGATGCCGTCGCACAATTAGCAGCCGCTTGCCCATCATATGCGCGCAGTGCATCAGAGAATTTTCTCCGGGCAGGAAATATGCAAATCTGGGGGATATGAATATGAAAG
>CAYSRY010000077.1:0-965 GCA_964433395.1 uncultured Armatimonadia bacterium | reverse complement strand
GCGCGAGAAAAGACGGGAATACGGCAATATTAATCCGGCGTGTTTTCGAGGAACTTGAGCAGGAAGGCATCGAGACGGAGCTCGTGCAGCTTGCGGGGAAGACCCTGCGCGGTTGCACGGCGTGCGGAAAATGCTTCGAGAATCAGAATGGAAAATGTGTGATTCCAGACGCGGCCGGAGAATGCATCGAGAAGATGATGGAGGCCGACGGCATCATCCTCGGGTCACCGACATATTTTGCAGATGTCACAGCAGAGATGAAGGGGCTCATAGATCGCGCGGGATATGTCGGTAAAGCCAACGGGAGTGCCTACAAAGGCAAAGTGGGCGCTGCGGTGGTGGCAGTGCGCCGCGCCGGGTCTATTCACGCGTTTGATACAATCAATCATTTTTTCCAGATTGAAGAGATGATCATCCCCGGCTCGACCTACTGGAACATCGGTATCGGACGGGAGCCGGGCGAAGTCGAGAATGACGAAGAAGGCATGCAGACGATGGCCAATCTTGGGAAGAACATGGCCTGGCTGCTGAAAAAGCTCAATACTTGACAGAAATCTGGACAGTACTAGCCGCGACAATGCCACCGGCCCGCAGTAATACTGCGGGCCGGTGTTTTCATGCCAGATGTATATTGAGGTTAGTGCTGCCAGTCCGGATAGATTCTCTCAATATTGTGCATCCCTGGCTTCGTCGTACCCAGCGTCTGCTCAAATCGATACCATTTGGCGTGCCCATCGACGAAGCCGTAGTTGGAGCCGCCATTATGCGCTTCAGTATTCAGATGATCAAGGAACCAGTTGTGGCCATCGCCTGCGAGATAGGTGTCAAGGTCATCCCAATCATTCACGCCATCAGTCGGCCATGGGTGATAACCAACATAGGTACATCCCTTGGCTCGCTCAGCGATACATATCTGCTCCGCAGGCCTCCCGAATTTTGACATCGGTGTGCCATGCGCCACCAAG
>CAYSRY010000076.1:0-13308 GCA_964433395.1 uncultured Armatimonadia bacterium | reverse complement strand
CGTGCCATCGCGACCACCGGTGAGGGCAAGAGTGCCATCGGAAGACACGGCCACCGAGAGGACACCACCGGAGTGGCCTGAGAGCATCGCAAGCGCCCACTGCGCGTGTTCGTCATCCCATACCCGCACCGTACCATCATCGGCACAAGTGAGCAATGATGGATCGTATGACTGGTGCGTCCCAGGAATTCGCACCGCATCACGAATAAAGCCAGTATGCTGAGCAAGCGTGCGCAAGTACTGCCCTGAAGGGAGGGAGTATTCACGGACAGTCCCATCACTGCATCCGGCGGAAACCCGGGTACCATCTGGAGCGACTGCTATAGCAGTGAATTTTGCGGCCGTCGGGCCAGCAATTTTGAGAGAGCATTGTCCGGTAACTGCATCCCAGACGCGAAGAGTGGCATCATCAGAGGCAGAAATAACCTGATTGCTGCCAGGGATCGGCGCCACGGCGTTTACGGATGCCGTGTGGCGCGGGAATTCAACGCGAGGCTTCCCGGTTGCAATGGTAGTCTCGACGACGCCATAGGCACCTTTTCGCCCGCCCCATGACAGAACGAAACGGCCATTCGGCGACACTCGCATCGCCTCAACAGCACCTTCGTGCGGATACCAGCGGCTGAGAACCTCGGCGGCGACACGGTCCCAGCAGCGGATTGAACCATCACGAGAACATGTGAGAACCTGCTTGCCATCACCACAGTAGCATACGGAATTGACTGCGCCGCCAAGGTGTCCGGAGTACATGGCAAGACGGCTGAAATCGCTTAACAGCCACTCGGAAGCACGATACCGGAAACCGACCAACAGACGCTCGCCATCGTCGGATACCTGGAGATCGTTGGC
Source organism: uncultured Armatimonadia bacterium (assembly GCA_964433395.1). Taxonomy (GTDB): domain Bacteria; phylum Armatimonadota; class Zipacnadia; order Zipacnadales; family UBA11051; genus UBA11051. The sequence continues at coordinate 12,459 of CAYSRY010000076.1, read as the reverse complement.
GCAGTAATCACCAAGCCACTCATTAAGCTCCTCGCCTGTCTCGAGATCGTAGAGAGAAACGATGAATTTGTACCCTCCACCGACGACTACCCGCCGCTCTCCAACGTACACAGCACCAGTGAAAACCTGTTTGGTGCCGGTGATTGAGACGAGTTCAGCGTGGTCATCGCGACTGAATTCCTTGAGTGTTGATGGCATGTAACCACAAGAAAGCACACGCTGCGCATCCGGTGAATAGCACACGTCGCAAAGCTGAGCCTGCGCTGTCTGCCATGTCTGAATGGTCGATGCGGAGGCAACACTCCACTCGGTGATGAGCCCATCACGTTGCGCTATGAGGAGCGTGTCGCCCTCTGGTGCGAGGTCAAGAGCAGCAATGGAGCTGCCGGCGAAATTGTAGGAGGCCTTGAGTGAGCATGTGGTGAGATCCCAGATCTCCAATTGCGTATCAACTGCAACGGCAGCCAGATCATCTGTGAGATAGAGAATATCACCCAGTACGGTGCTGTAACGCATACGAGTAGTGCCAAGGCGCTGACGCGCTTCCTCAGGCAGCGGATCACCGAATGCGTCCATAGCGGCCAGCACTGGCGATAGCGTGGATATTGCGACAAAAACGCCAATAATGAATTGGGAGAGGTGTCGCGACATACTCACTCCTCCAGCTTCTGTTCGGGCCCCCAGATATTGCGATAAACCATGACATTGCGATAACCAAATGACCATATGGTCTGCGCAACAGGGTGAGAAAACCAGTTATTGTGAATGACCGCACCCTGCGACGGGATACCTCGAATCACTATGGATCGGCGTTCTCCAGTCTCGCGGTCAGTCACTCCCCCCAGCAACGGCACTGCAGAATCCCCCACGAATGTGTTGTGGTGAATGTGGATCCAGTCTCCGGCGATGTCAGTGCCATCGCCTCGATCCGCGCCTCCATGCATGTCAAAGTGATGAGCAGTCTGATTGGGGAGGACGAGATTCCATGCGGCTTCGTACGAACAACCGGGATCACCGCTGGATGCAATGCAATGACGGCAATAGTCAAACTTGTTGGCGATGATGCGTGCGTCGCTGCGGTAGAGACTTACCCCGTATCCATTGCCAGACCGCATCGAATGATGAATATAGTTGTGGTGGATATAAAGTGCACTTGAGCCACGAACGCCCTGGATGGCCTGCACATTGAAATTGAAAATCTCGCAGTTGTCGACCTCGAGGCCATAGTGGGCCGTCTGAAGAAACATAGAGCTTTCGGCAGTACGATCTGCGCCACCATATCCCCCCTCAAAGCGCAGGCCAGTAATGCGTGCAAAGTCACCCGCAGTATCAAAGAGACGTCCGGAACGGTCTGTGGTGAAAATACGGGCCCCGAGAGAGCCATTGAGGCCACGCGTTCCGGCAATCGTGACCCCACCCGGTACTTTCTGGGGTGGTTGGCCAGTCATATCTATTTCAACCCCATCAGGGATGAAAATGACTTGACCGTCAGCGGCTTCGGCGAGGGCATCGACAAATTCATCGACCGTAAGGCACGTGAAATCGCCAGTCGTCAGGATGGGCGAGTACCCATCTCCACCCCCAATCGGATTGCCGGTGGGATTGGCCTCACAACCGAAAGTCTCCTCCCCATCAGGGAAAGCCCACATGGGGAGGAGCAGTGAAATGCAGAGACAGACAGCTACACCAGGCCAACGCATTGCAATCGCCTCTGGGCAAAATATCTGTTATAACGCCAATAGTTATACGTAGACGCCATACTCTTTGCAGCAGCGCCAGTAGGTTTCGAGGTTTTCTGCGGGCGTACCCTCACGGAATGAATCACAGGAGCCGATGATGAAACCGCCGCCCGGTTTGGCGGCATCCATTGCAAAACGGATCTGTGCTTCGACGTCGGCTGGCGTGCCCTTCTGGAGGACATAGAGCAGGTCAATGTAACCTTTGAGGGTGACTTTGTCGCCGATGGTGGCTTTAGCGACTTCGAGGTCGAAATCGCACATGGGAGGAGGCGTGCATGTTTCGAGCACATCAATGCCCGTATCGGCAATCATCTCCATGGATTGCATGAGATTGCCATCATCGTAGAAATCGTAGTACGCGTCATAAGAATGCGTAAGCTCGACATGCTCACGGATCTGTGGGATGAATACTTCTTCATAGATTGCCGGAGACCAGCCAGCGGAGAGAGAGTTGAAATACCAGCTGCCGAAAATGAACTCGACGCCTCCGTCGCACGCCACTTTGATCTGCTCAAGCGAGCGGCGGTGGAAGAAATCGATAATCGCGTCGAATAGCGGGCGATCTGTGTAATAATCCATCATGAGATCCTGCATGTCGCGAGCATCGCCAGCGCCATGATCAAGGGCGCTTCGGACACAGACCATCGCCACCCCGCGATCGCCTATTGCGGCGACTGCATCGTGGTAGCGCGTCATGTCAGTGCCGATTGCCGACATGGCATATTCGAGGGCGGGCAGGTCGTCGATCGTTTTGATGAGGTATTCAGTTTTGATGGGATTTGGGGAAACTCCAAACTCGCGGCCAGCTGGCGGGATTTTCGTGCGGTCGGATATGGCGCCAGCCGGAGTGTGAAAAGTACGCTCGACAACGGTATATTCGCCCTCTGTGTAGCGTTTCTGGTCAACGGAGACACCGGGGAGATTGTACTCGTCTGGATATGAGATGACATAGTTGGAAGTCATGGGGCCGAGTATGTGCATGAAATCCATATCCTGAAGAACGCTAAGCTGCTTCTCAAGGCTGGCATCGCCATATTCTGATGTGAACCACGCACCAACGCGCGGTGAGATCGGCACGCGATCCGGCTCCTCATGGCGCATTGTCGTAAGAATTCTTTCACGACCGCTCATCTGTGCTTTTGCCATGGCTGGTCTCCTCAGCAATATTATATATAGCCTATTTGAGGCAGTTGAGGACCTCAATGCAGGCATCGACCATCGTTTTTTCAGTGACGGAAGCGCCTTTGAATATGGCATTATTCAGCGAGCTTGTTGAGCACCTCAACAGCCGCATTGACCATCAAAGCTTCGGTACCGGCAGCCGCTTTTGCACTGCGACACAGCCGGGTTTCGTAACTGCCCTGCTCGAGTGCGATTTCGGTGGCGCAGTAACCAACGTAATCATTAGCAAGCTCGATCGTCATCGTGCGAGTAAACGGGGAGCTATCCTTTATCTGCAAACCATATTCGACGAATATTTCGCCAGGTAAGCCGACAATGCCGAGATCACCAATGCGCAGGCCCATAATTGGCGTCTGGATTGTGACAGGCTCTTCAGAGACGAGAATAGTCTCGTGGGCATAGACCAGTTCCGTGAGATCGTCTGATCGCGAGCTGGCGATATAGGCTTTGGCAGCCTTGATTTCGTCCGCGGAATATTCGCGGCGTGTGAAATCAATCATCTTCGTATACGCCGCGAGATCGACGTCTGAGGTGTATTCCCATATCTGCTGCCATGCTCCATATGCTTCAGTCGCGACGGCGTTGGCGACACGCGTGACCTGATAGTATGGGTCACCATCAAGCATCTGGGGAACCGGGCGGGTAAAATCACAATTGTTGATATCCCCACAGCACCCATTCGCCATAATTGCGACAAAATCACTGCCCGCCATCCGCTGCATGGCGCGGCCGAACTGTGCAAAATAGTCGGCCGAAACGGCTGTGCCCAGTCCACCGCCGACATAGTGGAGAGCATAATTCGCGAATCCGGCGATGGGTTTGTAATCTTCGGTGAGGAAAACAGCCCACGCGACTTCGGGGTCGATTGGGCCCGCCGGGCGCACCATGTCGGGGTTCTGGAAGCCAGGATTCATCTTCACAGAGCCGTCTTTCATATGCCAGCGGCGATTGTGCACTTCCTCCGGACAACTGCCGGAGTAGTGGCCGAAAAGCGCGGGCTGCAGACGATTCTGGGCGAGCTTAATGGCGTCGCCAGCTTTCTCCATAGCCCAGTCCATGTAGGCATCGTCACGCGGCGTACCGAGCAATCCCTCGGGGGATGCACCGGTGTGGGTGTGCGTAGCGGCAACGAAGATATTTTCGTATGGAATGCCCGTGAGTTGGCTACCTCGTTGTTTGATTACGTCGACGTCATCTTTCAGAAGTGCAATCAGATCGCAGACGACAAACGCAAGTGACGTATCGCCATTGTCAAGGACGATGGCTTTGGAATGAAGCTCATCATTGATATCTTCAGCTATACGATCGTTGAAATAACCTGCGATGTGAGTGCCGAGCTTCGGAGTTATATTGCTCATTGAAGCGCCGACCTGGAACTTTGCGGCCATGACTGAAACATCCCTTTCAGATGTGCTCGACTGGCGCCAGCCCCCCAGAAGACACCATTGTTCAATGATACTTATATTGTGCGAAGAATTCGCCCTAAACCTTGAAGAAACCTCTGCGAACTCTATCGAGAGGCAGTTTACATCCTGCTGCATGTGTTATAATTGGCAGGATCATCAGAAACCCGATAGACGGTCAGCCTATCGGGCTGTTTTCTGAGTATGGAAGGGCGATTCAATTGCAATGGACATGGAAAGCTTTTGGCCTGATTGGCATATTGGGGTTAGCAGCAGGGACGATGTCGTCGCTACTGGGCATTGGGGCAGGTATTATCGTGGTTCCGGTACTCAGCTTTGCATGGGACAAGGTCTACGATGACCCGCAAAAACTGGCGCAGGGTACGGCGCTCGCACTGATGGTGCCAATGGCCATCGCCGGAGCCATGCGCTACCATTTTGATGCTGATCCCACGAACTGGAAGATGTCGATTCCTATTGCGCTGTGGGCTCTCATTGGGTCGGTAATTGTTTTCGCGATTCCACTGATAGTGGGACGGCATCTGGGCCTCACTGGTGACGCAATTCTCGGCAATGTCAGTTGGCATGCGGCTGCGGCCATGGTACTTGGAGCAATTATCGGAAGCGTCTGGCTTGGCGCGCCACTGGCAAACGTGCTGCCGACGGCCATGTTGCGGCTTCTTTTCGGAATACTCACAATTATAATCGGCATCAAGATGATTGGTCTGCACACGATGATATGGGAGTTGGTTACGAAGACCGCTGCAAATTAGGTGTTAAATAATGCAACTTGGCGTACCCGTATATGTCTCACTATCGATAGTACCGTTTTCTACGGTGAAAACGCACGCAGCTTTCGTAATGAAGGTGGCAGAGAATGAGCGACCAAAAAATCCGCATTGGCATTATCGGCGTGGGGCAGATCGGCAAACATCACGTCGGGAACTACGCAGAAATTGACGATGCCGAAATCGTGGCCGTGGCGGACATCAATGAAGAAGAAGCAACCCGCGTCGCGAAGGAAAACGATATTCCTGATGTATACACTGATTTTCGTGAAATGCTGGCACGCGATGACATCGACGCAGTCGATGTCTGTCTGCATAACAACTTCCACATGCCTTTCACAGTCGCGGCTCTGGAAGCTGGCAAACATGTATATTGCGAAAAGCCAATGGCTGGCGCATACACAGACGCAAAGAAGATGTATGACGTAGCCAAAGAACTCGGTCTGAAACTCAGTATCCAGCTTGCAACAGTCTTTAGCGATGAGACAAAAGCCGCCCGCTACCTTATCGACGAAGGGTATCTCGGAAAAACATATCATGCGCGTTCGACGGGCTTCCGCCGCCGCGGTCGCCCATTTGTCGATGGCTATGGGACGCCGACTTTCGTACAGAAACGCAATTCAGGCGGAGGCGCCCTGTATGACATGGGCGTGTATCATATCGCACAGATGCTTTATCTGCTGGACAATCCAATGCCAACGCGTATCAGCGGCAGGACCTACCAGGAAACCGCCATCGATCCGGCCAGATTCGAAGCAAGCGGTTATGATGTTGAGGAACTTGGCCTTGGTTTTGTGCGTTTTGACAATGGAGCGACTCTTGACATCATAGAAGCGTGGGCCATCCACCTGGATGGTTTTGAGGGCTCAAGCATTGTCGGTGACAAGGCTGGCATCCGCCTGCAGCCATTCGGTTTCTTCCGGAATATCAAAGACCTGGCAATGAATGCGACTGTGGACATGGGGCAGGCAAATTACCGCTGGCACAATGTTCATGAAAATGGCGACGCATACGACAGCCCACAGCATCACTGGGTTGCGGCACTGAAAGGTCGCGTAGAGCTGTTACCGACGGCAGAACTGGCTCTGAACACCATGTTGATTCAGGAATCGATCTATCTGTCGCAGAAGCTAGACCGCGAAGTGACTGTGGAAGAAACGATAGAGGCGTCTGTATCGACTTCGATTTCGCTGAACTAGCTTATACCCAAAGAAGCAACATACATGTGAAAACATGACCCCGGCCCACCAATATGTGGACCGGGGTCACTTGCACTGTGACCCCCGTATTCTGCGTATCTCAGGAGGCGTGGCCGTGAAGATACTGGCAAGCGGTATCTATCCCCCACCGAAGTTCACCGTCAACCGAGAGGCGACACGTCCACTGAACGGCCTGCGTCTGTGGGTGGCCCCAGCCTCTGCGCGCAGTGTAATACATGCTACGCGGAGACTATCTGAGCGTATACAACTTCCTATGGCTGACAGCTCACGGCCGCCCACATGCGATGATATCGTGATTTCAAGTACAGCGCACTGGCCGACGAATCGGGCAATGCCAGAATTTGGGACCGTCATGCCAGGCCCACAAGCCTATCTGATCGATGTGGCGGAGGACAGCGTTAATCTGCGAGGCGCAGATGAGGCAGGAGCGCGCTGGGGTGTGGAAAGTCTGCGACAGATGACCTGCCAGTCCAATGGACAACTCACAGTCGGCAGAATAGAAGATCGGCCCCAGTTCGCCGAACGCGCAGCCGGTTGGCTGATAAACTGTGAGGTGAATCGGTGGGCATATGACTATGGTGACGGAAAAGATGCTTACATTGCTAGAGTTCACCGGAAGCTGGAATTCGCTGCAGAGCAGAAGCTGAACATGGTTTATTTTGATGGCTTTGGCTGGGACGCGAACAGATTTGATGGCTATGCGGAGATGATGCGGGAGTTTAATCAGTATGCACGTAACCTTGGTATCTCGCTGGTATTCGGCGGATACGGTTGCGGCTATGGTTTCGCTTACCAACTGTCAATAATGTACAGTTACCCTTATTACGGCCAGGTTTTTGAAAATCGTCACCCTTATCCTGATGGTGGCATATACACATGTCGTGGTCTTCCCAACCACCCCACCTCACGCATACTTGGGAGCTGCTTGGCAAATGAGGAAATGGCGAGAGATAAGCTAAGAGAACTGACGGAGTTTGTGCGCGCGGTGGAACCCGGAGGGCTGTACATTCACGACATCGACACGGGCGATCTGGCATCGAATGCAGAGAGCTGGCTGAATCGATGCGCGCGATGCCGGGAAATATGGCCTGATGATCACGTTGAATCACCACTTGGCCTTGCTGGAGCAGTTGTAAATTGGTACGAAAAACTAGTCGAAAATATCAATGGCGTCGTCAATGATGAGAGTGGATACGCAGCGGCTCACGACTGCCAGCTTCTGCTGACAGGCCCTATGTATACGCATCACACAGAGGACGATGACGCGTGGGCGGCGGAAGTACAATATTTTGTAAACGTCAGTCAGATGCTGGTGCCCGCGGAAAACGTGCAATTCACAATCCGTGAGCAGTTTGCAAACAGTGATGGTAGTCCGCGTGTGCAACAATTGGCATATGCACTGGAGAGAGTTGGGCGCGGTCACGGCGTGCATGTAGCTGCGTTTGGTGGTGGTGACCGGTATCAGAGTGACGACCCGGTGAACCTGTGTGCTGGCTTTGCAGATCATTGGAAAGGTGCCCGGAGCGTGTACGTGAGCGGCCCGGGACTGCATTCTGAACACGTGCAGGCAATGATTGGGGCCTTCCTGTGGAATGGAGAGCTGAACGATTGGCGCGGCGGTGACCGTGAAGAGTTTCTGCACGGTGCAAGCAATGGGCTGCGGCCGGCAGAGATCTGTGGCAAAGATGGGGCTCTTCATATGATATGCGAGCGACTTTATCCGGGGTACGGCACGACGCTTGCAGAGGCTCTATGCTTTGGTGCGCCAGGAACAGGGCGATGGCCAGTTGCAATCGCGTGGTGGACCGTGATGCGGATAGTGGCAGCAATATATGATGGTAAGCCACTTCCGGATGGGGAGTTAGCGAGGCTAAAGGACTGCGAAGAATTGTCACGCGAAGCTGCAGATATGTTGGAGGCAGCCGACAGCCTGCCGTCTGAGCTTCGATGGCTACATACGTGCCTGCATATGACGGCAGACCTGATCGAGCTATGCCGAAAAGTGGCAGAATACTCCATAGATAATCCCTCCGCACCAGTTGGTGTCGAAGAACTCAAAGTCCGTATTGCGCATCTGCGAGCTGAAGTTCGGCATGTGTGCGCATGCGATTTCACGGACCCACTGGGCGGAGACCCTGGTTGCTGGCTCGACGCTCTGCAAACTATGGAGAAGACGTTGGATCAGACCGAGAACTCGCCATTCGTAGATTGACAGCAATTTTGAGTAAGTGTAATGGCGCCCGGGGGAGGAACCGGGCGCCATTATGATGCGGCCTGCCTCACACAGGAGGGAATCGCGGGTCACAAAGGACCGCGTGAGGTCAGCCGTTGCGACGCCGGGCGAGTGCGGGGATACCCAGCGCCACCAGCAGGACCATTGCGCCTGCAAATGCAGGAGAAAGCGGGAGGCTGGCCTGCTCAGGTACAGGTGCAGCGGTCCCGAGGAGCTTCAGATCCTCATCTGTAAGGACTGTTTTGCCTTCATCGGCGATCTCAATAACCTGACCGTTGAGTATCAGTATCGCATTGTCACCAACCGCAAGCTGACTGTTTGCAGCCGGGAAGTTGCGGCTGAGCTGGAAATAGGCTTCTGAGTATGCCTGGATGCGCATGACGATTTTCTGATCCTGTTGCCATCGAGTGTCTTCCCAGCGGCCATTGCGTTGTATGTAACCGCGTTGGCCGATATTCTGGACGTTCGCAATTCGCTGCATATTTCCCTCAGCATCGACAAATGTATTCGTGGCAGATACAGCTTTCTGCTGCTGCATCGCCTGAGCGTTTTGGGCTCGTGACGTCGCCCCGGCGCCAGCTGAATAAGTAAAACTGTCATTCATGGTTTTTCCGGCTAATGTGCGTATCTCATCAACCGCAAGTGGCGCATCCTCGTTGGCGAGGAATGCCGTGTACTCTGTGAGAATGCCATACTCAAGGCTCAGACGGACAATTTCATCCACCAGTTCTTTGTTCTCACCATGGAGACGAATCTGATCGAGGAGGTAACCGATCTTTCGCGATGCCCACAGTGAGGCGATATGGTCGCCACCAACACTTTTCTCTGGGAAGCGACAAGCAAGTTCATATGTCTGGGAGCCCTCCGCCGTCGTACCGTTCAGGATAATGGTGGTCTGTCCGGCACTGGCGTCTTTGTACCTACCAAATATCTCGAGCTGAGAACCGCTGAACAAATCTGGCAGCTCGCGCGGGAACGTGTCGTATATCTCGGCTGCGCCATAGGCAATGTTGATGTCTGTCAGCAGCGGTCTTGCTATTTTGGAGAAGAAGCTGGAGACTTTGACCTCAATGTTTTCGGTGGGGCGAACATAGGTTGTGAGGCCCCCATTATCCTGCGCCAGTCGATCAAGCAGGTTGGTGTTGACATCATAGCCAACGCCAAAGACGAACAAGCGCGTGGCACCCTGCATTTTCGCTGCTTCGCTGGCCACATTTGTGATGATTTTAGCATTATCCGTCTCGCCGACAGTAGCTTCACCATCAGTGAGGAAGACAATGTAGTTGGCCTCGTCGCGAGCGCGCTTCTGCAGAGCCGTGCGCAGAGCCGAATCTATGTCGGTACCACCGCCAGCCTGAAAACCTGCGACAAAGTCACGGGCTTTTTTCGTATTTTCGGGCGAAGCAGGCAGGAGCTTTTCGTCAAATGGGCGCACGTCGCCACTGAATGTGACTATGTTGAAATGATCTTGCTGGTTGAGGCTGTTGATGCAGAATGTCAGGGCCTCTTTCGCCTGCTCGATCTTCTCGCCACTCATGCTGCCCGAGGTATCGAGCACAAATGAAATGTTTTTGGGGACGACCTTGTCCGTCTGCTGTTCAACCGTAGGAGCGGCAAGCAGCAGGAAGAAACCATCCTGACCGGGCTCCTTGAAAGTGACGAGGCTCAAGCCGACCGGATCCGCAGCGACATTGTAGTAGAGGAGGATGTCGCGGTCAGGGCGCGTTCCATTCTCTTCGTATGAGACCCGCACATGGTTCTTTGAGATTTTGCTGACGACAATGTCATGAGACGGTGAATAGACAGTGCCAATGGGGTTTTGGGCCTCAATATCAGCGGTGAAAACAACACTTTCGATAGGGTCATGGGAGAACTGCTCTGGGCTGAGTGGATAGGTGTAGCCAATAACGCCGCTGTCATAGGTGAGCAGCTCGGAATAGCGAATTTCGATGCGACGTTGACCACCAGGGGGGATCGGGTATATTTTGCACTGGTAGGCGCCTTCACCCGCATAGGTGAGAAGCGCGGGATCTTTTCTACGGCGAACGATGTCTTCGTATATCTTCTGGGCTTTCTCTTTGTCGAGGAGTTCAGCCTTCAGCTCCTGGCCATCAGCGTGCAATGTGAAATCGCGGACAACCGCGCCTTTTGGCAACGGGAATATGTACGTAGCTTCCATTTCACGCCGCCCCGGATTTACAAAGACCTGATCGATATAAGTGGTGCAGAGCTGATCGCGAATTTCGGTTTTGACATGGTGGTACTTGACGGTGAAATACGGCTCATCGGGAATTATGTTGCCAGGTATGCCTGGTATGAGCATACCGTCGGCGAAAGCCGTGGTCACACACAGTACAGCAAACAAAACGACAAACAAAGAAATGGTACGCGACATTGCAGCCACCTCCAAGTTCTGTCCACTACCTTGAATAGTTCGACGCTCATACCCAAAGATTGGTTCCGCTGTCTCAAAAAAATGGTTAACAAAACAGGAGGCGCCGCAAAGTCAAAGCGCGAAAATAAGTAATGATGTGCTTGCATGCAGATGTGACTGCTGTCCGCCTGAGGTGAAAGTATGCGAATACTGATTGCGTACGAAACAGGTCACGGCACTACGGAAGAAATCGCCAATGTCATGGGAGAAGTATTGCGGGAATTCGAAGTCGAGGTGGATGTAGCCAGGTGCCGCAATGTAAAAGACGCAAGCGGCTATGACGGGTACATAGTGGGCAGTCCAATCTGGGCATTCAAATGGCTGAAGCCAGCAACGATTTTTGTGAAGAAAAATGCAAACCTCCTGCGCGCCAAACCAACGGCATTTTTCATGACCAGCGGCGCAGCACACAAAGCAGAAGGCAAAGCAATGGCAGAAAAAGAATGGGTGCCAAATATCGCAAATACGGTGGAGGGGCTGACGCCAATCGCTTTCGGTAATTTTGCCGGTTGCCTAAGCTATCCGAAATATAATCTTCCAATGCGACTGATGATGGTTGCCATCGCCAAACGCCAAGGCGAACCGACTTCGGGAATTGTTGATCATCGTAACTGGGACGAGATTCGAACCTGGACACGAAACGTGTATGACAAACTTGCAGATCAATCCATACAGGGATAGGCGCGACACTGGATGGAAACGGAGATGTTTATTTGCAGCGTGCGCGTCAGTGAACATTATTGATGGGCATGTGCAGTTGCCAAAACAGGAACTCATACTGACTTGCATGTGCGCTGGTACGGCCATGCCAAAAAATGCAATAGCGCAGAATACATACAGAAATCCTCGCCTACATTGCGGGGATTTTTTCCTGTCTGGCAATGAGAATCCAGGTGCGTGGTTCGGGAGGTCTGAGGATTCAGCCGGCCAAACGTGTGCATAGAGCGGGGCTGAACAGAAAGAGAATGTAGGCGAGAGCACCAATCAGAAAAGTAAAGTGCCCAGTCACCCACATGACGCACACTCGGCCCCAGTGGTCAATTCCACGTCCAGCGAGAAGAAATGGGGAGGTGTCCGGATCCAGCGCCAGCCGCAAACGAGTGGCCTCAGCGCGTATGTCTGGAGCATCGGCAGAGCATTCCCAAGCTTTTTCGGCGGCACTGAGTGCGCTTCGCGTGTTGCCCATGGATGAGTATATCTGAGACTGGATGAGCCAGGCATCGGCGTGATGGGCATCGACACGGGTGGCCCGTTCAGCGAAATCGAGCGCTCGATCATCCAGCCCCTCAGTGTGAAACATTACTGCAAGCGCAGTTAACACATCCGGAACAGGACTCTCAAGGCCAAGCAGAAGGAGTTCACGGCGTGCCTGCTCATTCATGCCTGCCGCCTGGCGAACCCGCCATAATAGTGCGGCAGCTGGAACATCGTCATAGTCAGCGCGGTGAGCTTCCTCGGCA
>CAYSRY010000075.1:11760-13313 GCA_964433395.1 uncultured Armatimonadia bacterium | reverse complement strand
GGGCGACTGAGCCTGAATGTTTGCCGGTCTTGCTGCTCCATTTCAACATGCTCCACTTCATGACGCATCAATTCCACTCGTTTCCACACTGCCTTACATCAGCAGCAGCACTGCTACTCCTTCGCCCCATGCTGGCGCAGAAGCTCGGCAATTTCGGAACCTCGATTGGCCCATCGCAGCGGTGTGGTCCCATGTTTGTTGGTGGCATTCACATTCGCCCCGTTTTCAATGAGCAGCTTCGCTACCTCGAGGCTGCCCGAGCTTGCTGCATCATGCAGCGGTGTTACGCCATATCTGTCTGTCGCATTTGTATCCGCACCATGTTCAATGAGCAGCTGTGCTGTCTTGAGGTCAGCAGAGCGGGCTGTCTTGTGCAACAATGCTGTGCCATATCCATCCGTTACATTTACGTTTGCGCCGTGGCTAATGAGTAGCTTCGCTACCATAAGGTCGCCAGAACTTGCTGCTCTGTATAACGGTGCTATGCCATATCTGTCTGTCGCATTCATATCCGCACCGCGATCAATAAGCAACCTTGTTATAGCGAGGTCTTTTGACGTCAGTGCCCATAGCAGCGGTGTCATGCCAAGGCAATCGGTTGCGTTCACATTCGCGCCGTGGTCAATGAGCAACTGTGCGGTCTTAAGGCTGCCAGAGCGCGCTGCTTCGTGCAGTGGCGTTTCGTCGTCATCATCGGTTGCTTTTGTATCCGCACCATGACTGATGAGCGATTGCGCTGTATTGAGACTACCCGAGCTTGCTGCTATTTTCAGATCCCTCAGCCCGCCGGACCAATATCCCCACAGTCCGATGATCCGCCGATTTGCGAGAAAGCGAAACTCCGGCGTCTTTAAGTCGAGCAGACCAGCAGCCGGAGCATGATTGCTGAACATCATCGCTAACCATCGCCCATCAGGGGATAGAGGCGTCATGTCAATAAGGGATGCATCAGAGGGGAGGTGAGAGCTCAGATCAATTATCGGGCGGAAGATGCCAGTGGAGAGATCGACAACACCACACTCAAAAGATTCGTCGCCATCACGGGGGCCCCATCGCAGACACAGCAGTGAATGGTCGTCATCCGCGTAGCTCAAAGGTCTGAACAGCGTGCTCCATTGAATGTTTTCGTAGTAGGTGCCTATGCAACGCCACTGAGAGAGCTCAATGTCGAGCTCCCACAATGACAGCTCAGGCCCTCTGCATTGCGGTGCTAGTACAATGCTCATACGCTCTTCGGTAGAATTCCAGACAGGGAAACCAGCCATGTTCAAACCAGATGGACCCTCTATGCTCTTTCCGTCATGACACACCAGAACAAGGCGCGCAAGCGATTCGCTGTCAAACAGCCTCATGGCCACCCAATCTCCAGAGGGCGACCAGCGAACAGTATAGCCACCTGACGCACTCCATTCCCCCCATTTCTCGCGCTTATTCTGTATGGTGTCTACTACGAACAATCCTATGCGCGCATCAACGTCTCCCAAAGAGCCAGTGACAAACTGCGTATATGCCAGATACCGTCCCTGCATGTCCCATATCAGCCCTCTGGCCTC
>CAYSRY010000075.1:7235-11750 GCA_964433395.1 uncultured Armatimonadia bacterium | reverse complement strand
CCTCTCTAGTTTGAGCTGTCGCCATCTTGTTGTCGCTGAGGCTTTGGCAGAAACGTCGGGAGATGTGTGGCAATGTCCAAACTTCAAGCTCATTCTGGTGATTGACCTGTGCTATCTGAGTGCCGTCGGCTGAGAATACTGAGGAACGGCCCTCCGGGATACTGCCAATACATTTTGCCCAGGCACCCCACAGTGTGGGGTGCAGTTCGAAGATCTTATCTCGAGGCGAATCATCGCCACGCAAAAGCGTGATAGTGGGAGCGGTGGGACGCGAGGAGATTAGCAGCGCAATCAGCCCCACCAGCACAACAATCAGCAAAACAAAGGTGCCTTTCCACCGGCTCATTGTCACCTTCTCCCTTTCGCGGCAATATACGCATCGAGCGATGCTATGCTTGCTACCGGGCGCAGCACATTGTTGCTACTCCATGCCCCATACACCTTTTCAGCGGAGTTGCAGAATGTATACTGTGACTTCATCTTCCGTGCTGTTGTCTATCAGTAATTCTACGGGATCGCGAATATCGCTCCTAATGTATCTGATTGTCTCAAAGTCCGATGCGTTGTCCGGGACCCACCAGTCCGGACGTGGCTCCAATGCGTTATTGCGGACACCCAAACGCTGGGTGGCTGACTTCTCTGTGATGTCCACAAACTGCTCCATGAACGTATCGAGCTGCTTTGCGTCAAAGCTTGCCTTGGCACCCAGTCGCTTATTTTGCCAGTCCGTCACAAGGATGGCGTTTACGCGCGCTTGCTCGGGAACCCACAGACCGGTAAAATCCTTGACCTGCGAATAGGAGAGCTCTGTCACAGTCGGAAAAGGGTGCCAGTATTTCAGGAAGAGGAGCCACCCACCCACCAGCACAAAGATCACCAAAGCAACGATTATCAAAACAAAGATGCTTTTTCGCTTTTTCATCTCCCACCGTCTCCTGACCGCGTCAAGCTGATAGCAGCTGTACGGAGCCATACCGTCCATACTAGCTCCATAACCGAATATACAATGCGACGCTGTCGTCATTCACCTTCGCAATCGCAACGCAAATAGGCACGAGATATTCTGGGGACCTGGAACTTGCGCCGACCCACAAATACTCATTGTGGTGCAGGTTCCACCAGGAGGAGGCATCGCTCCCCAGATTGAGTATGTTCCGCTGCATATTGCTGACTTGTTCTGTGGCTGCTGCAGGCTCCTCAACCTCACGTATATTGCGGGTGTCGCAACTGGCCAGCAGCTCTGGCAATTGCGCCGATGGCACGATTACTTTGGCGGCAAGCTCAGTGGGGATTGCTTCCCAGGATGATCCGACTATAGTACTTCCGGGAGGGAATTCCAGCTTCGTAATCTCAGATAACTCAGCAAGCGTCACCGGATGTGCGTAGAAAATGTGTCGCACTGCCAACACCATGTGGCAAGCGAGCGCTGCGACGACAATCCCCACACCGATTGCTGTGCCCAGGCACCATCGCTTCTTGATCAGCTTTTTCATGGCTTGTACGTCCCCCAATTGTATTACCTGTATTGTTCAATAAGTACTGCATCATCCCGTACAGTGGGCGGTTAATCAGCAGCCCGAACGAGGCAACAAAGAGCAGCCGCAGCTTGCTCATGCGCGATGGGGCCACCAAAGCAACAATCACCAAAACCAAGATGCCCTTCCGCATTTTCATTATCAATAATCTCCATTGTGCGATACATAATATATGTGGACAACATACAGTATCGTCGCTCCTCAGAGCGCCGTGCCAAAACTCCTTGTGAAGCCATCCAATAATACTTATTCAACTATTCGCCGAATTTATAACTGTACCTTGCAATCTGTCTCCCAGTGACCGCAGGTATCGCCCCTCGCGATGCAGAACTCTGAGCTATGCGAAAATACAAATTTAACGATACCCATATGCTCTATGCAAAAGCACCGTCGACTGTCGCATGGCTGATAGCCGCGGCTGTGGTGCTCTCAATTCTGCCTGTCTTCGCCCAGGACGCCTACGGTGAATGGGAAGTCCGACGTGCCCGGACTGTCGATGCCGAGCGTGCGGGGGGCTATCCTGCATGGAATGTCACGTTCAGTGGGTCGGAGGATACCCCAAATGTGCGCATCGACGGCGATTCGGGCCGCGGAGTTCGCGGCTCCATCTTCATCGGGCATCGCGTCACTGTGCCCGATGACAACGCCGCATTTGTGCTCGATTTCGCCTATGCCACCCGCTGTGAACTTGAGAATCGCAGCGGCCGTGTCGATCTGGCGATATTGGATGCCGAGGCATGGGACGCAATGTCCGCTGAGCCGACTACCACGCAGATGCTCGACATTGCCGATCGGAGCAGCGTGCTTGCATACCTGACAGTTGCCGGCATCGCCGCTGGCGACCTCGCCGAACCGGTACAAATTGACGAGAGCGTGCGCGCCACGTTTGCTGCGCTGCAGGCTGCGTATGCGGGACGCGATGTGGTGCTGGCGGTGGCGTGGACCGGGTATCACGATAATGTGGAGTCAGCGGAATTCAGGGGGATACGGATCATGGAAGTAGAGCGGCCGGATCCGGCTATGCAGCTTTTTAAACGTCTGGATCTTGAGCGTGAAGACATGGCTGTTGTCAAAGCCGCAGTTGACGCTGAAGATTTCAAAGCCGCTTCTACCGCGCTTGTGGCATATTTCAGCACTCGTACGGCTCCGGTGCTGCCCGACGATCCTCGCAGTAAAGACCCGAAAAGCCTCACCCGACGTCTTGCAGAAGCAGACGAGGCCATGGCCAACCGCTTCATTGGCCAGAGCAGCTACGGTTTCCAGAAAGTGCCCGATGACATCGACTGGGCATTCAATCCAACCAAAGACCCCGAGTGGACGTGGCAGTTCAACCGACATTCGGCATGGCGCGCGCTGGGCGAGGCGTATCTGCACACTGGCGACGAAAAGTACGCTCTCAAATGGGTCGAACTCATGCGCGACTGGGTGGCTGAAAATCCGCCCGGGACCAGACACTCATGGCGCACGATTGAGGCCGGCATTCGCGGGCAGGGATGGCCATATATCTATTTCTGCTTCGTCGATTCCCCATCATTCACTCCCGCAGACCACGCCCTCTTCCTTGGGGCACTTGCCGACCATGCCGAATATCTCATGCCTGAAGAACGTTTTCATGCGGGCAGCAACTGGGGACAGATTGAGAGCATGGGATTGCTGAATATGGGGCTGTTCTTCCCTGAGTTCACAGATGGCAACAACTGGCGTGACACTGCATGGCAGCGCATCGCGGCCGAAATGTTCAATCAGGTGCTTGCTGACGGGGCGCAGGTTGAGCTGACGACCAGCTATCACCAAGGCGTGATGTCCGGCTTCATCAAAGCCGCCAACCTCGCAGAATCCGCTGGGTTTGAGGTGGAGCCGAGATATCGCGAGCGTTTGGAAAAGATGCATGAATATACAATGTTCATGTCCAAGCCAGACGGGACGCAGCCGATGGTGGGCGATTCGTGGCCGGGCGACACGCGTAGTTATCTTCGCAGCGGTGCCGAGATGTTTGACCGTCCGGATATGCTGTATGTTGGCAGCGCCGGGCAGGATGGGGAGCGCCCGGACTACCTCGACACGGCCCTGCCTTCGGCGGGCTACTATGTTATGCGCACCGATTGGGTCGATCCGCAGGCGATCTACCTGCTGGCCGATTTTGCCCACGTGTGGGGCGGTGGTCATCAGCACCCCGATGCCATGCAGGTCAACCTCTATGCTTACGGAAAAACGCTGCTGCCCGATTCTGGCAGCTATCTCTACTATGGTGAGGGGCGCAAGGAAGTATCGCGCACCGATTCCCACAGCACAGTGACTATCGATGAGACGAATCAGAATAGGGACGGAGCGACGCTCAACGTTCGTTTCTCCACTGAGGGCATGAGTTTCCTCGATGGCTCGCATTCTGGATATGAAGGGGTCACACACCGTCGTCAGATACTTTTCGCGCGGCCTGTCGATGATATTACTCCGTATTTCATTGTCGCTGACCGCATCACCGGTGAGGGGGCTCACACTGTCGATCAGAATTTTCATTTCCTGCCTGCCGAGCTTGAGTTTGACGCCGAAGCGATGGAGGCACGAACGGCTCTGCCTGCCGGCCCGAATCTGCTGATCAAGCAGTTGCGCGATGCGGGAGGCTCATTCTCTGCCGGGGAGTCGTGGGTCTCATATAAATATGGTACGCGCGAACCTCGCCCGATGGTGCGATATCACCACGAGGGATCATTGCCGGTCACTTTCGTAACGCTGCTTGTGCCATATCCTGGCGCGCAGGCTCCCGATCTGACCGCCAGCGAAATTGAAATGGGTGGCGACGAGGGGTTCATTGGCATCGAGGTCAATGGCGCTGGTTTCACCGACGTCGTATTCATAGGCGACCGCCCTGGCAATCCCGGACTGGAGGAGTTCGACGCTCCGGCACTTGCCGGAATCGTCAGATATGACGCGGACGGAAAGGTACTGCGCGTGGTGTCTGGTGCGGATGGTAGCAACTGAG
>CAYSRY010000075.1:0-7225 GCA_964433395.1 uncultured Armatimonadia bacterium | reverse complement strand
CCCCCTCTGTTTTCAGAGGGGGTGTTCCATTTCAGCATGTGTCGCGGCTCTATTTGTGTGTGGTCGCCGCTATCTGCATGATGACTTGTGCGCCCGTGCTCAACTCGCTTACAGATCGTGTGCTCGCCAGCCTATGCTTTGGCGGGCTTCAGATCGCCACTCTCGACCATGGCTGCAAGCGGGTTATCCTCGATGTCCAGCGGGAAAATGACGATTCCGCGCCGCCGGGCCGATTCCCATGCGGCAAATATCTGCTCCGTGGCCCGTAGTGCATTGCGGGCGTTCATCTGGCTTTCGCGACCTTCGCGCAGGCACTCCACAACGTCGGCTATGCAGCGTTCGATGAAATTCGGCCCGTGGCAGTTTTCGTCTCCGGTGTCAATGGCTTCCCAGTCTTTGCCTGCTGACAACACACGCAGAACCGGCATATCCTGCCGGCCGATCTCGATCATGCCATCGCTGCCGATGAGACGATGGTGGCAGCCGATGGATGCCGAACCGGCTCCGCAGCATGCGAGGCCGAAGACGCCATTCTCATATTCCCACAAAGCGAGAGCGTCATTTTCATTATGCGCGCCGAAAACGAAGTTTTCTGTGGTGTAATTCACATTTGCGAGCATCCATTTTGTGTCGCGCTCGCCATTGAAGTAATTCGCCATGTCAAAATTGTGGGAGCCATAGTCATATAGATTGCCCGCCCCGATCTCAATCTTCTGCAGCTGGCCGATTGCGCCGGCATCAAGAAGCTCCTTGGCCATGTAGAATGGCTTGCCATAGCGTCGCTGGTGGTTGAACGTGAGCTTCATGCCAGCGGCTTCGGCGGCCTGAACCATGCGCTTTGCTGCGCCATACGTATCAGCCACCGGCTTCTCGCAATGGACTGCCGGCACGCCCGCTTCCGCACAGTCGATGACCATCCGCTCATGCAGATGTGGCCATGTACAGATGCTTACCATATCTGGCTTTACTTCGGCCAGCATTGAATGGTAGTCCTCATAGACGTCAGTGAAGCCGAAGCGGTCTGCGAATGCACGGCCATTTTCCTCAACAATGTCAGCCGCCGCGACCATTTCAACGTCGCCAATCTGTTCGTACGCTTCGCCATGCCTATACGCCATTGCATAGCCGAGAGGCCCTGCTTTGACGGGCATCTTGCCAGTGCCGATGAATGCGACTTTGGTTTTTGACATGTGCCAAGCCTCCATTGACGAATGTATGCATGCACAACCCGATTGGAGGGAAATTCCCCGTTGTAGCACCGTCTCCTCCTCGTGGTTTTACGCGGTCTCTCAGGTTTTTTGCGTTGCCAGCTCCGCTGAACAGCCAAGCTGGCGCGTCTTTTTTGCAGGCACAAGGGCAGAAACAGGCCAATGTCGCGGGCAGTTGTGTTGGATGGAGATTGTGCATTAGGAGTATGGAACATGAAAGCCCCCCATCAGTGGATGGGGGGCTTATTGTTTGTGGCAGCGTACTGCAGATGAGGCCGACGCTTCGCTTCCTGACGCGTTGATTATTTGGAGAGCACAGTGCTTGTCTCCATGTGCAGCGCCCCATCCTCAATACGGGTGCAGACGATCATCTCGGCGTCGCCCATGGTCATCGTCATGCGCTGCTCCATGTTAAGTATCAGGTCGGAGGACATGCGCGTGACCTGGCCCAACTCCATGTCGAGATGCATGTTGCTCTTTGTCTCTGTGTCCAGCGCGACAATCTGGATTTTCATGCCTTTCATAAGCTCGCCCATTGGATTGCCTTCAGCATTCGGCGCATTGATCTCCGTGTCGCTGATATGCGTAAATGCTGCGGAGGCTATGCGGGCGATTTTGTGGCCGTTGACTGTCTCGATGCCAGTGAGTTTCATCTCAGCATCGGCTGACATTTTATCGGGGTCGGGCCCCTCGAAGCTATTCTGCCATGTGTCTCCGATTTTGATGGGATTGTTTGGCAGGCCATTTGCAACGCGCGAGAATTTCTCAATGTCTCCAGCTTCGAGATTCATGCCCATCATGCTGTTCATGAGTTTTGAATATTCAGCGTCATATACGACGCCGCCGGTAGGGTAGAGCTTTCCAGTGAATGCCTTTGAGAGCATCTTTTCCATCCCAGCAGTCGCATCTGCAGACATAGGTTGACCACCAGGTGTTGACATGGTGATTTTGCCATCACCATATTCCACGCGCGAGTTGACTTGCTGATCATTGATGGTCATGTTGTTAGTGACGACCATCGCCACGATCTTTACGTCGGCACTGGCGACGCCATTTTTGTCCACGGTTTTGACCGCGATGCGCGAAGTGACCATCATGTCGAGTTCACTTGTCATCACCATGCCGCCAGCGTTGGCAGGTACGTTGGGTCCCCCGACCTCGGTCAGTATGGGGAGCTTGCCCTTTGAAGTCTGTACAGTCTCCCATATCTGGCCGGGAGCGAATTTGTACCTCAGCAGTACGGTAGCGTCATCAGCCGCCATCGCTACGGTAGAGATAAGCAGCAACGCCATGACTGTAAACGCCGCGAACTTTTTCATGCAAATCGTCTTCCCTTCAGTGACTGCCTTCTGGGCAGGCCTATTTCGCACCTGTGTGGCGCGTTTAAATCCGGTGTCCACCGGAATCGCGAATCTGATCAATTATACCCCAATACTCTTCGAGCTTGGTCCTGCCTTTACCTGTAATACTGTAACTGGTATGCGGAGTTTTGTCTCTGAATGTTTTGGTAACTTCAATGTATTCGGCTGCCTCAAGCTGACTCATATGCGATGAGAGATTGCCTTTGGTGAGGCCGAGCGTGTTTATGAGGAACGCGAAATCCGCGCTTTCAACGCCCGATAATATCATCATAATGCGCAGTCTAGTTGGCTGGTGAATGACAGGGTCCAGCTCGCTCATTGGCCCTCACCACTCGGCATTGCGGCAGCGCGGCGAAGTCTGGCCAGTACAAAGCGGCTATGGATATGGACGATGATGCCTGCGATGAGCCAACTGACGATGATGGCCAGTGGAATGTTGATTGTCTGCGCCATGCGGGGCTGGCCGGCAAATGGCCCATCGAAATAAAACGGAAAATCCACCAGCAGGAGTATCGAGTAGAGAACATACAGGGCGGGAGCCACGTTCCACAAAGCACTGGCCCGCTCGCGTTTGCGGTAGAGTGCCCAAATCATATAGGGGACTACGACCAGTGCGGAGAGTGGCACTGTGATATGCGCGGGAATGAATCCGAACAGGCCCATTTCGATGCATGCAATAACTGTCAGCATATAGGCGATTTCTGCAAATCCCCATTTGGCAGGGTGAATTGCGGCGTCATTGTCCCTCGGGCCGACCTGGCCTTCGCGGCTGTACATCACCGCAGCAATGGCGCGTGTGATTTTCGGACTTCCGCGCCGAACGTACCATAGCCCGAAAAGGATAGTGTTGAGCAGTAATACGCCGCAGAGGGCAGCAACCTGCTCATTGCCAGCTTCGTTGGCCTGCATGAGAAGATACCACAATGCGCCAAACATCGAGAGCCAGAGCAGACGCACAACCATGTCAACAATACCTGCCAGCGAGCGGCTTCGGGCATAGCTTCCAGTAAGCTTTGGGATCTCGCGCAGAGCGTCATCGGCTTTTGCATTTGAACTGCTATTTCCGTTTTCATGCTGTCGCATGTTATTCACCGACCTCGGTAGTCGCGCCATTGCCCGGAGTCTGCGCAGCGCAACGCGGCTGTAGATATGTGCAATCAGTGCAGCGATGAGACCATAGCCGATGACCGGTGCCGCAACATTCAGGGCATCGCAGGGTTCAGCAAAATACAATGGGACGCCGGCGACTATGAGAATGGCGTGCAGGCCATAGAGCAGTGGCCACAGCAGCATGATGCGGCTGCCAGACCTTTCGACCGTGTGGTCCAGATAGAGCATGAACGGGACCATGTAGATGGCAGTGAGCGGCTGCATATAGCGGGCGGGAATGGAGTATATGAAACCTGCGATGACTGTGCAGAATACACAGGAGACGAATATCGTCGCAACGATGCGCGCCTGCCGCGTCGGTCCAGTGGGGGTGCCGAGTGGCAGAACTTCACCGTCTGAAGCATAGGCGCGTTCTGAGACCCATTTTGTGAATTGCTTACCTCCTCGCAGTGCAAACCATAGCCAGCCTGCGAGCACGCCAAGGTTCAACACAATAATCAGCACGGTCAGAAGAATGTTGCCAGCGCGGAAAGCCATGCCTGCGAGCTGTGGCAGTCCGCCGAGCGCCGCGAAGGCGATGATGAACACGATGAGGTTGGCGATGACCGGTAAGGTGCGGTTACTGGCGTATTGCCCGGTCAGGCGGGGGATCTCGCGCAGATCGTCGGGTATGCGGTTGTCGTTGTTATTCATGGGAATGCTCCACAATGGAGTGTTTAACTACGTTGCAAACCAGTTTGTACTGCAAACCTTATACCCCACAGGGATTACTGTCAAGCATTTTTATATGGAAATGAAGAGAGAATTGACCCTGTTACATTAAGCATTGAAGGGAAGCATGAGCGGTAGAGGGCACAATATATGGGAGCGCGAAATGAGTGCACGTGGGGATGCAATGCAAACGTGAGTTACCCGATGTGGCGAAAGGTATGCGATGAAGATTTTGCGGGGTTCGGTGATATTGGCGATTGCATCGGCACTATTGTTCGCGTGTGGAGCCGATGCCGCGCCAGTGCTGCGCGGAGTGAGGGTGAACGGAGGCGGCGGGCAAGACGCAGTGGATGTGCCACAGTATAGTCTGTTGGAGTTTGTGGTGAATCTGGAAGCCGAATTTGAGAATCCATATGATCCTGAACAGGTAGCGCTAGATGCGGATTTTACAGCGTCGTCGGGGGCAAAGTTTTCAGTGCCCGGGTTCTTCATGGTGCCACAGAAGCGGGAAGTGCGTGACGGGGTCGAGGAAATGCTTGCGGATGGCCCCGGGGAGTGGCACGTGCGTTTCACCCCGTCGGAGATCGGCGAATATGCGTGGAAAATGACCTTGCGTGACCACGGCGGAGAGGCGACATACGCGGGAGTTTTTACGTGCACCGCGGCACCTGCAAAAGGCTTCGTGCGAGTGAGTGAGGCCGACTCGCACTATTTCGCATTCGATAATGGCGAAGGGTATTTCGCAATAGGTCATAACCTGCCGATTTACCATCGACAAGGCCAACGTGCGGATGATGGCATGCGCGCGTTCGCGGCTGCGAAAGAGAACTGGAATCGCTGGTGGATGGCTTCGTATGGATTTGGAATCGAGTGGGACAAGCAACTTGGATGGTACAGGCAGGACCAGGCGGCGCGGATTGATTATATGCTGGAGCTGGCTGGCGAGCTTGGCATGTACTACATGATGTGCATGGACACCCATCAGGATTTCCGTGGGAGTGGCTGGGAGAAAAACCCATACAATGTAAACAATGGTGGACCATGTGAGACGCCGAAGGACTGGTTCACCGATGAAACCGCGCGTGCTTACTATCGCAAGCGCCTGCGTTACACCGTGGCGCGCTGGGGGTTCAGCCCACATGTGTTAGCGTGGGAATTCGGGAATGAATTTGAGGGATGGGCGGGCGTGACGTTGCCGGAGATGGTGCCGTGGCACCGTGAAATGGCCGCATACCTGCGGGGCATAGATCCGTTTGATCACCTGATCACAACGAGCTTCTGGGGCAGCTATCAGACCGAGCCATTCTTTGAAATCCCCGAGATAGACATTGTGCAGTCTCATAGATATACGAATGATGATCTTGGTGTGACGGAATCGCTTCATGGGACATCAATGGCGCGGCACGAGGCATATGCGAAGCCGCATCTGTATGCGGAATTCGGGATTCGCAGCCATGCGGAGACGCGGGATCTGGACCCGGAGGGCTGGGCTGTTCACAATGCACAGTGGGTGGGGCTGACGAGCTTCTGCGCCGGGGGAGTCATGCCGTGGTGGCATGAAAATTACATTGACCCGCTCAATCTCTATCATCATTTCACCGCACTGGCCAATTTCACGGAAGATCTGCCATTGGGGGAAGAGCCGTGGACAGTCCTGCAGGTTGGCCAGCCAGAGTGGAAGAGGCCGCAGGAGGTTACGGGGCCTGAGGATGCGGTCGTCGTGACTTCGAGCAAATGGGGCAAGCCCGCGGAGAGTGAGTTTGCGGTGCTGCCCAGCGGTGTCATCGCAGGTGGCAGTGTCCCGCAGGGGTTGTTGCATGGTGCAGGGCATGCTGACCTGAAAAATCCGCCGACATTCACTGTGACATATCC
Source organism: uncultured Armatimonadia bacterium (assembly GCA_964433395.1). Classification (GTDB taxonomy): domain Bacteria; phylum Armatimonadota; class Zipacnadia; order Zipacnadales; family UBA11051; genus UBA11051. Next base: position 963 of record CAYSRY010000075.1, on the reverse strand, counting down.
GGCGTCGGGGCAGTTTATCGCGCATATCGGCATGGTTTCGCGATCGGGGCTGGTGCGTGTGTGGGTGGATGATGAGTTGGCCATTGAGCGGGAATTTCCGTGTGGCGAGGGGCTGGGAAAATCCAGCGAATGGAAAGAGGAGTGGAAGCTCTGGCAGACACTGTATGATGAGGACCTGAGCGTTGAAGTGCCGGCTGGAGAGCATCGCATACGAATAGAGAATACCGGTGGGGACTGGGTTCGTGTGGAGAGCTACACATTCACCGGATGCAAAACAGAGCGCAGGCCGCGGGTTTTTGTAGCCGGAATGCGCAGTCCGTTGGTGAGCATTTTGTGGGTGCAGAATCCGCAGAGCACATGGCGAGGCCACCTTGCTGGTGACGTGGAGCCTGTGGAAGCATTCACGCTGCCAGCGTTGGGGATGGCGGACGGCGATTGGCAGGTTGAGTATTGGAATACGTGGCGTGGCGAGCTTGTGCGGACGCGGAAAGTGCGGTCACAGGGTGGCGTCCTTGAGTTGCGCATCCCGACCCTGCGCTCAGACATAGCGCTGAAGCTACGCCGGATGTAGGGGGAGCAACGTTATATCTATCTTGGCATTGCCTGAGCGGATTACAGACCGCCTGCTGGAGAGATGCCGCCATCGCCGAAATCCGGGACGTCCATGAGCTCGCCACCACGAACTGCGCTTTCATGCGCGATGAGGCCGGGGATCAGATAGCGTGCGGCCTGCCAGACGTTGCATGGTGGTTGTATGTCCGCATGAACGCAGCGGATGAAATCGTCTACGAGAAACTGGTGGGAGCCCAGGTGGCCGTTGGGCAGGCCGATGAACTCTGCAGGGAGCCGGCGGACGTCGTGAATGCGTGACGCCCCGACGTGTGTGCCATCGTCAGCGGTTACAGCAGCCATCTGGCCCACGGGTTTTGCTGGTACGCCGACCGGGGAGAGCAGGTCGGTCAC
>CAYSRY010000074.1:0-13370 GCA_964433395.1 uncultured Armatimonadia bacterium | reverse complement strand
CAGCACTAGTGCCGAATCAAATACTTGATGCTGAAAAAACAGAGAACGAGCGAGTTAAAGCTGCACAACAAGTTGAAGAGGTTCGTCTCCAACTTCAGCCTGGTGACCTCATTATCCAAGGGGGCCAAATAGTCAAGCCCAAGCACTTGGCAATGTTTGAAGCGCTTGGACTCAAGCAGCCTAAGACGGACTATGCCCAGGCCACGGCACTGCTGGTATTGGTGCTGTCGCTTATGGGCACACTTTCGCTTTTCATCATTCGTTTTGCACCGCATGCCCATCGCGATGAGCGGCTTTTCTACATGTTGTGCATCACCGTATTGCTTACTGTACTCGTTGTTCGCATGCTTGAGGGTAGCACTCACTATGCCGTCTGGGTACTGACCTCCGTATCGACCATGGCTATGTTCATTGCCACTGTCATCAGTTCCGAAGTGGCCCTCGCTGCCGTCATCTTTCTGGCAATTATTGTCGGTTCCATGGCTGCCGGTGGCGATACGCGGTTGCTGATAGCAACCGCTATCGCTGGCATGGCAGCTGCATACGCCATTCCGACAGGGCACTCGCGCACTACAATAATCGCTCGTGCATCAGTCATTACTGCGCTCACTAATCCCATCGTACTCGGCGTCTCCAGTTTTGTACTTGGTATGAACATATCGTATCAGCAGCTCGGCATGGCAGCCGCTGGAGGCTTAGCTTCAGCTCTGCTGGCTTTGGGAGCGGTAGTTGTTGTGCAGCGACCTCTGAATCTTGTGACCGAGATGCGCCTTATTGAGCTATTGAATCCGAATGAGCCTCTTCTGAAGCGCATGCTCACAGAGGCCCCAGGCTCGTATCAAAGTTGCGTCATGGTCGCAAATCTCGCGGAGCCAGCAGCGGAGGCTATCGGCGCAAATGCTCTTCTGACCCGGGTCCAGTGCATGTACCACGATATTGGCAAGCTGAAAAGACCCCTGTTTTTCGCGGAGAACCAATTCAGCACAGAGAACCCGCATGATCATCTTTCGGCCCACCTGTCGGCATTGGTGCTCATGTCCCACGTCAAGGAAGGCATCGAACTGGCTGAGGAGGCCGGTCTCCCAGCGGAAATCGCAGCGGTTCTTCCCCAACATCACGGAACTACGCTGGTATCTTTTCTCTACCGGAAGGCAGTTGCAGAAGCTTCTGACCCGGCTTCTGTTCGCGAAGCTGATTTTCGCTATGACGGTCCCCGCCCTCAGTCAAAAGAAACTGCGCTCGTCATGCTCGCCGACACCGTTGAGGCAGCAGCGCGGACCATGGAAGAGCCATCACCTGTCCGCATCATCGAGCTTGTCGATCGGCTGATTGACGCCAAAATTGAGGACGGTCAACTGGACGAAGCTCCATTGACTCTACGTGACATAACAACTATCAAACAGAGCTTCGTGCAGACACTCAACGCGACTTTCCACCATCGCACAAGATATCCTGACAACCTGCTCCCCGAGAATCTGCGCGGCATAACCTCCGCAAAGGCTCAGAGACCCAAGGGCTCCCAGGAAGTGAACGGCCACGCGACCAACTGAGTTCAGGGACCTGCAAACACGGCCCGTTGATACCAATATATTGGCTTCAGTCGTCAAAGCCGTTCTCATCGCCGAAAATGCGCGCATTGACACCTATAGTATAGTACTCGTCGACAATGATGGTATCGCTGAGCTCAACAATCGCCTACTTGGCCGCGCTTGTCCAACCGATGTGATCTCTTTTGAATGCGATGAGGGGCCAGATGGCAGCATTGAAGCTGAGGCATACATCTCAGTTGAACAGGCCACACTCCAGGCAAAAGAACTGGGACACTCAGTGATCTGGGAGTTGGCTTTTCTAACCGCCCACGCCGTGCTCCATTCACTGGGGCATGATGATGGTGATGAGGATAGCAGGCATAGGATGCTAGAGCGCCAGGCCGAGATACTACGGCCAATGGAGGAGTATATTCGAGGTGCCAGATAGCGACAGGCAGCCAGATCCGACGGAGGAGCATCTGAATTCACACGACACGTTACGTGACATATACCGGAGTTTTCACAATGCGTGGGAAGGTGTCGAATACTGCTTTAACACACAGCGGCACATGCGAGTCCATTTCACATTTGTTACGCTTGTTCTCCTGGCTTCGTGGACTCTTGGTGTCGATGGGCACGATTTCATGCTCCTCATATCGGCAATGGCGCTGGTGCTCGTGGCCGAGATGATTAATACCGTCGCCGAAGCCACAATAGAACTTATAATTCAGAGTTATGACCCACGTGCCAAGATCGCCAAAGATGTTGCAGCAGGCGCCGTACTCATCGCGGCCTTGTATGCGTTAGTAGTGGCCATGTTCGTATTCAGCCGAGCTCCGCGCGTCGAAGCAGTGTTTATGGACATGCCAGAGCCTGTCATCCCCCCGGCACTTGATGCGTTGCAGCTTTTCACCACCGGTGCAATATTGCTCGGCATACTCATCACATGGCTTAAGCGAGCCACAAAATCAGGCACATTCTGGCGAGGGGGCGCGGTGTCCGGACACTCCGCGCTTGGTTTTCTGGGTGCCGTCGGCATCATGGTGCTTACGCGCGATCTGGCGGTCATGATTCTCGTACTAGCCATGGCGGTCCTGCTCATGCAGAGCCGCCTGCAGGCACGCATTCACAGCGTCCAGGAAGTTTTACTTGGCGGTCTGTTTGGCGCTCTGACTGGTCTTGTACTGTATATCTGGTATCTCAACTGATCTCCGACGCTCTGCAAATGCTCCGTGGGCTGAGGATTTGTCACCACTCCGAGAGGTGCGACAATGCACAGACTTATTGTACGACGAAGATTCTCTGCCGCGCATCATCTGCGCGACTACGAAGGCAAGTGCGCCAATCTTCACGGCCACAACTACACCGTTGAGATAACCGTTGAAGGACCGCAACTGAATCCGATCGGAATGTTGATAGATTTCGGCGATCTCAAGACCATCTGCGACGACGTACTCGAGCGCTATGACCACGCTTACCTGAATGAACTCCCCGAATTTGCAGAGATAAATGTTACTTCAGAGAATATTGCGGCTACCATATATTCAGAGGTCCAGGCGCAGCTCACTGATGCCAGCGTGTCAATCTACGAGGTAAAGCTTTACGAAACTGACGATTCGGCGACCATCTACCGTGAAACATGAAACAGACCGTTCATCAGGAAATAACAACCATGCCGTCTGCCTGCTGTCGGGCGGTCTTGACTCCATGGTGGCCGCCCATATAGCAGCTGAGAATCATGAACTGCGTCTTGCGCTGACATTCGACTACAGCCAGAGAGCTGCCAAGCCTGAAATTGCAGCTGCCTCCATACAAGCGGCACGACTTGGCGTGCCCCACCAAGTCGTGAACCTTCGCTGGCTCGGAGACCTGTCTGAAACGGCACTCACCAATACCATGATGCCACTTCCACATCTCAGCTCGGCTGATCTCGACGTACCGAGTCAGACGGCAGCTTCGGCAGCCGCTGTCTGGGTACCAAACAGGAATGCAGTTTTCCTGATGGTTGCTGCGTCTTATGCCGAAGCCCTCAATTGTGCCTCTATAGTGGCCGGTTTCAACGCTGAAGAGGCTGACACTTTCCCGGACAACAGCCAAGAATTCGTTGCAAGCGCCAATGGCATGTTGCAGTACTCGGCAGCTAATAGTCCGACGATCATCTGCCCCACACTCCAGATGAACAAGGTAGACATGGTAAATGCTGCAATCGCAGGGGATATGCCACTCGACGCCATCTACAGTTGCTATGAAAGCGGTCCGTGGCACTGCTGGCAGTGTGAGAGCTGTCTGCGTCTGAGACGCGCCCTGCAGAGTGCAGGCGTCTGGGAGACACTGGGGCCTCAGCTTTAGTCACTCGCTGCCGAGTAATTTGTCATTGACGAAGGATATATACCAAAGAGACGGAAATGGATTTTGCACATACGTGCAATCTGTTTCCGTTCTGCAGTTTCACAATCACACGTCAAATAGTGAGGTCTGACCAAAATGTCTGCCATTCCGTTCTGCGACTGCAACTGCATGATTGGTCTTCGTGCTCGGCACCAGAAGCAGACCATCTGGAAGCTTGAGGACTACAAACGCGACTTTGAATACTATGACATTATGGCGGCCGTCGTGAGCCACGCTGTAGCGCGCGAGTACTCCTGCGACTATGGCAACCGCAGACTGATGCACGAGATTGGTGACGATCTCCGCTTTATCCCGCAATGGGTGCTCCTCCCTCATCACACGGGCGAGATGCCCCCAGGGCCTGAGATTGTCGCAGAGATGCTCCAACTCGGTGTGCGGTGTGCACGCATCATGCCCAAAACGCATGGTTATGACACGAGCGAGCAGATCCTCGGTGCATTGCTGACCGCGCTTGAGCTACACCGCATACCTCTTTTTATCGATGTCTCTCAGGCAAGCATTCCTGAATTGGTTGATCTGTGCCGGCGCCACCCGCTCCTTCCTGTTGTCTGCACTGGTATAGCCTGGGCATCGGATCGTCAGCTCTACCCCGCCCTTGCGCAAGTATCAAATCTCTATATTGAAACTTCCGCCCACCAAGGGCATCGCGCCTATGAGCGCTTTGTGCGAGAATTCGGTTCGGATCGGCTGCTTTTTGGCACCGATCTTCCACATCGCAGCCCAGGTGCCGCGCGTATGATGGTGAATTACGAACAGATAAGCGACGATGATCGCTACAAAATTGCCGGCGGCAACATGATGCGCCTTCTGAATAATGTTATCGGCGCGCAAGGACGTCCTCTGCCAGAACTGAAAACGCCGCCGGAACATCCAGACGACGACCCAATCGTTAAAAAAGTCCGTGCAGGTGAACCTCTGCATGATCATTTCATTCTCGACGCACACGGTCACATAGCTCATCCCGGCTGCATGGGCGTTATGGTTGCTTTGGCCTACAACGATGGTGACCATCTCGTGGAAACAATGGATCGCGTAGGTATAGACATCTGCTGCTTCAGCCCGTGGTCTGGCATCATTACCGGTGACCCCGAATCCAATGATATTTCGCTTGATGCAGTTGCAAAGCATCCTGGGCGTCTGCTCGCATATGGATGCAACAATCCGAACTACCCGGAGACCTACAAAGCCGAATTCGAACGCATATTCAAAACAAACCGCGTCATTGGGTATAAGCCATATCCGTCGCAGCAAGGCATCCCGATGAACGCACCCCAACATGAACTATGCATGAAGTGGGCCAACGAGAATGAGAAGCCCGTACTGTGTCACGGTGGTATGAATCCCGCTGCGGGCATGAACCCGGCAATGGCCATTGAAATGGGCAAGCGCTATCCGAACGCGAAGTTCCTTGTTGCACACACTGGTTCAAGCTGGCAAATGGCTGAGGGCGTTGCAGATGCGGCCAATGAATGCCCTAATGTCTATGCAGAGATTACCTATACCGCCATTCTCTACGGCTTCATAGAATATTTCTGCGAAGCAGCTTCGCCAGATCAGCTTCTCTTTGGCACAGACTGCGTGATGCGTGATGTCGCTCCACAGCTTGGGTGGGTTGCTTGGGCGCGCATTCCCTACGAAGACAAACTCAAGGTGCTTGCGGCCAACATGGCTGACATTCTGAAAATGCCTGAAGAACAGCGTGTCTCACGAACCGGTACATGTGCCAAATAGGCTTTATAGTACATATACAGTAATAACTGCACGCTCAGCCTAACTGTGGGCGTTTCGACAGGGGTAACTTCGATGTGCGCATTACCATTCTTTGACGCCAACTGCATGATCGGCCTCCGTGCAAAGACACACGAGCGGCAAATTTGGAAACTTGAGGATTACTGGAGAGACTTTGAGTACTATGACATAATGGCCGCGGTGGTCTACCATGCTGTGGCCAAGGAATACAGTTGCGACTATGGGAATCGCCGACTGCTTCGAGAAATAGGCGACAATCCACAACTTTCGCCACAGTGGGTGCTTCTGCCCCACCATACTGGTGAAATGGCACCTCCATGTGAACTCATCAGTGAGATGTTAACACTCGGCGTTCGTAGTGCCCGCATGTTCCCGGGCTTTCACGGCTGTGGAACGAGCGAGTATGTCATTGATCCGTTGTTGACGGAACTCGAACAGCATAGGATGCCTCTGTTTCTTACAACTCCCGATGTTTCGTGGCAACAGGTCACGGACATCTGCAAACGGCACCCGCTTCTGCCAGTGATAGTTTGTGGCGCAACGTATGCATCCGATAAGCAGTTATATACCGCATGCGAGCAATGTTCCAATCTACACATTGAGACGAGTCTGTTCCAAGGGCATAACGACTACAAGTACTTTGTTGCCCGCTTTGGTGCAGAACGTTTGATATTCGGCACCGATTTGCCAATCCGCAGCCCCGGTGCAGCGCGTGCAATGACTGATTATGAACCGATTCCTGATGAGGCTCGTCCCCTCATTGCAGGGGAAAATATGCTTCGCCTGCTGCGAAACGTCTGTGGTGCCTCCGGTCGCCCACTACCGGTACTCAATACGCCGCCAGCCCATCCTGACGACGACCCAATTACAGCGTGTCTTCGTGAGGGTAGACCATTGTCAAACGAGTTCATAATAGACTCACACGGACACTTTGCTCATCCTGGCGCAATGGGAGCAGTAGGCATCTCCATGCCTGATCAGGATGCAGAGCACTGCGTTGAGACCATGGATCGTGTCGGAATCGACATTACAGTCTTCAGCACATGGAGTCAGCTTACCGAGGGCGATGCTGAAGCAAATGACTTGGCAATTGAGGCAGTCGCAAAACACCCCGATCGCCTGTTGGCTTATGGCTGCTATAACCCGACGTATCCGGAACTTATGCAGGATGAGCTGCAGCGAGTTTTCTACGGCGGTAAAGTCGTCGGCATCAAACCGTATGGCGCGTACTGTGGTGTACGGCTGGATGACCCCGTGCGCTTCCCTGTGTATGAATGGGCCAATGAAGTCGAGGCGCCTGTGCTGGGGTGCGGCAGCTACAGTAACTCAGCAACGCAGGTCACTCCGGCAATCGCAATGTTCCTGGCAGAGAAGTTCCCCAGAGCGAAATTCACTATTTCGCATTGCAGCAGCTCATATGAGATGGCACAGGCGACCATCGATGCTGCCAACCGATTCCCGAACATCCTCGCAGATTTCTGCTATTCAAGTATCACCTATGGAATCTGCGAAATGCTCTATGAGGAAATTGCAACTGACCAGATCATCTTCGGTTCTGACGCTCTGATGCGTTCCCCAGCCCCACAACTTGCATGGCTGGGCTGGGCACGCATTCCATACGAGGCCAAACAGCGTATACTGGGATACAACTTTGCCAATATCCTGAAAATGCCACCGGAAGCGCGCACACCAAGAGCCTGAATCTGCCATCGCGTGTCTACAAAGGACCGAGAGGTCGGATCTTCAGATTCGGCCTCTCTTTTTTTTATTCTGCATAGCTCAATAGTATTACGGCGCGGTAGGACGCCAGAAGCGCGACGTAGATGTGTCCTGCTCTATATTTCCGATCTTAATCCACTTCGCATGTCCATCTGCAAAGCCAACATTGGCCCCTTCGTTATGTCGAGCATCAACATAGTCGTTCTCACTCCCAGTAAGCTGGGGGATGAACGTCGCTTCTCCATCTGCAGGATTCCAGTTTTCGCCTCCTCCGTCGGCATCTGCAAGCACACATGTCTCAGCAACGTAGTTGAAACTGGCAATGGCTATGCCACAGGCATAGTAGTTAAGCGCATATGATATATCCTGAAACGCTTGTGAGCCATTCCACCCCGGAGTCACGGATGGACAGTTCAAAATCTGAGTATTCTTCAGGTAAGGCTGTAACGAAATAACCCATGGCATCAACCCAACCGTGCACACATCACCCGCCGGCGCTACCCAACTCGCTACAGCCACAGCAGCTTCTGGCATCCGCTCGTCATAGTCTTGTGCGTACATTGCAATACCTATCATCAACTGCTTGATGTTTGAGAGGCAACTAGTTTGTCTTGCTTTTTCACGAGCACGCGCAAATACAGGAAACAGAATGGCTGCAAGTATCGCAATAATCGCGATAACAACAAGCAGCTCAATAAGTGTGAAGCCCCTATTTTGCATAGAGCACAACTCCCTCCGCTGTATTTACTATTAAAGTATTACTATAAAAATAGCACTATAGTAATTAATACCGAATAATATAACTATAAATGAATAGATTAGTTCCAAAAATACTCTGTACTATGATGAATAACAGAGTGTGAGCTGCTACGACTTGTGAGAGTGCAGGAATTTTCATTCAGCGTGCGAATGTATAATACACTGGGTTGCTGCGTGGGATTTCACCAGGGCACTCATAATAGCGTGATGCCTGTAACCGATCTCTATACAATAAGCCGCTGGACATGTAGTGGCTTCTCACAGCGCAAAAAATACGGAAATCCAGCGGTGAACGCGTTGGGCTTAACATCGGTGCTGGTACTGCTTCAGTTTCCGTGCGCAAAATGACGTGCAGCATCTGAGGCATCTATGCACAAGTATAGGAACAGAGGAGGCCATAGGATGAGAAATGTGAAACTGTGTCTCAGCATATTTGCAGTCGTAATCTGGATGTCATTTAGTATCGCGCAAGCGCAGCCGCCTGCAGCGTCTGCAACGGCCACGTGGGCCGGTATAGGTGCAGTCATAAGCGTGCAAACAGTGCCTGGCACACAGGCAAATGGTCTGTTCATCTCAGGGGTCATACCTGGGGGAGCTGCTGCGAATGCAGGCATGCAAGCAGGAGCTCAGATTATGGCAGTCGATGGCAAAGAAATCAGGGGACATTCGATAGCTGAGGTTGTGAATCTCATCCGCGGCCGCCAGGGTACCACAGTCAAAGTCGCAGTACGCCCCGCTGGCAGCAAAGAGCGGATAGAATTCACAATGGTACGAGAGCCAGTAGCCGAGCCGCAGACAATGCCACAGCGTGCAACACGACCCAATCGGCCCATGTTGCATTATCCCGAGAGAGAGCTTGGGAACATTCAAGAATTGCCAGCAAGCACTTCCGGAGGCCATCAGCCAGCGATGGTTATACAGGGGGAAACACTCTTTGTCCTGTATGGAGGAGTCCTGTACAAATTTAACGCAGATACAATGCAGCAGATCAAAGCCGTGCCCCTCACCCCACCAATGCTCCCCGAAATGCGGCGAATGCGCCCGCGTATCAACTGAGGTAAGGCGGCAGCGTCACGACTGAGAAAAAAAATGGCGGGATCGGCCGTGATCCCGCCATTATACCTTCAATGCCCAATACATCAGACCATATCGGGAAAATCGCGCAAGGGCATCTTTCCGGTCAGCCAGAAATGATCTGATGATTGGGGGTGTGCCGCTTTTATGTCCGCGATCTTTCGTTCGTAGTCTTCCATGGTCATTTCGAAGAGTGTATGCTGCGACACTTGTGTCGCCCGGCTTTCCAAAAACTTATGAGCATAGCCCGTAGTGTCATACACTATGTCAGGTTCGCGATCATTGATCCCCTTGTAGTAGAACAAGTGCGGTGTAATCCAAGGTTTGCCGAGCTCTGCAGAAACTGGCTCGCCGCCCTGCCATACTGCTTCCATCGTCAACGCATGAGTTGCGCAATGATCACGATTTCGGTCGTGTGGTCCATGTGTGAAAACTGCATCAGGGCAAACCTTCCGCACAACTGCCATGACTTCTTTGAACGTCTGCTTGTCATTGACCAGTCCCATATCTGGTCGTCCCAGGCGGATACGCTCTTTCACTCCGAGTACGCGGTCGCTTGCTTCTCCCTCGTTGATGCGCATCTCGACAATCTTATCTTTCATCCACGGTTCGGGATAGCCCTCTGACCCATCTGTCATGATCGCCACATATACCTCAACGCCCATGTCCGCCATTTTCGCCATTGTGTTGGCCATAGTTTGCTCATCGTCTGGATGAGCTCCGAACACCAGAATGCGGCTGTAATTCATATCGCTCTCCTTCATTTACTGAGTGCATATACGACCGCGTCACCGGGCTGCAATTCAACCACCTGCTCGGCACCGATCTCGACGCCGCTACCACTATAGAACTCCGTTGCTTTTGCATAGTTACCCGGAAGTGTAAATGTAAAAGTTTTTTTCTCGCTGGTCTCGTTCATCACACCCACCAGCATGGTATCGCCCAACCGACGTGCACCGATCCATCCGGTATCCTCGGGAACACCCGCAATCGCCACAAATTCGCCAAAAAGAAATACATCTTCATACGCAGATGCGACCTGAGAAGCCTTTGCTGATGCAGTATATGTGCGCCCCTCGCAGGGCATTCGATCATAGATAAGAATTCCACCCGTGCTATCGAAAAGCCGCCTCAGCAAAGTGGCTTTCGTAGGTACCACAAGCAGATCAGTACTTCCCCGGTCATAAGGGCGCATCAGGTAGCCAGTCACAAGTGGGATATCGCCAAGTGCCTCTCGCGTGACCTTCAGCATCTCAAAATTCCGGCCATAACCACAAAGCGCCATATCAACAGCTTCTAACTCAGCTACCATCTTCCAGTCGACACCATAGCGCCACTTCGTGTCAGCGGATTGATAGCCGCTGTAAACTGTATACTTATAGTCTGGATTATATGCATGCACTGCATCGCTCATGATGCGTGCAATGCGGGCCATCTTGTAGTTCATATAATCCGTCCACTCTGACATGTAATTCTGTTGGATAGCCTCGGGAGTAAGCTTCATATCTTCACTCAAGCCAGAATATTCCCGGAAGCCAGCAATACAGCGAGGGCAGTAACAGGAGAGCAGCCCCGATGTCACCCCGGCCTCATAGTCCCAATTCACCCAGGTAGCGCCTCGATCTGTAAGTAACCTCTGTATCTGTTCACCTATGTAATCTGCAGACTTCTCAATGAGTACTGTGCTGCAGATTTTTGCATCGCTCTCTGTGCCGTCCATTTTGACCAGAGCATCTTCTGGATGCTCCTCCAGCCAAGCCGCCACGTCTATCGACCATGGATCAAAGCTGACCGTCGTGAAGTTTGCCACGCCATGCTTTGGCCCGATCTGGGATGTGTCCACATCCCCGGCAACAATGTTATTGAAACCCGCGCGGGCCATCGTCCCAATCGTCGCTTCCTTCATCTCTACCTGGTTCATCGCACCGAAAAAGCTACCCCACAACTGCCACATCAAAGCTTTTGGCTGCACGCCATCAAGTGAAGGCAGAACCCGCACCATTAGCGGCTGCATTATCTCGACTATATTCCCGTCAAGTGCTTCCACGCCGAAATATATGGGGTAATCTCGGTCTTCCGGGGCGCCGACGCTTTCGTCATAGCGTATGAACGCATTCATCAGCCCCATGATGCGTACAGGATCCTCGTACTTCAGGGGCTTGTCAGCCGAGAGAATGTAGTGGCGATAAGGCTTCCCGGCAAATTCGAGTGTTCCTCCCTCGGCCACCGAGTAGTTCGGCTGGTAGCCCGTTGCGCGATAGTATGCCGTTGCACCCACGATATCAAGCTCAGGTGGCAGTGCAAGGTGGACCTTGAAATCATCAAGCAAGCGTCCCGGAAACCCCTGTGTCACCAATGTGAGATGCTGATCAGCACCACGCGCGATGTGGAACGCTGGTTTGGAATTCGGGTACACGCGAGTTTCTTCCCATAGTACGCTGATGCGCAGCCTCTCCAAGGTGCCCGGCCTACCAAGGATATGGCCGTCAGCATCTGCAGTGATGGGTGCCGGCTGCCAAGCAGCCGTATCGAGTTCGGGATTAGTAAAACTCTCAACATCAGTTGGTGCCAATCGCCAACCTCGCTCTGGCGTGATCGTCTGGCCAGCCGCCGTGATGTCCACCCGAGCAGTCCCCTGCTCGAGCTCAATGCCGAAAGCGTTGACGCCCTTCTGCAGGAAAGTATTCACCTTCTCAGGAGCACCACCGGCTCCTGATGCAACGACCGCACCATTGATGTAGAGGCGATATGGACATTCGCTGTCAATAAGCACTTCCGCAACCGATGATTTGATGTTGCGCGGTAGCGCAGGAGATACAATAACTGGTGATAGGGATACCGCATCAACGATGCCATACCGCAGCGTAGCTTTACCCTCTTCAGATACGTTGAGCTGGCAAACTACAGGAACACCTGCAGGGGCTGCCGCACCATACACCCAAGCATCATTTCTCTTCCCTGCCGCGTCCATCTGCACAAAAGCGTATAGTCCTCGTCCATCATCCTCTTCACTTTTGATGACTGCGGTTATCTTATTCGCGCCAAGCTGCATGTCTGCTGGCACTGTGACTACCACTCCCACTGGTTCATCCAAGAAGACCAACTCAGCAAACGCTGCAGCATCATGGAAACCGGTTCCTAGCAGATTCCACGCGCTGTTTTCCTTCGGTTTCTGTGATACACGGCCAAGCATGACTTTCCAGACATCTCCGGCCTGAGGTGTTGAGACGCCCAGACTGGCAAAGCTTATACGTCCCTCTGCCGTCCAATACCCCTCACCAATCTGATTTGAGAAATCCACATCGAGATCAAATCCCGTATCACGAGCGCTCCACAGATTGTCAGATGCGGCAGACATGTCAGCATCATTCACAGTGCCAACGGCGTTCACCCACAGATCATAGAAGTGATCAATGCCCTCAGGCTGCAACATCAGCAGTGCACAGTCATCTTTCCACACGTCTCCATCATGGTGTGCAACATTCTTCTGGAATCCGTGAATCTCGTTGTTTCTCTCGAACAGAACGTCCTGTTCGCCTCGGAAAAACCAGTAAAGGTATTTATTGTCGTAGCACAGACGCATCTCCGACGCCTGGCTGGCCGGAAGATTCTCCCCACGAATGGCGAAATTGCTGGCCACGGGCGTCAGTGCCCAGCAAGCGTCATCCATTTTGCCATCCAGCACCGGGCTCAAGACTGCAGGTGTGGCACTCAATTGACCCCGTCCGCTCAGAGACAGTACGCGAGCGTTGTTGAGATCTTCATCACTCAGCTCTGCCAAAGTTGTAAGTACAATTGCATCAATCGCCGCCGTGGCTCTCGCGTCTTTCGGCCCATAGTACTGCAGCGCAACGTCGTCAGCAAACTGGCCAGCGGCAACAGGTTGCGCCCGAACCCATTGCCAGTCATCTGTCATTCTTCCATCATAGCGATTCAGCCGCTGAAGTGCGCTCCCCGCTCGGCTCAGCAGACTAAAGTAGCCACCTCTCTCCGGCATCTTCGCCCTGATATATACATAGAGCGGGCGACTGGTACGCGGGCATGGCATTCCAGAGGTGACCATCGATACTGCATTCGCAACGACTTTTGGCGCGAGACTCCCAGGCATCTCACTGATCCACGCTGGCCGTT
>CAYSRY010000073.1:0-13370 GCA_964433395.1 uncultured Armatimonadia bacterium | reverse complement strand
GCAGCAGGGCAAAATGGAACGTGAGAATGTCGCGAACTGTGGCTGCAGCAGCACTTGCGAGCAAGCGTTCAAAACTGGCGCAAAAAGCCACCTGGTCCTGCGAAGCATGTTCGACAACGTCTATGGATGGTGGCCAGACATGAATATCTGCGACAGCATCCGGCTTATCGTACGCATCCGGTCCCGGCCTGAACGTGTCGGGCACACAGAGACGGTAGCTCGCGCCATCAGCATCGGTTGTAATTGTGACCCCGCGCCTGCACCGCGTTGTCTCGTCAATAGTCGCAATGCCGGGTATGAATGCAGGCTTTGTTAAACCGATGTGCCTGCTTGCCCTGTGGGCGACGCAGATCCAGTCGATGCCGGGCGGGGGCGCCGGAGCTGCGCCGGAACTGGCTGGGGCAGGTGCGGGCGCCATGTCGAGGACTTTTCGCAACTGTCCCGCGATGGCCGCTGTGGCAGAATATGCGGGCGTGCTTATTGTGATGGCTTCTCGCAGTACGCGGTCGGATTGCTCGCGCATCCTGCGCAACCTGTCAATGTGCTCCTGGCCGATATCCTGGAGATCAGTATGGATTCGCGCAATGCTCTCTGGCATATTTTCAGCGATGCGGACCACATCGGGATGCTCCAGAGACTCGCGAACACCAGCGATAGTATGAGTAGCTGCGAGAATGCTCTCGACTGCAGGGTCGCCAATTCGTATTTCGGCTGGTTCTCTGTCACCGCGCATGAAAAGGACCGGCGCCAGAACATCCGCAGTGCCAACGTCGTCGCTTTCGCGCAATCCCATTCTTGCGCGGGCGACAGCGTTGTCGATTGGCAGGCCCGCTGCAAGAGCGCCATAGAAGGTCTCCATGAACGGGTAGAGAGCATTTCGGAGGTCAAGTTCTCCCTGAAATGCTACTGCCGAGGAGACCGGCAGCATCTGCAGGAGCTCCCATGCAATTGTGCTTGCCGCGCCACCGTCGCAGAAAGCGCTGATGACTATTGTCTGGAGTTCGGACCAGTTGGCGCCAACAAACATGCTGGCGAGTTCTGCGGCAGTGAGTGTGCCATCCGTGACTTTCAGGCGCCCTGTGCGGCGGTCGATATCGGCCATTATGTGAAGCACCTGAATGCTGGTTTCGCCAGCTTTACGGAGGTAACGGCGGAGCCTGTCGCGGGTGAATGCATATTCAACATCGAGGACCTCAACCGTGGGCATGCGTCGTCGGACGATTGCATCATATTCGGCCATCACGTCGCGCAACTGCGGCAGCAGCTTGTGGGGCATGAAAGAGACTGGCGCAACATTCCAGACGCCGATTGGCGGAAGAAATCTGCCGACACTTTGTGAGAGGGGCTCTGTTAACTGCTCAACCTGCCTGAATACAACCGGGGCATTCATACGATCTCCGAGCATCGCCTCTACCGGCAAATTGGGAAATGAGACGCCAGGAGGCGCACAGAGTCGCCAGGCAACGCGCGGCGGGAATTCTTCGGAGTGTTCGAGGGCCTCACGATACAGGCGCGGTGCGTCAACATTATCACGCCAAAGCCATGCTGAGAATGCGTCGTCCGCAGCGTCCGAGACCAGCGATGGTGTCTGGTCGAGAATGTCATTGAGAGTAAGATTGAGCGGTCGGGTGCCGAGTGAGATTTCGCGTCCCGCGATTCGCATAGTTATTGCGGCGCCGATGGGCGAGACGTCAGCAGAAATGTGGAGGGCGCTGCCCTGACTGGCAACGCCTGTACACTCCTGACACGTCCCGCCGCCCACACAGATTGTGAACTCAACGGAGGAATACATTTTGGGTTTTGACAACGCGGACAGTTCAGACTCCATTTCATCTGTGTGGTAATTGGTGATAGTGGCTATTTCTCCACTATGTACCACGATTCCTGTGCGGATGCAATTGACTTGGCTAAAAAGGGAATTGTGCGTTATAATTCAATACTTACCCGGGGCTCGCTGTCAGGCTCAAAACAGTGGAGTCTCCTCCTACAACCGAATGGCATGACGTTTCGAGCCGGACACATTGTGATTTTTATTTAATTATGTGTACGAAAGAAGGATTGCTCGTAATGGAGAGGCCATATTACCTAGGTATTGATGTCGCCTCGGTAAGCGTCGATGTGGGCCTCATTGACGCCAACAATCATGAGATCGTCGAGGCTCAGTACATCCGTCATCACGGTCGACCAATGTCTACAGCCGCTCAGGCAATTCAGTCGATTGTTGACAAATACGGCCAGGATAACCTTATCGGACTCGCAGCGACCGGCTCTGGCGGCCGCGTTGTCGCCAGAGTTCTTGGAGTAGGCTTTGTCAATGAAGTGGTTGCTCAAGCCGCCGCAACGATTCGCCTGCACCCGGAAGTCAACACGATAATTGAAATTGGTGGAGACGATTCAAAGCTAATACTCCTCAAATCTGCAGACGAGGCCGGCTCGCGCGATATTGCAGATTTTTCGATGAATACGCTTTGTGCAGCCGGGACCGGCAGTTTCCTCGACAAGCAATCTTCGCGTCTGGGACTTTCCATAGAGGAATTCGGACAGATGGGCGCAGAAGTTGAGGACCCCCCACGCGTGGCGGGGCGTTGCAGCGTCTTCGCCAAGAGCGACATGATTCACCTTCAGCAGAAAGGCACCCCTGTACGTGAGATTGTGGCGGGAGTCTGCCATGCTCTTGTGCGGAACTTCCGGAGCACCGTCGCGGCTGCCACCGAGTTGAAAGCCCCGATTTCTTTTCAAGGTGGCGTGGCCGCGAACGCCGGCATCATCAAGGCTATGCGCAAAGTCCTCGGGCTTGCAGGTGATGACCTTGTCATTCCGGAGCATTTTGGCTGCATGGGTGCCATCGGCTCTGCTTTGAAAGCCATTGAGATCGGTGAGATGCAGGCACCTGACCTGAGCAAACTTGATGAGCTGGCAGAATTTGAGGAGACGAGTCAGAAGCCGCCTTTGCCCCCATTGAAACTTGATAAATCGGTGATCATGGCATCGGAGATTCACAGGCCGGAAGTGCCCGCCGGCGAGAAGATGCCAGCGTATCTGGGCGTTGATGTAGGCTCAATTTCGACGAATCTTGTCGTCATTGATGAGAACAGGCGGATGCTTTCTAAGATCTATCTGATGACCGCAGGCGAGCCCATCGAGGCAGTGCGTCGCGGGCTCAAAATAATCGGGGATGAAGTTGGCGAGATAGTTGAGATCCGAGGTGTGTGCACGACTGGTTCGGGGCGATATCTGACTGGCGACTTCGTGGGCGCGGATGTGGTGAAGAATGAAATCACGGCACACGCGCGTGGCGCGCTTGCGACTGATCCTGATGTAGACACGATCTTTGAGATCGGCGGACAGGATTCAAAATATGTGAGCCTGCACAACGGTCACGTCGTGGATTTTACAATGAATAAGGTGTGCGCCGCCGGTACGGGCTCTTTCCTTGAGGAGCAGGCCGAGAAGCTGGGGATAAGCATCAAGGAGGAGTTCGCGAAACTTGCATTTGCGGCAGAGACACCGCGAGATCTTGGCGAGCGCTGCACTGTTTTCATGGAGCAGGAGATGGTGAAGCACCAGCAGGCGGGAGCTACCACCGGTGAGCTGGTGAGCGGGCTTGCGTATTCGATTGTGACCAACTACCTGAATCAGGTAGTTGCGAAAAAGCCCGTCGGCGATCACATCTTCTTCCAGGGCGGGACGGCGTTCAATGATGCAGTGGTAGCGGCTTTCGAGGCTGTAACCGGTAAGCCAATTATCGTTCCTCCGCATAAGGAAGTGCTGGGCGCGTACGGTTGCGCCATCATCGCGCTTGAGGAAGACGATGGCACCGGCAGCAATTTCTATGGCTTTGACCTGTCGGAACGCAGCTATGAGGTGGATACTTTCGTCTGCCACGACTGTGCGAATGACTGCGAGATCAATAAGGTGACTATCGAGGGGCGGCAACCGCTCTATTATGGCAGCCGCTGCGGCAAATTTGACATAGACGATACGAAGCGGCAGAAAAGCGAGATCCCGAATCTTTTTGCCGAGCGCGAGAAGATGCTCATGCATTCATATGAGCCGACGCGGGAGATTGCAGATGACGCGCCGCGCGTCGGCATTCCACGCTGCCTGCTTTTTCATGATCTGTATCCGTATTTTCACGCGCTATTGAGCGAGCTTGGCGCGAAGATTGTTCTCTCGAGCAAGACAAATAAGAAAATCATCCACGAGGGTGCTGAGCGGTCTGTTGCAGAGACATGCTTCCCGATGAAGGTGGCTCTCGGGCACATATATAATCTGGTGCGGGATAAGAAGATAGACTACATATTCCTGCCAAGCGTCATCAACCTGACAAAGAAGACCGAGGGCATGACGGACAGCTTTGTCTGCCCATATTCTCAGAGCCTGCCATATACGAGCAAGGCAGCGGTGGACTACGCGGCCTATGGTGTTGAGGTTCTCGATCCGCATGTGTATTTGCAGTACGGCAACGAACATCGGCGAAAAGCCTTTGCCGGTCTTGCAGCGAAACTGGGCGCTTCGAAGGCAGACCTTGAGCGCGGCCTGAAGGCAGCGCAGGAGGCAATGGAGAAATTCCATACGTCATGCCGGGAGCGTGGGCGTCAGGTATTGGCTGGCATTGGCAAAGATGAGTATGCGCTCGTCATTGTGAGCCGCTCGTACAACGGTTGTGACATGGGTGCAAATCTGGAGATTCCGCAGAAACTGCGGGATATGGGCGTTCTGGCAGTGCCGATGGATTTTCTGCCTCTCGACGAGGTCGAGCTATCGGACGACTGGTGGAACATGTACTGGCGATACGGTCAGCAGATACTGTCAGCCGCTGAAATTATTGCGAAAGAAGATCGCCTGTATCCGATCTATATCACGAACTTCGGGTGCGGGCCGGATTCGTTCATAACGCAATTTTTCCAGGAGCGTCTGGGGGCGAAACCGACGCTGGTCATCGAAGTTGATGAGCATTCGGCAGACGCAGGCATGATCACGCGGTGTGAAGCGTTTCTGGACAGTATCGCTTCAACCCGAGGCGGCCAATATGCGTCGGGGCGGCCTTTCCGGCCGACGGATTTCTCGAAGGGCATGCGCAGGACGATGCTCATCCCCCACATGACTGACACACACCCCTATGCCCTTGTGGCCGCGTTCCGGGCATGTGGCGTGGATGCGGCTGTCCTGCCAGCGCCTGATGAAGAGACACTGATGTACGGTCGCCGCTGGACATCTGGCAAGGAATGCTACCCGATGGTCATCACAACCGGTGATATGGTGAAATTCGCCAGTCAACCGGATTTCGATCGCGACAAGTACGCATTCTTCATGGGCGGCTCCGGCGGCCCCTGTCGATTTGGGCAGTATCAGGCTCTGCAGCGGATGGTATTGGACGATCTGGGCTTCAAGGATGTGCCGATCTATGCACCAAATCAGGCGAGCAAATTTTTCAGTGATACAAACGCAATTGGTCCAAAATTTCTGCGCATGGGCTGGCAATGTTTCCTCGCAATGGACATGCTGGAGAAAGCCCGGCTTGAGATTCGGCCATATGAGCAAAAAGCGGGCGAAACCGATGGCGTCGTATATGAATATCGGGATAAGATCTGTGACAGCGTAGCCAGCACCGGCGGGACGAAACAGATACTGCGGCTGCTGCAACAGGCTTCGGAGCGTTTCGCTCAGATTCCTGTGAACCGTTCGGAAAAGCGTCCGATTATCGGCGTCACCGGTGAATTCTATCTGCGCGCCAACCCATTTTCAAATCAGGATATCGTTCGTGAAATCGAGCGGCTTGGCGGCGAAGTGTGGATGTCGCCAGTTTTCGAATGGTTCCTGTATCGCAATGTGCGGCGAGACATGCGCGCAGGTCTTGACAATAACTGGACTCTCCGCGCGGTCAACTGGCTTATGAACAAAGTGATGGAGAAAGATGAGCGGGATTACACCGGCCCCTTCGCACGGATTCTTCAGAACGCTCACGAGCCATCAAGTCATGCCGTACTTGACATGGCCGCACCGTATCTTCACCGGAGTTTTGAGGGTGAAGGCGTGATGACGATCGGCAAGGCGGTTGATTTTGCAGAGAAGGGTATGTCCGGCATTGTCACTATTATGCCATTCACCTGCATGCCAGGGACAGTGTCTCATGCCCTGATGCGACTTGTGAAGGCCGACAACGGGGGCATTCCCACATTGAATATGGTGTATGATGGGACTGAGCAGTCGACCGCTCTGACGAGACTTGAGGCGTTTATGTACAGCGCTCGTGAGTACATGGCCTCCGGCAGAGGTCACAACGGTACGCGTTTATCGCAAGCTGGTCATTAGGGTTATTTTTGGGGTATACCGCTGCTTGTCATCGTTGAGGCAGGAGAGGTTGGGCATGTTTTGCGTAACTTCCGGTTCTCTTGACTCGCCTCAGCTCAGTCGGTATACTTCATAGTGGCATAGTGGATGTCACGGGTTGTACTGTGCCTCGGCAACAGGACATGCAGCAATCATCCAACACGCTTGAGAAGGTGAATAGATGAGGCGACGGAACTGGACGATTATAGCCTCTGCCTTCGTACTGGTCATGGGAGCGGGGATCTTCCTGCTTCAACAGGGTCCCTTAGCACAGCCACCTGCTCCAGAAAGTCCTCCGGGGCCAGCAGCCCCCGGGGCAGGCGGGGCAGACCCAATGGCGATGCCGCCCGGTGCCCCAGGTGCGCCCGGTGATCCAATGATGGGTGACCCGATGGCGGCGGCCGGCCCCGGTATGGGTGGGGCTCCAGGTGGTGGCAGCTCGTCAAGTGGCCTTCGCTGGTCCTATGTTGAGGCTCCGGAAGAGCTGACAATGACCTATGCGGAATACGCGTCACAGGCGGGTATTCCTAATGTATTGCCAGAGGCTTTGCGCACTGACGAGGATGGGAAAGCCATCAGCGCAACATATAATTCGTGGACGCAGCTTCAGCGCGTATACGATCCGCACTCGGCGGCAACCCTTGCAAGCAGTGGCGAATCGGCTCCAGGTTCAGTTGGTTCGAGACTTGTCCGCGAAGCCGAACGGCAGGCAGCCTACAATATGGCGGTTGGGCAAGCAATCGGCAAGGTTTTCATCGATGCCACGAAGTATATCAACAACAATTTCACTTTCAAAATCAGTCACCCACTTTCGGATGTTAATCGGCGAGTGCAACTGAATGCGAAAGGCGACCGCATTGAGGACACCGGTTCATTGCAGGTAAGCGTCATAATGCAGGTCGGGAAGAAATTCCAGCAGACTTTCGGTCAGTCGGTCTATGACAAATTGCACAAATATGATTGTCTGGGCTACGGCCGTATGGTAAACAACGCTCTTCAGACGAGTTCAAGACCATTCGTGGTTCATACATACAAAGGTGGATACTATCGGCCACAGGTGGTTAATCTTCCTCCGGAGGTCGGCAGTGTCTGGAATGAGGTTTGGGGCAGCTACGTTGTACGGTTGAGCCTGCATGACCGCAGCGGCAAGGAGATCTACGCAGCCACTGCTCCGGCAGGTTTTGGCGGTTCATTCCTTGGCGACATATTGAACCCGCCGGAACTCTACAACAATCCGAAGTACAAGCTCCTGATCTCTCCAGAAGGCAAAGACTTCTATGGTCGGCCGCTTAAGCTGGACGGCACAAAGGGCTGGATGTTCAACTTCACCGTCAGCCTGACGCCTGATCAGCTGCGTCGTGTGGACTCAGCTCAAGCAATTGTGCTGCCATCCGGTATCATCAGCCAGCTTGAGAGCAAACAGGGCAGCGGAGAGCTTGCAAAGCGCGGCTATAAGAATGTTCCTGACGCAGCGCGGCATCTCTACAAGTTCAGCAATGAACTCAAGAAGCTTGAAGAGAAGTCTCGCTCTGCGGTGAGCAATCTTGACGATCTGGTTTCGGAACTCTCTGGTTCCGGCCAGCGTCAGCAGCGCGGCATGGGTGCAGGCGGCGACATGATGGACCCGATGATGGGAGGGGCAGGCGCCCCCGGCGGTCCGGAAATGCCACCGAATCCGGAGATGGATATGGGACCGGTCGCACCGCCGCCAATGTAGTTATATTGCCTTGATGGACTTGACGGCCCACTGCTCTGCGCAGTGGGCCGTTTTGCTTTGCGAGAGCGCAGGATTGCCGGGGAACAGGAAGGAACTCTGGAGTGTTGGATCTGTCGAATGTGGTAGGCATGATTATGCAATGGAGGCGTCGATGACGGTTCGGGCATTGGTGATTGCGATTGTGCTGTCAGCCTGTGGCTGCGTAGCAACAGCGGCGGGTTTGGAGCGCATGGGGCAAGAGGCTGTGGGGACGACTGCAGCCGCTGCGAGCAGGGCGGCCTCATTCAGTGCGGCACCAGTTTCTGGTGGGGAACTGTCGATTCTTCATGCGGTTCGGCCGCTTCGGACGACTTTGCCATCAGTTGTGAAAAATGAAAAGCCAACGTTGCCTGTGCCAGCAGATACGGATGGCGAGAATGTTGCTTCGCGTCTCAAAATGATTGCAGGACGCCTTTCGCAGCTTTCGCAGTTGGACCTGACAAATGACGTGGAGTGGACCACGGAGGGACCGGCGTGTTATCTGAGTGACAGCGATCTCGCACATCCGGAGAGAGTGCTGTATGACGGTCAACTGACAGGGCAAGGGCTGTTCCTTATCCCAGGTGAGCCATTCACAGTGAAGATGACGTTTGCATCATATCAGCGGATACAGTCAGTGCAGGTGCTGTATGCCGGAGAATGGGATGCTGCGGGGATTCCAGAAGTCGGAGTGATCGGAGTATTGAGCGGGGGGGAAAGCCAGCAGATCGGAATACTCTCTGGCATTGCTGAGCCGCCACAGCGACAGCCGATCGTGCAGCAGCTGAATTTTGCCGCCACCCCAGCTGGGAAAGACAATGACTGGCGGCGGATATATCTTGAGTTCAAGGATGTTCCGCCACGTATGGGACTTGTGGAAGTGCGAGTTGTCGGTTTCGACCGGGATGTGAAGAATATCGCCAGGGCACTTCACTCACTGTCGCAGACGCCCGAGGACATTACCAGCGGAAGCCTCTCATCAGTTGCGGCTATGACGCGGGCGCGAAGAGTGCCGGGCGCGAAATCCGCGATGAAGGATGAAGTCGTCGCGGAACTCAGCGCCATGGTGACAGAGCTGTCCGGGCTGCACCTGGAAATAGAGTTCGGCGAGCAGGACGCGAGCGGTGACGAGCCATCTCTGGCTGCAAAGATCGGAGTGCGTAATGACTCCGACATCGGGCTTGAATGGAGCATGGTGAAGCTGGAGCTGCCCCCTGGATGGCGGGCAGCCCCATCACGTTTCACGGTTGAGGAGCTCGCCCCACATGAGGGCATCTTCCTGCCTCTGACGTTCTGGCCGGGCCCTGACACGCGCCAGACTCCGAGCGCTTACCTTTACGGCGCATACAATGGTCAGCCAATATTTGTGATGACCCCCTCACCGTTGCATGAGAATACTAGCAAATAGGCTTTCACAAGGTTTGTCACAGGCGGTTTCGCGTACTATAATGTAGGCGCGAAAAGCCAGCGTCTCGTGCGCAACACATTCCAGACATGCAGGGCCTCATCTGAGGCACGGTTTGAACGCGCGAGGCCTGTTGCACCCAGAAGGCGCGGCACATGCCGGGCCGAAGTGATGATTCGTGCTGAAGCACGGGTACTGCAGCCGCAAATTGCGGCATATCGCACTCGTTGAGGATACCCAGACAGTTATAGATGGGCTGCCGGCGGTGATGTCATCCGGCAAGTCACATGCAGAGAGGACAAATTGTCATGCAGATGGACGAGAGACGACTCCCGGTTTCGCAGATGGACGACAAGCAACTGCGGGAGTTCATGGACGAGAATGGAGTGGGCCTGACAGTCGGTGAGGCGCGGAAAATCGCGGATTTCCTGCATCGGGACCCAACTATCACTGAGATGCACATTTTCAACGTGGAATGGAGTGAGCACTGTTCATACAAGAGCTCTCGTCCAATCCTGAAAAAATACCTGCACACGACCGGCCCGAACGTCATGCTTGGCCCGGAAGAAGACGCAGGTATCGTCTACTTCACAGATTTTGAAGGCAAGAAGTACGGGATCGTCATGGCTCACGAGAGCCACAACCATCCGTCACAGGTTTTGCCACGTGAAGGCGCCGCAACGGGCGTCGGTGGCATCGTTCGTGACGTCGACTGCATGGGCGCACGCGTCATTGCGACTGGTGACCCCCTTCGCTTCGGTAACCCGAAAGGTACCAATGGCGAGCGGACCAAGTGGATCGTGGATGGAGTTGTCGAGGGTATCTGGCAGTATGGCAATGCCCTTGGTGTGCCGAATCTGGGCGGCGACATCTATTTCGCCGACACCTTTGATGACAACTGCCTTGTGAACGTCGTGGCTCTGGGCGTAGTGGCTGAGGAAGACATCATCCACAGTGCAGTTCCGCAAGAAGCCGCGAATGAGCCGTATGTGATGATCCTGGTTGGCAAGCCCACTGACGATTCCGGTTTCGGTGGCAGCGCTTTCGCATCGAAGATCATCAATGAGGACGAAGAAGCCGACAACCGCGGGGCGTGTCAGGTTGACGATCCGTTCCTGAAGAACGTTCTGGCAATGCGGAAATCAAACGAAGCCGTTCGCGACGCCGCGAAAGCCAAAGGCATCAAGATTGGCATCAAGGATATTGGCGGCGGCGGTCTTGCCTGCGGCACTTCAGAGCTTCCGGACGCCGGCGGCTTTGGCATCGAAATCGATCTCGATGCAGTGAACATCGCTCTCGAAGATATGCTTCCTGAGACGGTATGTTGTGCCGAGACACAGGAGCGCTATCTGCTTGCCGTTCCGGAGCACTTTGCCGATGAAGTCCTGAGTATTTACAACGAGGACTGGGACCTGCCGAACGTGTACGTCGGCGCTCGCGCCCAGGTCATCGGCAAGATAACGAAGGAACGGCGCTATGTGGTGAAATATCAAGGTAAAATCGTTGCGGACTGCCCGATTGAGGAAGTCACGGCTGGTATTCTGTATGAGCGCGCAGCCAAGGCCTACGAATACGAAGGCACCGAACCAGAGTTTGAAATGACGTGCGTCCGGGAATCGCTGCTGAAGGTTCTGGGCGACATGAACATCTGCTCACGCGCTTACATTTTCCGGTCCTTTGACTGCGAAGTGCAGGGACATGCAGTCATCCGCCCCGGCGAAGCTGATGCTGGCGTCATGGTCCCGCTCGACGGCTGCGACGCAGCCATCGCGCTTTCGATGGACGGCAACCCGTTCTACTGTGACATTTCGCCCTATTGGGGCAACGCCGCCTCGGTCGCCGAAGCAATGCGTAACGTGGCTTCAGTCGGCGCAGTTCCGGCCGCGTTAACCGACTGTCTGAACTTCGGGAATCCCGAAAAACCGGAGGCATTCTGGGAATTTGACGACGGTGTGCGCGGTCTTGCCGACGCAGCCAAGGGCATCTGGCTGAAGGGCTACGCTGACACTCCTGTGCCGATCATCTCAGGTAACGTCTCGCTGTATAATGAATCTGCAACAGGCAATTCAGTTTCACCGGCCGCGATCATCGCGTGCGTCGGGACCATGCCGGACTACTCGAAGGCAGTCACAATGATGCTGAAGGGCGCGGGAAACACACTGTTCACCATCGGCCCGCGCAAGGACGAGCTGGGTGGCAGTGCATTCTACCGTGCACTCGGTCTCGGCATGGGCGCAAACGTGCCTCAGACGGACTTCGAAATGCACCGGAATATGATCTATGCAATCACCGATGCGATTCAGGCCGGTCTTGTCGAAGCCTGCACGGATATTTCTGATGGCGGCCTCCTGACGGCAGTCAGCGAAATGATGCTCGGCAGCTATGCCAAGGGACAGCTCGGTGTAGACCTGGATCTGAGCGACATCAACACCGACCTGCGGCTGGACAAATGGCTCTTCAGTGAAACCGGTGGCTTTGTGTTTGAGTTGAAAGCCGAGAACGTAGCCGCAGTGGCTGAGATCATGGCGAAATATGGCGTGGACATGGACGCCATCGGCACCGTGACCAATGAGCCGAAACTCGGTATTAAAGCCGGGGAAATCACCGGTGATGTGGCCATTGACGAGATGCGCGACGTCTGGGCCAATGCTCTGGCTGAACTTCTGAGCTAGGCGAGCAGGAACCGATAGAGGAAGTGACAAAGGCGCGGCATCAGGTTGATGCCGCGCCTTTTTGTGTGAGAAATTGCAGGTGGCTACTGCTTAGAGAGCGCGCTTCTTTCGGCACGGCGCCGCTGGTAGTCGGCGAGCTGCCAGTCGATTGCTGCTTGCGGATCATCGACGAGAGTGACGATGAGTTCGCATGATGGGTCAGCAACGTCGGCCCAGCCAGCAATGCGCGTACCTGTAAACCGAGGTTTGTCGACCAGTGGCAACTCGACGTACCAGACGCGAGCCGCCGTGGTTGGCAAATCAATTTTGACCTGTTCGGCATACACGAGGTCAGAAGAGAACAGCGGGAAGGCTTCGCCACTGTAATAGGCAATGGGCCAATAGGTCCACCAACTTCCGCAGAGCACCAAGTCGGTCTCGGGGTTTACGTGCGTCTTCAGAAAGCCGGCTGCAAGCAACTTGGGGTCACCATCTGCGGTTATGAAGATCTCGCAATCCTCTACCGTACTGCGTCCAATATTGAGCAACACAATAATTGTAACAAGCAGCCACGCGCCGACTACCATGCTGCTAGATAAGCGCTCGGGCCAGCGCATCTGCTGCCATGAATGAGCGATGAACGCCATTATGAGGGACACCATTGGGACCGTGGCCACGATGTAGCGGGATTTGTGACTGACATTGAGAAAAGCCGGATTTGATATGTGCGCGATGGCGAAAATTGTAAGCAGATAGCAGAGAACGAAGTGGCCAAATCGGCCGCCACGTATAAAGACCATCAGGAGGACAACCATCCATGCGGCAACAGCCAGTGCACGCACGACGCAGTTGAGCGCTCTGGGCAAGCTAATGTAGTCGCCAAGAAAGAACTCAGTCGAAACAGCACCGACCCAGTGGTCGAGCACGGCAATCGCATTGCGCGCGATGAGGTGCAGCGACCATGGAGAGGCCCATTGTCCGGTTGAGCCGCTGGCGGCCGCAGCTTTGTAGGTGGAGGCAATGTCGCCGCCACTGTCAGTGAACAAGCCGGAAACAACGCGATACGCAGGGAATGAGAATGCGCAAGCGATTGCCAGGGTAATGATGATGACGCGTATATGCTTGCGCCAGACACCTGAGCCAGCTAATGCTGCGATGAGGGCTGGTATCGCCAGCAGGGCGGGAGTGTTCAGCCACGAGCCAAGCGCAAGCATAAGGCCCGCTGCAATTGCAGCGGGGATGCTGC
>CAYSRY010000072.1:0-13549 GCA_964433395.1 uncultured Armatimonadia bacterium | reverse complement strand
AACCCGCGCCTCAGGTGCGGCAGACGCCCGCAGAGATCGCACTCTAGCCATGAGGTCAGTGAACATGGCATGCGGGTAGATCGTGCCACCAGAGATGCCGGCCATAGTGGTGCTGCTCATGCCAATGCCACACGGCTCGCCCGAACTGACGCCGATTATGCGCGTAGCGGGCCCGATGACTGCAGCTAGATGGGCATCATCGACGACGGCAATCTGCTTCGGGGCGAAACCTCCCCGGACAAGCGCAGCCTCGATTCTGCGAAGGCCCAGAGGCGCGCAGAGTGCCCTCCCCTCCGGATGGGCGCCACGCGGCATGAGGAGCCAATTCATAATTGGACGGGGCGTCGTGGTTGTCTGACTTGAGGCCATCATACCATCAAGAAGCACATCATAATGCGCCATGAGCGTGCGGTCAGCAGTCAATACAATCGGCACACCGCGATTTGCAGCCATTCAGTCGCCCCCGCCAGCAACGCGATCCAATTCATCTATAAGCGCATCGATTTCATCAAGCGTATCCGATGAATTCGACAAATCATCTGTTGAAGCAGATTCCTGCGAACTCACAATAAGTGGACGGCCACATTCCGTGCAGGCTGGTTCATCGTGAGATTGCCAAGGCCCCGAAAGCCCACATCTCGGACACTCGGCACCAGTACGGAGGTAATACATTTTGCGTGCCGCGGCATCGAGCGTGACGAGGCATCCCGGAGCTCCTGAGATGGCTGGGTCGTCAGGATGCAGAGCAAACATAATGGCCGAGTTGGGACATATGCGAGCACATGCAGGACAACCGGGTTTGCAGTTATCAGGATACACCGCATTGACACGGCCTGCAGCATCCAGTTCATATGTCCCAAAAATGCAGAATTGGAGACAATGGCCGCAGGAAGTGCAGCGAGAGTAGTCGATAATCGGATACCAGCGGGATTCTGTGCTATCGATCACGTCCTCGATGGTACCGCCAGTGGATGAATCAATATATTCGCGTACTGCGTCCAAAGCAGCATCTGGTGATGCGAATGAGGAGAGGTCGAATACTTGGAGCTCGTCGGCAGCAAGCGCATGTCTGCGGGCAAGCCACTCCATCGGACGCGCGTGCAGCCACGTGAAAAGCAGCACTCGGCCACGCAATGTGGCCACAGAGCGCCATGTTTCGCTGTCTTCGGGAATGTGGTAGAGGTGTGACGTGACGAGTACCGAGGCACCTGCCTCATAAGCAGCCTGGATGAGCGAATCCTCAAATGCATGGTGCTGTGGCGCGTCGTCGTCACGTGAGACTATGATAGAAGCGTCCATTGAATCATCCTCGGACTGATTTGCTTCAACGCCGGGCGTGCGGAGAGCCGCACCGTGCCGCCAGTCTGCTGTGCAAATGTACGTGAGAGCGGAATAATAAGACGTACAGGAACGAGTGTTCGTTCGCCACGGCAGTAGCTATCTCCTGCGGCAAGCCTGTACCGCGTAAAGGAACAACGGATGTTCGTGGCGAAATAATATGGGTGTGTCTCTCGGAATCTGACTGCGTACGCCGGGAGAATGTTGCAGTGCCTGCGTATAATGATGCTTCGCGATGGAACGAAAGCATTCTGAGGCGAGGTGTATATGAGTCAGCATTCAAGACCAGAAGGCAAACGCCAACCATCGGGTTCGGCTTCCGGCCGACGCCCGATAATGGCGCGGACGGAGATTCGTAAAAGTGGCCCAGGTGCGCTTCTGAAAATCGGCGTCCCGGCGCTGGTTGCAGTCGTGGGTATCGTGGCAGTGGTCATGTGGCTGGGCGGTGAGCCGGACGTGCAGGGCATCGAGGCGCGTGTGCCGGGGACAGCAAGGCCAGCCTCACAAGGGTCATCTACACCAGCAACAAACGCTCAGGCAACAGCAGCCACCGGGCCAACAACGTCAGCACCCGCCGGCATGATCCCGACGCCATCCAGCGGCGCATCTGCAGCCGCATCACCATCACATGCGGGCGCGACAACATCAGTCCCCTCCATTCCGGGGGCATGGCCGAATTTCCGCGGGAGCGACTATACGAACGTGAGCAAGGAGCGGGGCCTAGCGAAGAGGTGGCCCGCCGGGGGACCGCGCAAACTCTGGACGGTGAACCTTGGCGAGGGCTATGCGGCCGCAGCCGTTCGCAACGGGCGAGTCTACATTATTGACTACGATGAAAATGCCAAGGCTGACACACTGCGGTGTTTGTCACTGGCAAATGGCCAGCAGTTGTGGGCGCAATCATATCCGGTCAGCATCAAGCGCAATCACGGAATTTCGCGCACAGTGCCAACCGTCACCGACAAGTATGTAATCTCGATTGGCCCGATGTGTCACGTCATGTGCTGCGATGCAACAACCGGGCAAGTCATGTGGAGGAAGGACCTTGTCGCCGAATGGGGTACAGAGGTGCCGCCATGGTACGCCGGACAATGCCCGCTCGTTGACGGCAACAAGGTCATACTCGGCACTGGCGGCAAAGCAGTACTGATAGCATTGGACATAGCAAGTGGAAATGTGATCTGGCAGACTCCGAATCCGAAGGGGTATGCCATGACGCACGCGTCGATTCTGCCTGTGAAGTATGGCGGGACGAAAATCTATGTATATCCGGCAAGCAAGGCTTGCGTGGGTGTCAATGCGTCAGACGGATCGCTGCTGTGGGAGCTGCCAGACTGGAAAGTCAGCACCGCGAATATTCCGATGCCCATTGACATGGGTGGAGGGAAGATTTTCCTGTGCGGAGGCTATGGCGCTGGGGGGGCATTCGTACAACTGAGCGGGTCAGGAAAATCGGTGAAGGCGAAGATCACGAAGCGCCTGCCCGCCGCAATCGCCGGGTCAGCTCAGCAGACGTATATCTATTACAATAGCCACCTCTACGGCGTAACGCCGAGCAAAGAGCTTAGCTGTCTTGACGGCAATGGCAACCAGAAATGGAAAAGTGGAACAGCGCGTTTCGGTCTGAACGCGTACATGATCGCGGATGGCATGATTTATATCCTGAGCGACGCCGGCGAACTTGTGATGGTCAAAGCTGATTCCGCAAGCTATCAGGAAGTGGCGAGGGCGAAAGTATTGCCCGGTCAGGAGCCGTGGGGCCCAATCGCCCTGGCCGGCGGTCGGATGATAGTGCGAGACATGCACACGATGGTATGTCTGGATGTGAGCGGAAATTAGGGTGATATGATGAGGCGATATGCGGGGCACAATGGATGGCGGCAAAGCATGCTGTGCATGTGCGCTTTGCTGGTGGTGTGTGCGATAGGGTTGGCAGGCTGCATCGCCACACCCAGCAAACAAACGCGCGAGCAGACGCAGTCTGCTGTTGAGCGATCAGCCAATGACATGAAAGCCCTGCGTGAAGTGGACCCGAAATTAGTAAAATGGCACCATGTGGCGACAATTGAAACCGGACTGAAAGAGCCTCGAGGCATCGACCTCGGCATCATGGCACTGTACGTCGTAGGCGACCATGAGCTGGTGACGTTTGACGCGAAGGCTGGAACCGATTACGCACTCCAGCAGCGGATGAGTTTCGATGACAAACCGATGTGCGTGACTGCCCATGCACTCGATGAGTCCGGCACATTCACCGTGGGATTTGGGGGCCATATCGAACGACACAATTTCACAACTCCATACAGCCTGGAGAGTGATCGGATAGATCTGGAGGGCGAATGGCACCACATCACGTCAGTCGCAATCGCCGGCGAAGACATTTTCATTGGTGATTCCGGGCATGGGATAGTCTTCCGCTACAATTGGGGCAGCTTGCCCTTGGGGCGCATCGGCGAGAAGGACGAAGCGCGCGGGATTCCGGGGTTGGAGCTGCCGAGTCCGTATCTGGATGTGGCGGCTGGGCCAAACGGGACTATCGTTGTGAACAATCCCGGCAGACGTCAGGTCGAAACCTATGATAAAGACGGGAACCTGCTGAAGACCTGGGGTGTTGCTTCCCAGAGCATCGAAGGATTCTGCGGATGCTGCAATCCGACCAATATAGCGGTCTTCAGAGATGGACGCGTAGTCACGGCCGAGAAGGGCCTGCCGCGAGTGAAGGTTTACACGGCGGATGGCACATTGGAATCAGTAGTAGCAACTCCAGAAGACTTTTCGCCGAAAGCTGCGGGAATGGACCTCGCAATCGGCCGAGATGGACGGATCTACGTGCTTGATCCCCAAGCACGCGTGGTGAAAGTATTCGCGCCGAATGAGTGAGGCATGAGCGGAGATATGAGTGCTGGTACGCAGGGTCATGAGCTTGAGGAGAGGAATGTTTCGCGGCGGGATTTCCTGATGAAGGCAGGCCGCTGGGCACTGGCGGCACTTCTGGGTGGCGGCATCGGAGGCCTGATTAAGGCCGGACGGCTGAATCACGATGCAGAGACCTGCACGAATCAGGGCATCTGCCGACATTGCAACCTTGCAGACATGTGCAGATTGCCACAAGCACTTTCATACCGACAGGCGACGGGGAAAGAACGCAAAAATGGCTAAAGCCACTGAGCACACAGACGATGGGGAGAAGCTGTCTCGACGGGATTTCCTCAAGCAGGCGGGACGCGTCGCTGGCGTCGCGGCATTTGCCGGTGTCGGCGCAAAACTGTGGCCAACTGGCGACGAGCAAAAAACCGTCTGGCAGATTGACCCGGATAAATGCACCCAGTGCGGGAAATGCGCGACTGCGTGTGTGCTGAATCCTTCGGCAGTCAAATGTGTCCATGAATACGCAAAATGCGGATACTGCGAGCTCTGCTTCGGATATTATGTAGACCAGCGAGACGATGACACGGAAGCCGCGGAGAATCAGCGCTGCCCGACTGGAGCGATCCGGCGGAGTTTCATCGAAGACCCGTACTATGAATATATCATCGAAGAGGACAAATGCATTGGCTGCGGTATCTGCGTAAAGGGCTGCGAACAATTCGGGAATGGCTCACTCATTCTGCAGATCCGACATGACAGATGCGTAAACTGCAACCAGTGCGCGATTGCAACAGTCTGTCCGTCGGATGCGATCAAGAGGGTACTCGCTGACGAGCCGTATATATTGCGGGTCAAACGCGATGAATAGGAAAACGGCATTAGTCGCGCTGGGATTTCTGCTTGCAGCCATAGTGCTGCCCGTCCTCGTTCATGCGGCTGAGGAGAACTTTCCTCCGCCGCAGTTTTCTCAGAATTACCAGTTTCCCCAGAATTCATTCCCCAACGCGCGCCCAGCGATGTTCGAGCTGATTGACGCGGGGGTTCTGCTTGCGGCGTTGCTTCTGGCGACATATATTGGGCTGAAGAAGCGGTCGCGAGCGATGATGGTTATGCTGACCGTTTTCTCACTGCTCTATTTCGGCTTCTTTCGCAAAGGCTGCATCTGTGCAATCGGTTCGGTGCAGAACGTAGCGTTGGCGATATTCAGCCCGGATTACGCACTGAGCCTGACGACAGCGCTTTTTTTCATGCTGCCACTGCTTTTCGCAATCTGGTTCGGGCGCGTGTTCTGTTCGGGTGTGTGTCCGTTAGGCGCGATACAGGAACTTGTGCTGGTCAAACCGGTGAAAGTGGCGGGCTGGCTTGACCGTTCGCTGTCGACAATACCATTTATCTATCTGGCATTCGCGCTTCTCTTTGCAGCTACCGGGAGCCGCTTTATTATCTGCGAATTTGACCCGTTCGTATCATTTTTCCGCATGAGTGGGTCATTGGTGATGATTGTCGCAGGAGTCGCGATGCTGCTGCTTTCGACAGTGGTGGGGCGACCATACTGCCGTTATGCATGCCCGTACGGGGTGCTGTTGCGAATCTGTTCATTCTTTGCACGCTGGAAAGTCACCATCACACCGCCAGGCGAAGACTGCATCACATGCCATCTGTGCGCGGATATCTGCCCGTATGGAGCGATTTTGCCGCCAACGGAGAAGCCTGGCACACTCGGACGCAACGAGGGCAAAGAGCAACTAACGGCAGTGTTGCTCATGCTTCCGCTGATCATCACACTGGGCGCGATGCTGGGGCGGATGAGCAGCCCCGTGCTGGCTCAGACCAATGCCCACGTTAGACTGGCAGACAGGCTGTGGCTCGAAGAGCAAGGCCGCGTCGAGGGGAAAACCGAAGCGACTGAGGCATGGAGCATTCAGGGGCTACCCGCAATGGAAGCCTACAAGAAGGCTGCCGAAGTGCGCGGCCAATTTGACACTGCATCATGGTTTGTCGGTGGCTTTATCGGGCTGGTGCTCGGCCTGAAAATCACAGCAATGTCGGTGCGTCGCCGCAGAAATGACTACGTGGCGGAAACGAGCTCGTGCGTGGCCTGTGCGCGCTGTTATTCATACTGCCCGGTTGGACGGGCAGACGAACAGGACATTTTCAGAACGTAACATCTCCTGAAATCAGGGAGGCTTGAGAGACGTAATGAGTGATGAAATGCCGGCGCAGGTTGACAAGCCGGAGGATACTCAGCCACCAGAGAATACCGAGCATCCGAATAATACGGCGATTTACTACCAGACAGCGCTTATCACGGCAGCGGTGGCTTTTCTGCTGTGTCTGGTCGTTATGGGTCTGCTCATATGGAATTACGTGCAGGCAAAAGCGATTGACCCACTCCAGCCGACGAGAATTGACGTACTGAAAGCAGAGCTCTCAAAACAGCCAGAGAACGCCAGGATAAAGCAGGAGATCCGTGAGCTGGACCTGCAGATCCGGCAAAAGTACTTCAGAACCCGCACGCGTGCGATTCGCGGAGCGTACGTGCTGGCAGGCAGTCTGATAGTACTGCTCCTGTCGATACATTTTGCCATATACTTCCGGCGAAAACTGCCGGCACCACACCCGGAACGCGCTGGCAATGCATGGATCGAAGCTGCCATGAGCCGCAGGGCGATGCTCGTGCTTGCGCTGCTGATGGTTTCAATCCTCAAATTGTATACAGAAGATTTAATATCCGTTCAGGCACGATGCATCTTCGGAATACATTCGCATGGTCAAGACTGCAACAGCCACAGACACAGGCGACAGAACGCTCCATGCCGGTGAGATGCCGGGCGTCGCGCAAGTACCACCGCCCTCAGCATCAGCATCTACGCCATCTGCGCCACGCATGTCACCGAACATGCAGACACCTCCAAGTGTACAAATGCCGCCCAGCATGCAAATGCCACCCAGTATGCAAATGCCACCCGTGATGACAATGCCCAGGTCAAGTCGGACCGGGTCGATGGGCCCGTCAGGACCACGGGGTCCGATGGGGCCACCAGGTCGTCAAGGACCTCCGGGGCCACCAGGACCAGCCGGACCAGCAGCAAAATCTGATGCGACGCCAACAAAGAAAACGGGCACGCTCGCACGCAACGGGAACGGCAGCAGCGCAAACGGCCTACAGCCCCCAGATGACGCGGCAGACGTTGAGGGCAAATACCCGACAGCGGAAGAACGCGTCAGCCAATGGCCGGTCTTCCGTGGCGCACTCGTTGGACAAGCCGCCGGGGAATTTCCAACCACGTGGGATGTGGCGAAGGGCAAAGAGGTTGCTTGGAAGATGGACACACCGCTTCCGGGCCGCAATTCACCAATCCTCTGGGCCGGCAAAGTGTTTTTCTCCGGCGCAGATGAAAAGCGCAGAGGCGTGTACTGCGTAGATGCCGTCACCGGCAAGGTAGTCTGGAAAAAACAGGTGCTGATCGATGCGAGTAAGGATCTCAAGGCGCCTGACGTCATGGAAGAAACCGGCTTTGCCGCTCCGACGATGGCTTGTGATGGGAAACGCGTATTCGCGATATTCGCAAACGGAGACATCGCAGGCTTCGATCTGGACGGGAAAGACCTGTGGGCCCGGAATTTGGGGACTCCGGATAACTCGTACGGGCACGCGTCTTCGCTGGCAACGTACCGCAATCTGGTCATCATCCAGCTTGATCAGAGCTATGACGCGGCACAGGGAAAATCATTCCTGCTGGCGCTGAATGTAGAAGATGGAAAAACTGTGTGGAAGACACCGCGCCCAGTGCCAAACTCCTGGTCAAGCCCGATCGTGGTGAATACCGGGGAGCGCGACGAGATCATCACGGCGGCAGACCCGTATGTGATTTCGTATGACGCAGCAACTGGCAAAGAGTTGTGGCGAGTCGATGCGCTCAGCGGCGATATTGGCCCCTCCCCTACCTATGCGGGTGGGCTGATCTTTGCATGTAATGACATGGGCCTGGCAGCAATCAAAGCTCCCACAGAAGACACTGAGGCGAAGGTCGTCTGGACTGCAACGGACAGTCTGCCGGATACCACAAGCCCTGCAAGCGATGGGCAACGTGTCTACGTTGCCGCAAGCTATGGCACAGTGACATGCTACCGCGCGGAAGATGGCAAGAAGCTCTGGGAGCAGGATTTGCAGGCAAGTTTCAGCGCGTCCCCGGTAATAGTTGGAGATAAGGTATATCTCTCCGATACCGACGGTGTGACGCACATTTTTGCCAATGCGGACAAGTATAAAGCCATATCGCGGGGCACTACCAGTGCGCGCATTCTCGCCACACCCGCGTTCGTTGACGGCAGTATTTTCATCCGCACTGAAGACAGCCTGATGCGCATCGGCAAAGGGCTGCAAAGCGAGCCAAAGCCACAGTGACAACACTGAATTTCCCAGAAAATCAGAGCGCAGCGACGCGTGAAAATGAGCAGATTGACCTGTCGAGTGTAGACGAAATTGTGGCTCATATCGGCAACAGCCGCGATGCGATTATCCCTATTTTGCATGAGATACAGCACCACTACAGATATCTGCCGCAGGAAGCGCTGCGTCGAGTCTGCGAGATTTCGGAGATAACTCCAGCAGACATCGCGGGCGTGTCCACTTTCTATGCAAAATTCAGGCACAAGCCCGTGGGTCAACATGTCATCAGCGTCTGTCACGGGACCGCATGTCATGTGAAGGGCGCACCGCTGGTCAGCGATGCCATGCGGAGACATCTGGAGCTTGACGAACACGAAGATACGACGGCGGACGGGGTCTTCACGATTGGACGCGTCGATTGTGTGGGATGCTGCACGCTTGCGCCAGTGGTACAGATAGACGGCATCACCTATGGACACGTGACACCTGACACGGTCGGCGAAATCGTCGAAGATTTCCTGGCGCTCGAAGACGCAGGAGCACTGGGCACAGACGACTTCGGAACAGTCAGCGCGGATGGTCTGGCCGAAGTGCGTGTTGGTGTCGGCTCCTGCTGCATTGCGGGTGGCAGTATGGGAGTATTCCAGGCATTGCAGCAGGCCATCGCCGACCTTGAGGCCCCCGCACTTGTGAAGCCGGTTGGCTGCGTAGGCATGTGCCATCAGACACCGCTTGTTGAGGTGCACATCCCCGGTCAGAAACCGGTAATCTATGCGAAAGTGCAGGAGGCCGACGCGCGCGGGATAATTCGCCATCATTTCAAGCCGAAGGGACTTTTCCGCGGCCTGAAAGCGGCATTGAGCGACACGCTTGATCGCGTGTTGACTGATGAGGCGTGGACGCCTGTGTCGCGATACGCTATTGACACGCGGGACGCGCCAGTTTGCGCTTTTCTGGGTGCGCAGGAGCACATCGCGACAGAATGCTACGGCGAAACTGGCCCATTAGATATCGAAGGGTATATGGCAAGTGGTGGATTTGAGGCGCTGAAGAAAGTCATCGGCGAACTGCAACCCGATGAAGTGATCGACCAGATTATCGCCTCAGGGCTCAAAGGCCGCGGAGGCGCAGGTTTCCCGACGGGCATGAAATGGCAGCTCGTGCACAACGCCGATGACCCGACAAAATATGTCATCTGCAATGGGGATGAAGGCGATCCGGGCGCATTCATGGACCGGATGCTGCTGGAATCATACCCATTCCGGGTGCTTGAAGGCCTGGCCATTGCAGCGTATGCAGTGGGGGCGCGTGAAGGCTATCTCTATATCCGGGCTGAGTATGGCCTCGCTGTGGAGCGAGTGCGTGCGGCCATTGCAGAATGCGAAGAACGCGGGCTGCTTGGCGAAAACATTCTCGGGACTGATTTTGGACTTTCGCTGCAGATATTGGAGGGTGCAGGCGCCTTCGTATGTGGCGAGGAGACCGGCCTGATCGCATCTCTGGAAGGGCGCCGGGGCACCCCTCGTCTGCGGCCACCATATCCGGCGGAAAGTGGACTTCGTGGCAAACCAACATGTGTAAACAATGTCGAGACGCTGGCACTCGTGCCATACATCATACGCAGGGGTTTCGAGGAATTCGGCAGATTTGGGACTCCGCAGAGTAAGGGGACTAAGGTTTTCTCGCTGACAGGCAAAATACAGCGTGGCGGGCTGATTGAGGTCCCGATGGGCATCACGATACGCCAGATTGTTGAGGATATCGGCGGCGGTGTGGCGGAGGGAAGAAAGTTCAAAGCAGTACAGATTGGCGGGCCATCCGGCGGCTGCATCCCTGCGTCGCTCGCGAACACGCCAGTTGACTACGAGGCATTGACCGGCGCGGGCGCAATCATGGGCTCCGGCGGACTCGTGGTGATGGACGACAGCGACTGCATGCTTGATGTTGCGCGGTATTTCCTGGAATTCACCCAGCGCGAATCATGCGGCAAATGTACGCCATGCCGGGTCGGCACGCGCCGAATGCTTGATATTCTCGACAGGCTCTGCACTGGTAGCGGCAAGCCGGGTGATATTGAGAAACTCGAGGAACTAGGGCAGATGGTCGAGCAGAGCAGCCTCTGCGGCCTCGGCCAAACCGCACCGAATCCGGTGCTCACGACTATAAAGTATTTTCGCGAAGAATATGAAGAGCATATTCGAGGACGCTGCCCTGCCGGAAAATGCAAGGACCTGATACAGTATTGTGTGACAGATGACTGCATCGGCTGCACGAAGTGCGCCCAGCACTGCCCCACCGATGCAATTGCCATGCGACCATACGAAAAACACGAAATTGATCCGGAAAAATGCGTGCGCTGCGACACATGCAGGCAGCTTTGCCCGGTGGACGCAATAGTGATTAAGCCAAAATGCCAAAATTAACGATAGACAATCGCGAAGTCGAAGTGCCCAATGGCGCGACAATTCTCGATGCCGCCAGAAAACTCGGCATCGAAATCCCAACCCTGTGTTACATGCCGGGACGCACACCGCAGACCTCGTGCATGGTATGCGTGGTGCGCGTGAATGGCATGCAGAGGCTCGTACCATCGTGCGCGACGAAGGCGCGTGATGGAATGGTCGTGGAGAGCGAGACACCGGAGATACATGCGGCGAGAAAGACATCGCTGGAGCTGCTGCTGGGCGAACATTTAGGTGATTGCGTCGGCCCGTGCCAGCCAATCTGTCCCGCCAACATGGATATTCCACAGATGATCCGACACATTGCCGAGGGGCGCATGGCCGAAGCGGTCGCGGTGGTCAAAGAACGCATCCCCATCCCGGCGATACTCGGGCGGATTTGCCCGGAACTTTGCGAAAAGGGGTGTCGACGTGGACAGGTCGACGCCCCGGTCGCAATAAAACTCCTCAAGCGATATGTCGGTGACTGGGATCTCGCATCGGCAACTCCATACAAGCCAGAATGCGCCGCACCAACGGGCAAACATGTAGCCATCATTGGTGCGGGCCCAGCCGGGATTTCTGCAGCATATTATCTGCGGATAGACGGACATGCTGTGAGCATTTTCGACGAGCGCGAACGGGTTGGCGGGATGCTGAGATACGGCGTCCCACAGGACATGCTGCCGCATGAAGTCATAGATGCGGAATTTGCAAACATCGTTGCGACTGGTATTGAAATTCATCAGGGCACGCATGTCGGGCGCGACGTGAACATGGATGATTTGCGCAGAGATTTTGATGCTGTGATTGTTGCAGCGGGCCAGATTTCGCCTGAGGTTGCGGATGAGCTTGGCCTCCCTGCCACCGAAAAAGGACCGCAAGTCGATCGCCAGACGATGATGTCGCCGACTGCGGGCGTGTTTGTCGCAGGCGCAACTTTTGCCCCATCAAAACATGCGGTGCGATCGGTGGCGAGCGGACGACGGGTGGCCATATGCGTCACTCAATACCTTGCCGGGGGCGAAATCATGCCGCCTGAACCACTTTATACGGTACGCATGGGGCGGCTGAGCCCTGCAGAAGTGGCAGAATTCTCTGAAGGCGCATCAACGGATGCACGCGTGATGCCCGCAGGCTTTGAACCATCACAACGTAGCGAGAAGCCGGGCTTCACAGCAGAAGAAGCCGCCATCGCGGCTCAGCGATGCCTGCAGTGCGACTGCGCGGCTCTGCATACGTGCAGATTGCGCACATGGGCAATGAAGTATGGCGCCAATCCGAACGCATATCGTGGCGAACGGAAGCACTACACGCGAGAAACTGGGCACCCGCAGCTTGTATATGAGGCGGGAAAGTGCATTTCATGTGGATTGTGCGTGCAGATTGCGCAGGACGCCGGCGAACATGCAGGACTTTCGTTCATCGGGCGAGGCTTCGATGTGCGTGTAGGCGTGCCCTTCGATGATCCGCTGGAGACAGGTCTGACAAAAGTTGCCAGCGAGTGCGCCGCCGCATGCCCAACTGCGGCCCTGACATGGGTCGGAGAAAATGGCGCACCCGGTGAGCATACTGATAAGATCAAGCCGATGACGGACATCTAACCGCTCGCCCCGCGTCGGGATGCGACTTGAAGGAGGCACCATGAGCGGCCCCGGAAATGACCTCGTTGTCAACGAGCTCACTAAAACCTTCAGCGGCGAAGGTGTGGATGTGACGATCCTCGACCACGTTTCGCTGACTGTCAGGGCGGCTGAAACCGTGGCCATCATCGGTCCAAGCGGCTCTGGCAAAAGTACGCTGCTGAATATTATCGGCGCACTTGAGCCGCCCACCTCGGGAAACATACAACTTGGCGAAATCGAAGTCACGCGACTGCGAGGGAATGCGCTGGCCGACTTTCGAGCCTCACGAGTTGGCTTCGTTTTCCAGGAACATCATCTTCTTCCCCAGCTCACTGCTATTGAAAATGTACTGCTGCCCACGCTTGCAGCGCACGACAATAATGATAACCAGACTGAAGCGCGCGCAATTGATCTTCTGGAGCGGATCGGCCTGACGGCACGTCGTAACGCATTTCCCGCGCAAATGTCGGGTGGTGAACGACAGCGGGTGGCCCTCGCGCGGGCACTGATCAATGGGGCGACTCTACTGCTGTGCGACGAGCCGACGGGAAACCTCGACCGGCATACAGGAGACACAGTCATCGACCTGCTGCTCGAGCTTGCAGAGCAGCAAGCAGTGACAGTGCTGATGGTGACACACAATTCGGAGCAGGCGAAGCGATTTGACCGGCAAATGGTGCTGCGCGATGGGGCACTTGTCGCTGCAAACCCCGGCGAGCGTGACGACACGTGAGCATAGGCAGACTGATATCACGCAGCTTGAGGCTATACTGGCGAACCGGCATCGTTGTCGCATTCGGCATTGCAGTGGCGACAGCGGTCATCACCGGCTCACTGGTGATTGGCGACTCGGTGACTGGCAGCCTGCGTGAAACCGCACTTTC
>CAYSRY010000071.1:8485-13669 GCA_964433395.1 uncultured Armatimonadia bacterium | reverse complement strand
CAGGAAGATTCGATGGGGTACTACACAATAGTGCCACGGCATACCATCGAGTATACGCTGGCTGAGAATGACTATACGTATTTCGAGAATGGCCAGGTGTTGAAACACTGTCAATATACGGCGGCGCTCAGCGATAACACGGGGGACGCGGCGAGCTTCGGAGATAATCCGTACCGGCGGGCAGTTGATCTGGGGAACATGGAGTGGGCAGTCTGGTTCTATAAGGACCCGAAAATTCTGTGGTGGATGAACAAAGTGAAACCGGGTGGCTGGGCTAATCCGTATGACCAGAGCATCGTGCCGGAAGAATGGCCGGAGCTTCAGGGCGTCAATGTTGTTGAGATGCACCCTGAGGTATACAAGTATACGCAGAAGAACGCGGACTTCGGGAGTATTGTGACGCCGCCGAATTTTCCGATTGAGCAGTGCTTTGACAAAATAGCGTTCCGGGAAAATCTGGATGTGAACGGGGAGTATTTCCTGCTGGATGGGTATTCGCGTGGGAAACACCTGCAGTATGATGGCAATTCAATTATCAAGTTCTACGCCGATGGGGAAGACTGGATTGTGGACGGGGATTATCTGGTCCGCAACACGACAGATCACAACGGCGTGAGCGTGATACGGAATGGGCGGGCGGTTGAGCTGATTCCGTCAGTGGTGGGCTTGCAGGCGGTGGGGGACCTGCCGCATGTGGGTATGACGCAGACGCGTGTGAATGAATATAACGGGGCCGACTGGACGCGGAATATCTTCTGGCTGAAAGGCGAATGCGTCGTTGTGCTGGATGAGATGGAAGCACGGGAAGCGGCGGACTTCAGTTTTGTCGGCAACTGGAAGACGATTGGTGAAGGCGAGCGGGCAGTCGAGGGGGATCGTGTATTTGCTTTCAAACGCGCTGGCGGCAGCGCCGTTGGTCATATGGGGCTGGCACCGAGACGCAATCCGGCTCCCGGCATTGCGGAAGCTATGGAGTTCCGGTCGCCGTGGTCGCAGCTTGACACGTATGTGAACCTGCCAGCTGGTGAGTTCAGCCTGACAATCATCGCCAAAGGGAATGATGGCGGTTCGGACAGCCTTTATGCGCAGATTGATGGTGGAGAGCGCGTCGCTTTTCACATTCCGAATGACAGGTTTGGACGTTCGAGCGTAAATTGGACAGGTGAGGAACCGACGCCCAAAGTGAGCGTAAAAAGCGATGGTTTGCATCGCCTGACAATCAGCCTGCGCGAGAGCCCCAGCCCGCAGGTTGACAAGTTCATCATTACAGATGCAGATGGTACGGTACTGGCGGAAGTCGAAGCGGAGGATGCCCATCACGGCAGATATGATTGCCGGCGCAGTCAGCAAGGATTTCTACATCAAGAATGACGGCCTTGCGGTGAACGCCATCGCTGGCAGATTGAACAATGAAGGGACGAAGGTACGATATTTCCGGCAGCGTTTTGGCAAGTCGATGGAGCCTGGCGAGCGGATGACGCTGCAGAATGTTTTTTATAATGATACGTTGGATAATCAGAAAGCCTATGACATTCGGCGTCTGAATGACCGGACGGCAGTGCTTCTGAAGGATGGCGAAGCTGTTGGCGTGGCAGCATTCGGGGATGGAAGAGACGCGGCTTTCCTGGGTGGGGCGAGCATGATGCTGTCGGTTGGTGACAGATATTACGCGACCGGCGTCAAAGCGGTGGACGGGCTGTTTACGTCGGATGAGCCGATGGCGGTGGAAATTGATTTCGGTGATGGTAAGGCGTATGTGTCAGGAGCCGAGGACGCGACGGTGACGATGGCCGATGGCATGCCCGTAAAACTGGAACGTGGTCAAGGCTCGTTGGATTGTCGACGGTGGGCTGGAGCGGCGCAGTTGCGGTCGGAAGTGGCCGGATTGCTGGCGAGTTGGGACGATAACGGGGCTGAGGCACCGAGCGCCACAGTGAGTGGACCTGAGGCAGATGGCGAGATGGAGACGGTCTGGGAGACACCAGTGCCCCTGAAGCCTGATGAGCGGGACGAAGATATTCTGGGGCTCGTGACCGATGATCTGAATGGTGACGGGGCCGAGGAGATATTGGTGCTGCGGGGCCGGACTGCGAGATGCCTGGATGCTGCCGGGAATGTGAAGTGGGAGTTCACCACGGACGGCATCTGCAGGGCAGTTACTACGTATGATGTGGATGGGGACGGCGTGAAGGAAGTCTTTGTGGGTTCGGATGATGAGCATGTGTATGTGCTGCGGGCCAGCGGCGAGGAGATAAAGCGGCACCACTGCGATATACCGCTGCGGATCGGTCGCAGCCATACGAAGACGCCGAAAATCAGCAGCATCTGTGTTGGGGATCTCGAGGGAGACGTTGATGTCATCGTATGCACGCTGAACAGCAATCTGTTGCGCTATGATATGGAATTTGATTTGAAGTGGCGGTATGACAATATACCGCACGGTTCGATGGAAATGGTGTTGGTGGACGTGGATCGTGATGGAGTGAAGGATATTCTGGTTGCCAATAAATATGGTTCAGTGCAGATTTTCAATGCCGCGGGCAAGAGCATATCCGGAACATATTCGGAGCTTGGTGACGTGCAGATGGCGATTGGGAATACGGATGACGACGAAGATTACGAAATCGCAAATGGTTCGTCGACTGGCGAGTTCAGCCTGATGAATTACGGCAAAGAGTATGCGTTCACATTCCCGAACTATGGCTTCGGATGCCGCGAGGTGCTGCTGGGGGATGTAACAGCGGGCGTGGAAGATGAAGTCATCCTCGGGAGCGAGACCGGGTATGTGTATGTGATGGATGGCACCGGCGCGATGCTCTCGC
Source organism: uncultured Armatimonadia bacterium (assembly GCA_964433395.1). Taxonomy (GTDB): domain Bacteria; phylum Armatimonadota; class Zipacnadia; order Zipacnadales; family UBA11051; genus UBA11051. Next base: position 10,847 of record CAYSRY010000071.1, on the reverse strand, counting down.
AGAGGAACTTCGGGGACACTATCAGCGATATTGGGCTGGGAATGTTCGGTGGCGAGAAGGCGTTGATGGGAGTAAGTGTGCGAAGCGGCCGCGTTTATGTGATGGATGGCGATGGAGAGTTGCTCGCGGGGTGGAATTCCGGATCGCAGGCAGTGCTGGTCGATGAGCTTACGGCAGGTAATGAGAGGTATCTGTTGGCTGCGACGGCAAAGGGAATAAGTTGCCTGACGTGGTAGTGCAGACGGTGACGGAGTTTCGAAAAGTCAGCCAATGTGTTAGCATGTGCAGGGGTATCCCCCTGCACATGCTTTTCATATGGGAATGAGGATCGTGGTTGGAATAAGCGAACGAGAACTGATCACAAAGAGTGAAGATCTAAAAAAAGTAGTGGCGACGGCATTTGCCTGTGGCTATGCGGCGCTTGACACCGAGTTTGTCTGGGAACGGACTTACTATGCGCGGTTGGGTCTTGTGCAGATCGGCATGGGACGCGACAGTTGTCATCTGGTGGACACGGTGGACATAGATGACCTGACGCCTTTGGGGGAGTTACTGTCTTCGCCGGACGTTGTGAAGATATTGCATGACGCCGGCCAGGATCTCACGATCCTCCGGCGTGCGACGGGAGCGTATCCTAAGAACATCTTTGATACGCGTCTGGCGTCAGGTTTTGTTGGTTTGAGCAGCACCCTGTCGCTTGGCGACGTGGTCAGCGCTACCACAGGCGTGCAACTGGCAAAGACAGAGGCACGGACCGACTGGATTCGTCGGCCCCTTTCGGAGCGGCAGATCGAATACGCACTGGACGATGTGCGTTATCTGCCGGATGCGAGAGATGAGCTTTTGAGGCGAGCGGAGGCGTTGGGGCGCGTTGAATGGATGGCCGAGGAGCTGGCACAGTATGATGCTCCAGAGCAATATGAGGATCCTGATGAGCGAACGCAGTATTTGCGGGTGAAAGGGCACGGAAAACGTCGGGGCCGTGAGCTTATCGTGCTGCGCGAACTGGCGGCATGGCGGGAGTCAGAAGCGCGTCGCAGAAATCGGCCGCGAGGCCATATCGTATCTGATGAGCTGCTTGTCACGCTCGCCCGTCGACTGCCTGCATCGCAACGGGAACTCGCTCGCGTTGATAGCCGTGTGGCTGAAGGCGATTACGCGCAAGGGTTGCTGGATGCGATAGCGATCGGACTGAATGCGCCGGAGGAGCCTTCTGCCACAACCAGATCACGGAATGGCGAAGATGAGACGCTTACAGCCCGGGTGGATTTTGCGCTGGCGTACATCAAGGGGAAATGCCTCGCCGAGGGCGTAGATCATGCACTGGTGGGGAATCGTTCAGCAGTAACCGAGATTGTGCGCAACGGGCATGATGAGGGCGGCATCAAACTGCTGCTGCACGGCTGGCGGCAGGATTTCGTCGGGCAGGAGCTTCTCGAGGTGCTCTCGGGTAAGCGATTGTTGCGAATTGACCCGAAGACGGGGCTGCCTGTGGTGATCTCAGAAAACTAAGGCAGGCCTGGAAACTGGATATCGAGAGAGCGGCGCGATTGCGCCGCTCTCTTTTTTTGTGTCCCTGTGGGGTGTTTTGTGTTCCAGAGGGGCTATTTGGGGCGAATCCAGAGAACTTTGAATGTGAGTGGCTCCATGTCGAACGCTACTTCGCCAGAGTTTATTGGCGTCGCCTCACCAGTCATGACGTTCTCTGCGGTAAGATTGTCGGGCAGGCCGAGTTTGTTGAGTTGCAGGCGCGCTTTCATGACGCGCTGTCTGGGACCGAGGTTGGACATGATCAGCATCGCGCCGCGTTGGCCGCGCGAGTAGATGCTGACCTTGCAGTCGTCAGTATTTGTGGAGATGAAGTCGGCGTTGCGCCAATATGGTAGCCACTCGGCCTGATGGCGCCCGAATGCGTCCATTGCATCCCAGAGCCTGGCCTCCATGCGGAGATTAGGGCCAGGGCGCCCGCGTACGAGGACGTCGTGCGGAAGTGAGATTGCCATCGCCTGAGAGTACGTGTAAGGACGCTCATAGCAAAGCAGCTCGGCGGGAATTCCCCATTGGTGGCCCATGAACTCTGCGCGGAATGCGTCGAGAGGCAGGATTTTGAGTGGATCGCCGGAGCTCATTGAGCCAAACTGCTCGCCATCCCAGTAACTGGTGGCGAAGCCGATAGATGGGGTTGTCATGCAGGTTGACTGGTGGAGATTGACGAGGCCATCAGGTTTGCGTGATTTTACGATCGTGTAGATGCGCTGCATCATTTCGCGCGCGCCGAGAATTGAGTAGCTGTCGCCGGTCGTGCCGTCAGGGCGCGTGTACCCGCAGCCGTGGTGGACATTGTTGCAATCCCACGGATTGG
>CAYSRY010000071.1:0-8475 GCA_964433395.1 uncultured Armatimonadia bacterium | reverse complement strand
CGTCGAGGTAGACACCGTCGATGTCAAATTCGTCCATCATTTTTGCGATACCGTCGGCCACGTAGTCCTGCCACGCACTGCGGTAGCAAACTGTATAGGCGGTCTGATCCGGATTTTTGCGGGTGTAGCCGCCGCGTCGGGGGAAACAAAGGCATTCGGCCTGATATGCCTCCCAATCCGGGTGAATGTCGGATATTTCGTAGCCGAAATAGAGAAGCAGCTTGATGCCCTTTTCGTGACATGCTTTGACGAGATCGCGGAGATCTTCGGGTTGCGCGATTTCGGCAGATGCCTGGATAGGCGTCCAGTGTTCGTGGAAGCAGATTGTGCGGACTCCTGCTTCGGCAATATGGTCAAGCTCGGTCCGAGGTTCACGGGAAGTGTAGAGGCCTATTGCATTTCCAAATCGGCCTTCCACAAACAGTCCCTCAGCGTCGAGACGACCGCCGTCGGCTGACGCTTTTGCGGGAACAGTCCGGGTACGACCATCTGGAGTGAATTGGGTGTCGAGATGGTCGAGCAGGAGAGTATGCTGGTCACTCTCATATGGACGATCGAAGTCTTTTGGAGTGCGTGCAACATCTGAGATGCGGATTTCATCGATGTCGAATTCGGAGAGACGCGTGCCGAATGCAATGGTCGCGCCGGTGAGGTCGCCGGGAATTGAGCCTTTGAAAGGCTTACTGGCAACTTTTTCGCCATCAATGTAGACGGCGGCCTCATCGCCCCATGTGAATGCGACATGATGCCAGGAGTCCTGAGGCATGGGTGTATGGGTAGTGAGCAGCACAGGATATTGTTCACCATGTTTGAAGCCGAGGCGCATGCCGCGATCGTCGATATTCCAGTAGAAGATGATTTCATCACCGGATGGCATCATGACACGGACAAGTGATCTGTTGTATGCACCGCGTCCGGCATCATCAGGCGCGATGTCTGGATTTGTATTAAAGCGAGGACGCACCCAGCACTCAAACGTGCCTTGTGCGAGGTCAATGTTGCCTTCGGCAGGGTAGATGAGCTCAGCCTGTCCACGAGTGCCGTTTTTGTGGAGATTGTAGCTGCCGGCATGGCAGATGCGGTAGTCCCACACATCGAGGTCATTGGACTTGACTGGCGTGGCCTGGAAACCGAACTGATAACCGAGCGGCTCAGTCAACTGGACGGGATGGTCGATCATGTTGACGCGCAGAATGACACGCTCATCCTGGCGTATGACCTGCGTCAGATGTTCGCGGTCATTGATGAAAAAATTGCGATCGGTTTCTGAGAACCATGAGAAGCCGACGTCCTCGTTGCCGAGCCAGACATATGGTCGGAATCCGCCTTCATAGCCATTTGCAGGCAGCGCGCCGACATTGAATGAGGAGCCCCATTGACCGGGGTAATGGTAGAGGTAGGTTGCGTATTCCGGCTTTACAGGGATTTCAATGGCAAGTGAGTCGATGGTGACCGGCGCCTCGGCCTGTAGGGAGAAATCGCTGATGGCAAGGCCATCAAATTCGGTTTTCACCTGACCAGTGAGGGTGATGCCCCCTGCCCGTGCTGAAGTGTCGAGGCGGGCGAAAGTATCGGTGTGCTGAGCATTTGACGTGGTGGTGTCGCGCCATGTGATGGGGTTGCCATCGACGATGCCAACAATCTGCACAGGGCCGGCGAGGAGTTGGCAATCGAGCGCTTTAACGGATGAAGGAAATGGAGTGCCGTCAAATGTGTAGTCGCGTCCCCATACACTGATGCGGTTGCCATTGAGGCGAACAGGTGTCCACGGGGAGAGCAGACGATCGGTGATGCCTTGGCGGGAATTGAGCCATTCTGGTGTGTCAGGGATGATGAGACTTTCGGAGTTGGTGGCGAATGGGACAACCTGTCCCGGGTCAAATGCTGAGACTGATAGAGTGTATGCACCTGGGACGAGTTGGCTGACGTCGAGTTGTACAGTGGATTTTGCCGAAGTGACAGTTGGGACGGCCTGACCGATGACTTCGCGGTTGGCGCTGTCGAGGATTGACACGCGCGCCGACGGGTTCTTGTGCTGCTCGGTGAGGCCGACGGTATCAAGCGTCACTTCAACGGTTTTTTCGACCAGCAAATATTTCGCTATCTCTATCCCAATTGGCGGCAACACTTCAAATGGAGCAGTTACGGAAGAGGCGGTGGCGCCGGTAGAGTTAAGGGTACGCATGGTGAGGATATATTGGCCGGGGACAGTGAACTCACCTTCACGTGGCATTGCGAGTTCTATATTGAGAGGGACGCGCGCGTCACCTGGAAAGTGTTTGCTGAACGCGGCAACCTGTTTGCCGGCGGTATTAAGTATCTGGAGATCGACGGTGGCTGGCGTCGTGGCGACCTCGCCTGAAATCGTGAGAGTGGGCGAGCCAATGCCGTCTGCTGAAGTGATGCGAAATGGAGTGGATGGGGCGAAGACCGCTTTGCCGAATGAGGAGGAATTGTGGAGCGTTGTCTGGGCAGGCCCCCACGTTGCAGTACCTGCGGAGGCGGCTGAGTTATCCCATGCAAAGTTGATGCGCCATGTCTGGCCCGCAGATGGTGCGGAGACGCCGAGAGATGCAAATGGAATCGCGAGTTCAGCGTACCATACGCCCTTGCTGATTGACGCAGCAGCCTGCCACGTTGGATTCCATGTGGCGTCCTGACATTTGCCGTCCCATTGGATGCCGGCTGCATTGACAACAAATTGATAATAGTCAGCGTCGCCTGGGGGCATCAGAAATACCTCAATGGCGTCGTCTGTGTAAACGGGGCCATCGTGTTGACGAACGGACGTTTTGGGCGCCTGGCCGGCGAATGGTATTTGCGCGGCGATGTAGAGATTATTGGCGTCGTAAGCGACATGGAAGACAGGTTGGGATGTCACCAATTTGCCGTTACGTATGGAGCGGAAAAGCGAAAGGCCTGAAGCGGTTTGCCACGGTGGCTCTGCGATGTCTCCATCGATGGCGGGAGGGGATGACATTTGTGGTATGGTAGTGATTGGCAGCTCCTGTGCGCTGGCGGCGGAAATCGATATTGCGATAAGTCCGAATATGGCAGCAAAGAGAGAAAACTGACCTTGTTCACGCATGCTATGGTCTCCCTATCTCAATATTTGTTGGGGAACTGCAAATGTGTAAAGGATAAGTTCAACATATCGCGAATTTGTACGTAGAGTAGCAATGGAATAGTGTGTTGACTGTCAGGGAGAAGTCTTCGCGTTCTGCAGTGACAGTACCTGCAGTTTCGTGAAACAGTTGGCAACAATGCTATGTTGGAGAACTGTGCAGGGAGGCACAGACATGCGGTGGAGGATTGCCGCGTGTAATGGTCAGGAAAAGCGACGTTGAATCCATGTGAGGGTTCGGGCCTGTGTGGACGCAGCGGAGGATTCTGGTGTGGGCACGAGACCTGAAGGAGGCCGTACATGGAAGATCGCAATTTCCGGAAATGGGATAAAGAGTGGGATGACGCGGCTAAATCGGCATTTGCCGCGAAACTGGCGGTGTGGCTTCAGGCGAGTGTGGCAGACGCGAATTCGCGGGAACGGGTGATGAGAATTCCCAGCGAAATTCGCATAGCCTGGCGGATGATTCACCGGTCTCTTTCTCTTGCCGCCGAGCGGACACGTCCGATGTCACAGCGAGCTATTATTGCAGCAGATGCGATGGCGATGCTGGAAGACATAGTAGTGACTGCTGCCAATCACGCCGCATTTGTGCGATGGGGCACCAAGCACACTTATGATGATGTTCGCGACGTTGTGGGGCGAGAGTGGCAGGGGTTACTGACAGCGTCATACAATTTTTGTGACTTAGTGGATGAATGTCGGGAAAATGGAGTTTATGAGATACTGGAGAGTCATGCGCCACATGGGCTGATTTTGCTGGCCGACTGCTATGAGGCGACAGTGGACTGGTTCCAGAAGTATCACCCGGCTTTGCTGCCGAAAAATATATCAGTGAAATAGAGCGAGCTGTTTTGCCACTGCCTGGAATTTCAGAAATGCGTCTCCGTGGATTCCGGGGGAAGTATTTTGCAGTTTACGCATAGATGAAGCGCTGCGGGCTTTTATTGTCCGCAGCGCTTCTGTGTTTGTGTATGTTTTTATGAATCTGAGGCTATGGTGTCTGTGCCGTTGAGATGGTGAGATTGTTGAGATGCAGGGTTTGTGCAGTATATGTGAACACGCCTACCTTGCCTTTGCTGAATGTGTCATCTTCGAAGTCGAAGACCTTGACCTCGTCGCAGAAGCACGTGATGTGCGTGCCTTCTGTAATGACGCGGAGACGGTGAGGGATGGGGTGGTGGTTTGTGTATGGGAAGAAGAATGCTTTCATTTTCTGCAGTTTGCCGTCGATGAGCTTGCCGACGCAGAATGCTCCATCCCAATTATCGTCCAGATACAGAGCATAGCCGTTGTTGTCGTCTGGGCAGCGGAACAGAATTCCTCCGCCGGTGCGGGAAGGGGGAGTGTCGAACGTTGTGACGCCGATTTCGCCATCAGAGAAATCAACATCGCAGAACGAGCGTGCCAGAGGCTCGTCGAGCTCCGTAGCCGTGACAGCTCGCCATTCCTGCGCGTCTTCGGAGATCTCGATTGCATAGTCATAGTAGCGAGCGCCATCAGAGTATGTCTGGAGCCAGACTTCATTCAGAGATTTGGAGACGCCAAAATCGAGGCCGACCCAAACCGGGAAACGCTGTGTACGATCGGACCACCAGCCGTTTCTGGTCTGATCAGTGATGCCGTCCATGATGTCAGTTGCGGGATGTCCGGGGTCATCACCACTGCTCATCGTGGCGACAGGTGCAATTGCATTGCCATTCGCGTCGCGCGCCTGCATTTCGATGACATGGGCGCATCCAGCAGTACCAAGGCCACCAGTGAAGTAGGCGCGGACGAAGCGGGCCTTGAGAGGGCCTGTTTTGTGCGAAATGCCCTCAGGCTGTGCAGGTTGGCGGATGAGTGCGCGGCTGTACCAACTGTTTCCAATCTCCCAGCGGCTTTTGAACGGCTGCATGAGATTGGTGTCAGGTGCGCTTATGGCGATGACATCTGGCGCAGGTGAGGCAGTTTTGACGCTCTGTGCTGGCCCCTCGTTTTCGGCGACATCGATCGCTGTGACCTCGTAGAGAATGTCAGCGGCGGGGGGCGCAGTGTAGTCGTTGTATGTCGTGGTCTCTTCAACATTTGCAACATGCGTACGAGTTCCATCAGGCCCTGTTCGGTAGAGACGGTATTCAATGATGTGGCTGTTGTCAGTGGCCGGTTGCCATGAGATGCGCATGCCTGATGCAACTGGAATTGCAGTCAGGTCAGAGACCGGACCGGGTGCGACGTCATCATTAAACATGGCAACGAGCTTGCGGATGTCGGCGAGCGTCTTCTTCGCTTCGGCTTTTTTTGCAGGGCCGGCGAGAAGGAATGCCGCGTACTGGCGGTGTTTGAGAAACCCTGTCGCCATTGTGGCGCCATTCCACGTGCCAAGGTCTTTGATCCGCATTCTTGCTATGTCTGTCCCGCTGATGCGATACAAATTGAGGTCCCCGGCCGGCTGAAGCAGTTTTTTATCGAGCGTAATCTGTCCATTGCCGGAATCGCCGAGGTTGCTGACGATGACAAGCATCTGATCTGCAGCCCTGCGGTAGACCACGCAATGTGAATTGGGCAAATTGCAGGTGGCCGCTTCGCCAGTCAGTTCGTTGTACATGGTAGTGTCCCGATCCATCGGTATGCAACGCAGCATCTGCCAGTAGGGGAGTGCGAAGCGCGCAGGCACATAGATTGAGCGGTGGTAATTGTTGTCCTGATGCGTGCCGCGGCCAAAGAGCACGTGTGGAAAAGCTCCGATGGCGGCGAAATTGGCGACGGCTTCGGGATTCTGGAAGTGTTCGTATTCACACCACGGGTGGCAGGCTGCGTATTGGAGGCCTGAGTGATAGTAGACAGGGTCGAGGTCTGCGCCGACCAGACTGCCTTGTTCGCCTGCTTCGCCGGGCAGATATGCGTTCATGTTGAGACAGTAGAACGCGTCAGGAGCAGCACCTCCCGCGTGCGCAATCATAATACCGCGGTCGCCGACGACATCGCGGTAGTGGCGGGTCAGATTGACAAAATCCATTGCCGGAAATTCGCGACCCGCATAGTAGGCCATATCGGCGCCTTCGCGTGTAGCGCGGAAATGGGTGCTGGCGAAATCGAAGTAGAGTCCGTCGCATTTGTAGCGGTCGTAGCCTTCGTGATTGATCCCGTTGATGCCTGGCTTGTCGATAGGTACTGTGTAGAGGATGCATTTGATGCCGTTTTTGTGACATGCGTCGACCCAGCGGGCCATTTCAGCCTCGTCGTATGCGGTGAAATCGCGTCCCCATGCGGGCGTTTTCCAGTAGAGATGGAGGACGCAGACTGAGACGCCGCAGTCTGCCATTGCCTGAACGGCTGAATCGGAGGGGTATGTCATCAGGCCGGAATTGCCCTCTTGCCAGTGGCAGATACGCTGGCCAATGGCGTCGTCATTTGTGCGTGCGCCAGTGAGGGCCAATCCCCAGCGGTTGTTATATGAGTAGCCGGGGCTGATGGTGAATGGCTCGCCATGGTAAAGCGTCCATGAAAATGTTTTTACGCCGTCTGTCTCGGTTGTGGCATCGGTGGCCATGGTGGTAACGTCGGCGTCGCCGAATGCGGATTTTTTCTCGAGGCAGATTTCAAAATGGTTGGTATAGCCGATCTGCGGGCGAACGGAGTTCGCACGATCGGAGTTCGCACGAGCGATACTTGCGCCCATCACGCGGAGATAGCCGTCTTCGTGGTGTGCTTTTTCGCGGTCAAGGTATAGGTCGCCGCGCCAGTCGTGTTTCCAGAACCAGCGGAATTTGCTGAAGCTGTTGCTCTGGATGGGGAATGAGAGCGTGCAGTCAGTGATGGTAATGGGTTCGGAATCCTGTGCAAGCGTGAGAGTGAAATCACAGAATACCGCGCCTTCGGGATATACGTAGAATGTCTGGTCGAATATCCATGGTCCGATGGAGTTATCTTCGGCACGCAAGCGTGAAGAAAATGTGAGAGTACGTATGTCACCCTCAGCGCCGATGTGGAGATTCTCCGATGGGGCTTCGCCGCCTGAAATCCAGACGTGTTGGCCATCGGTGATGCGGATCTGGCCGAATGTTGTGGGACTTGCTGGGAGTAACTCAAATTGGCCGAGGATATCAGTGCCAGAGACCTGAGCTAATTGGGCATCATGGATTCCGTCCCACTGCACTGAGAAATGATTGCCAACGAGCGTGATGGGCTTGGCAGCCATCGCCAGGGATGTGATGACTACGGCTGCGAGCATGATCGTGGTTCGGATGATAATGTCGTGTCTACGTCGTTCCAATTCGAAAACTCCTTTTGGCGCGGTGGCATTCAGCCGCGCAGGTTATGACAGTGTCACTGGATGGGACGGGCGATTGGATTACGGGTCACTGTGGGCGCTGTGAACGCGAGTTGCAGCCCCAGCTTAATCTAAGTTTAACATCTTCTGGGCACGTTGCGTGATAGTGTTAGGTGAAATTGGCTTTTGTTGTATTGAACTATCAGAGGAAAAGTCCTCTTGGCGGACGAAAAAGTATGACGTTGGTGTGGTCACGTGCCATCATGTCGAGGTATTTGACGAGTAAGGAACGGAGCAGCATGTCGCAGAAGATATTGATTGTTGAGGATGAGCGCAGTGTAGCAGATGGCGTCGCCTATGCACTGGAACATGAGGGCTTCGAGGCGCGAACAGCTGCGGAGGGCAAATCAGCGCTTGATATTTTTGAGCAGTGGCATCCGGACCTCGTGATACTGGATCTGATGCTGCCTGGTATCAGTGGCTGGGAACTGCTTGGCGCATTCAAGCGTACGCGTGGAGTGCCAATTATCATGTTGACGGCGCGAGTGGATGAGGCGGACCGTGTCGCGGGGCTCGAAATGGGCGCGGATGATTACGTGGCAAAACCTTTCAGCATGCGGGAACTCATGGCGCGTGTGCGTGCAGTTTTACGCCGTGCAGGCAGCAGTGATGTCGAAGTGCGGCCTACGATGTCCGCTGGGGGAATTGTGCTTGATACCGAACGGCATGAAGTGCTCGTAGACGGGCAGGGGGTGGAGTTGTCGCCAAGAGAGTTCGATCTTTTGGCGTACCTCATGGGGCACGCCGGCCGCGTGCGCAGCCGAGATGATATACTGAAAGCGGTTTGGGGCGACAGCGAGTATGTTGATGCCAGAACTGTGGATGTTCATGTCCGGTGGGTGAGGAAAAAAATCGAGGCGACCCCTGCGACCCCCGAGCGTCTGGTGACCGTTCGTGGTGTCGGGTATAAGTTTGTTGGTGAGAGATGAAGATTTCATTGCGCTGGAGAATTGCTATTGCGTTTACGGGGCTTGCAGCAGGAGTGTTCCTGCTGCTGGGTTCCTATCTGCATTCGCGGGTGCAGACGAATACGACTCGG
>CAYSRY010000070.1:0-13817 GCA_964433395.1 uncultured Armatimonadia bacterium | reverse complement strand
CCGCCGCCATCTACGCAGATGCCAGCGACCGCCAGCAATGGTCATTCGACCATTTCCGCGAACTCTCAGAGCCTGCCGGTCAACTGAATGCCAGCTCCAACGAAGCGTTTGCCACGTCCGTCAATCTCGCCAGTCTCGAACGCGGCATCTCTGATATCATCGGCGGATCATCTGTTTCATGGGTCACGGAAATGCCCATGATGCTCAAACGCGCATGGGCATTCTCCGCCGATGCCATGATGCGCAACAGCGCAATCTCCCGCCAACCACTCCAGGGCACACGTCTCGCCCAGGCTTTTCTCTCTCCGTTCACTGGCCAGAACATGACCATGCAGATTATGCAGAGCCTTACCGGCGACATTCCTGACTTCAAGCCCGGCAGTGGCACGGCGATGCCCGGAAGCACTGGCCGCCAGCGTCTCTCCACATCGGGCAGGCCATCATGCGAGCTACCGGATTTCAAACCCGATCCACGCCCACGGGAAGAAGACGACGAAGACGAGGATGACGATGGCGACAACAGGCCCGAGGGGCGCCACGGCAAGGAAATCCTCAACAAGGCCGAAAAAGCCATCGACTACATCGGTACCGCAAATGACCTCGTCAATTTTGTCACTGACCCCGCCGGCACCATCGCATCAAAAGCAGGAAGCGTCATTCCCGACACTGGCCTCAACAGCTTCTTCAAGTGGACGTTCTCATCTGCCCGCACTATCTCACAGGCACTCGGCGGCGATCCGCCACGGCCGGATTTCGATGAGCATGCAGTCCCATCCACTATCACGATGCCTGTCTTCGATGCAGGCGTTTCACCTGCGCACACTGCTGCCATCAACCGCATTCTGAACGCCCTCAATGGCCTCAACGCAACCCTCAAGGCTGGCGTTATTACCCTCGATCGTCTCGGCGGCGCAATGCAGGCTGAAGATGCGCAGTGGACAGAGCAACAGGCCCAGTGGCTGGTCGGCTACAAGCGTCAGGCTGGTCTGCAGATGATCGAGGTCGCATATGCTGTCGATGACCTCTCAACAGCACTCGTCGAGGCAGGCTACGATTCCGTCCCGATACCTGCTGATTCATTTGCCACATTTCAGGCCGAGTTTGCCCGAACCGGTTTCTCCTCTATCGATCTCACCACTGCGCGGGAAATTGGCCTCACCCAGGAGCAAATTGACTCCAAACGCGACGCGATTCTCGCCACAGATCCTTCGTTCCAGCCCGCCGAAGTCATCCAGTATCTCGGCGAGGTATCCGACGCTTTCTACAGTCTTGGCCTGAGCTGGTCATCGCTCCCGGATGCCCCGCCAGGCGCATAAGTGCCCCAAAAACCGCCGCGCTGATTCCCAACGGGCAGATTACACTGTAATCTGCCCGTTTCTTCGCCTCCACACTGCCGTGCAGCCGTTTCGGCTTTGTGATATTATATGAGATAATAATAAGATTGGACGCAGATTAGGACGATGGTATGCCTCTCTACGAACAGACTGTCTGGAATATCAAGCCCCGCGACCATGGAGTCGAAATGCAGCTTGCATGTGACGCAGGGGTCAATTCGATTGTGGCCGCGATATTGCGGGCACGTGGTATCGATACGCCGCAACGCATACAAGCACACATGTGCCCATCACTCAACAGCCTTGCCGATCCGTTTTCACTTCCCGACATGCGGGCCGCCGCAGAACGTATCGCGCTTGCTGCCGGCAATGGCGAAGGCATCCTCATACATGGCGATTATGACGCCGACGGAATTACTTCCACCGCCCTGTTGGTGCGGTTTCTCGACAAACTTGGGGCCAATGTCTCATACTTCATCCCACACAGGCTTCACGACCGCTATGGCCTCAATCCCAGTGCTGTAGATCGCGCAGTTGAGCATAATATCGGCCTCATCATTGCCGTTGACTGTGGCATCTCCGACATCGATGTCATCGAGCTGGCCAAGCAAAAAGGCATCGACGTTATCGTCGTTGACCATCACGAGCCGGGGCCGCAGATCCCTGACACGCTCGTTGTCGACCCGAAGCGTAGTGACTCGACTGCCCCATTTTCTGAATATGCCGCTGTTGGCCTCGCATGCCGCGTTGCTGAGGCTGTGTGCGAGTTACTCGACATGCCGCGCGCATCGGTGCAGCGCGCGTTCTTTGACCTTGTCGCAATCGGCACCATCGCGGACGTCGCAGATCTCACCGGCGACAACCGCATCATGGTCAAATATGGCCTCCAACTGCTTCCCAATACCCAGAAAGTCGGGTTGCGCGCGCTCCTTGACATCTGCGGCGTGAATGGACAAATTACAAGCCAGGATGTCGGCTTCCGACTCGCGCCGCGTCTCAACGCCGTCGGCCGCATGGCCGATGCTACCGACGCCGTGGATCTGCTGATATGCGAAGATGACGACGAGGCAATGCAGCTTGCCGTCAAACTCGAAGGCCTCAACCGCGAAAGACAGCGCATTCAGGAGCGAATCTTCTGCGACGCTCTCGCCAGAATATCATGCGAAGTCGAACTTGACGATGAGCCCGTAGTATGTGTTGGGGGCGAAGACTGGCATATTGGCGTCGTCGGTATTGTTGCATCAAAAGTCGTCGACCGTTTCCACAGGCCGGCATTCATCGCGTGCCGCGAAGATGACACATTCCGCGGTTCCGCCCGTAGCATCAATGGCTTCAACATCGCCGCCGCGCTCCAGTCCTGCTCTGATCTGCTGCTTCGCTTCGGCGGTCACGAGCTTGCGGGAGGCTTCACTGTTGCAGCCGAAAACTTTGATGCTTTCCGTCAGCGTCTCAATGAAATTGGCCGCGAAACACTCCAGCCGCGACATCTTCTCTCGACAGTCGACATCGACGCGGAAATCGACATCGAAGAGATTGACGCGGAGCTTGTTCAGGCCGTGCGTGAAATGGGGCCGTTCGGTCATGGCAATCCCGAGCCTGTCCTTATGTGCTCGGCAGTCGAAGTCGCTGATGTTCGTGCCGTCGGCTCCGAAGGCGCGCATCTCAAGCTCCTCATCGGCGAAGGCCACAGGGTCGTCGACTGCATCGGCTTCCGCATGGGTGATGAAACTGAGTGGCTCGAACGCGGAGTGCGCATCGACATTGCATATACGCCTGAGTTCAATGAGTACAACGGGCGCACTGGCATACAGCTGCGCATTGTTGCCGTACGCCCGACCCAGTAACGCATAGAGTGGAGGCTGTTGCCAGTGTCTTCTGCAAACTTCGTAGTCGCTACTGATCAGAGCAGACAGATTATCGACATCTCGGACCAGGTCGCCGACGCTGTGCGGGAATCCAGAATTCAGGATGGCATAGTCTGTGTCTCTGTCGCTCACTGCACATGCGCTCTCTACGTGAACGAGAACGAAGCTGGCCTGCTCCAGGACACACTCGATATGCTTTATGGCATTGCGGCATCACTGCGTTGGAAACATGACCGCATCGACAATAACGCCAACGCACATCTTGCCGCATCAGTCATCGGCAACAGCGTCACGCTTCCGGTCCAGGCGGGCAAAATCGTCCTCGGCACATGGCAGCGCATCCTGTTTGTCGAACTCGACGGGCCAAGAGCTTCTCGCCACATCACAGTAACCGCGATCTGCGACAACTGACATACTGCTCCAGACACCATACGTAACATATGCTCCATCAACGACTCACGTAATCCCGTGAGGTGTTTCGCATGGCATCACCAATCAAACAGGCTGTTCTGCTTATCGGTGGTCTTGGCACGCGGCTGCGCCCGCTCACATATCTGCGCCCGAAGGCTCTGTTGCCTCTGCTCAATCGACCGCTGATTGCCTATGAAATTGAGCTTTTCGCCCGCCACGGCGTGACTGATCTCTTCATGGCAATTTCCTACGAGGGCGGCCAGATACAGCGCATGCTCGGCGACGGTTCACAGTGGGGCGTGCGCCTCCACTATGTCACCGAAAAAGAGCGGCTCGACACTGCCGGGGCCATCAAAAACTGCGCCGATCTCATCGACGGGCCATTTTTCGCCTGCAACGGAGACATTGTCTATGACGTCGATCTCTCTGCAATGGCCCGCGACCATATCGACCGCCAGGCTGATATTACGTTCTGCCTGCGTCGCGTGGATGACATCTCACCATATGGCTTGATACAATGTGACGAATCCGGCCGTGTGCTCCAGTTCAAGGAAAAAGTCGCGTTCGACGAAACTGGCCGCAACACCGTCAACTCCGGCTTCTATGCGATGGATCCGGCGATCCTTGACGCCATCCCGGCTGGCCGCTCATATTCAAGCGAAAAAGATTTATTTCCAGGCCTCAAAAAATCCGGTGCGTTGCTCTATGGGCATCTACCCGCTGACGATGGCTACTGGTCAGACGTTGGCCGTATCGAAACATATTTTGATACTCACAGGAGCCTCCTCGCCGGCGCCGTCAAATGGGCTGCGCCAAATGTCCCAGAAACAACAGCCCGGTTTGAGGTCCAGTTCACCGCACCCTCCGACATTGACGATGATGTCTCCATAGCTGCCGGGTGCAAAATCGGGCCACATGTCACAATCGGCTGCGGCTGCCGCATTGCTGAAAATTGCACAATCATCGATTCCATTCTCTGGCCCGGCGTATCAGTCGGAGCCGGAGCGCACATTGAACGTTCAATTATCGCCACTGGTACCTCCGTTGAACCGGGAGGCCAGTGCGTTGATCAGGTGGTAGTTCCTGCCCATGTCTGATTCCATACCGCTGCTCATGATACCAGGGCCAACAAACGTTCCCGACCGAGTCCTGCAGGCAATCGCAAAGCCCTGCATCTTCCACCGCGGGGCCGAATTCGCCGACATTCTCGCCGAATGCACCGAGGGACTCCAGAAAGTCCTCGGCACCGCGCAACCTGTCATTACGCTGGCCGCCTCAGGCACTGGCGCTGTCGAGGCCGCGGTCGCCAACATTCTCAGCCCCGGCCAGCGCCTGCTTGCCATTCGCACTGGCAAATTCGGCGAACGCATGGGCGAAATCGCCGCCGCATATGGCATCGACGTCGCGTGGTGGGATTGCCTCGACGGGCTGGCCGCTGATCCCGACCAGCTCAGACAGCGCCTGGCTGCCGACCATTTCGACGCCGTCAGCATCGTCTATAACGAAACTTCCACCGGCGTCCAGCAGGACATCCGCGCGCTCGGAACTGTTGCCGCAGATGCGGACGTTCTCTCAATTGTAGACGCTGTCAGCATCGCCGGAGGCGCCCCCGTTGACATGGACGCTGCGAGACTCGGCGCGGTCATTACTGGCTCCCAGAAAGCACTCATGCTTCCGCCGGGGCTCGCGTTCGTCGCCCTCAGCGAAGCAGCCATTGAGCGCGCTAACCGCTCAACGTGCCCGCGATACTATTTCGATCTTCCAAAAGCCCTCAAGTCTCTCCAGAAGGGCCAGACACCATACACGCCTGCAGTCAACTTGATATTCGGCCTGTGCGAAGCGCTCCGCATGCTCCACGAAGAGGGGCTGCCAAATGTCTTCGCACACCACGAGCGTCTCGCAGCAGCCTGTCGTGCTGGTATCGCCTCAATGGGCCTCGCCATTCTGCCTGCCGATCCGGCCCGCGCAAGCGTCATCGTCACCGCCGTGAAAATGCCCGAGGGGCTCGACTCCTCACAGCTCGTCGCCCATGTACGCGATGGTGCGAATATCCTCATATCCGGCGGGCAGGACGCGCTCAAAGGCAAAATCTTCCGCATCGGCCATCTCGGCACATGCACAATCGACGATCTCGCCCGCACTATCACCGCGGTCGCCGAGGCACTCACCCAAATGGATTTCCCGGCCGATGCGGCCTCTGCCGCCGACGCGGCGCGCCACGCATACCAGACATACCAGCCTTACACTCCAGGAGAATAGTGATGCCGCGAATACTGGTCTGCGATCTGCTCGCCGAAGAGGGGCTCGAAATCCTGCGCAAAGCTGGCGAAGTCATTGTCTCGCCCGGCCTCAGCGAAGATGAGCTCATTCACGCTGCCTCAGGCGTTGATGCCATAGTCGTACGAAGCGGCACGCGCATCACTGCGCCTGTCATCGAAGCCGCGACACGGCTCCGCATTATCGCCCGCGCCGGCGTCGGCGTCGACAATATCGACGTCCCCGCAGCCACCCGCTGTGGAGTCATCGTCGTCAACTCTCCGTGGGGCAACACGCTGGCCGCCACTGAGCATACATTCGCGATGATGCTCGCGGCTGCGCGCCATGTTCCGCAGGCCGCCGCTTCCATGAGAGCTGGCCGTTGGGAGCGCAAGCTTTTTATGGGCCACCAGCTTTTCGGCAAAACGCTCGGCGTGGTCGGCCTCGGCAAAATCGGCGCGGAAGTCACCCGCAGGGCTGTTGCATTCGGCATGGAGGTCCTTGCATTCGACCCGTTCATCACCGAATCCAGAGCCGCCGAAATCGGGGCCAAAATCATCTCGTCCCTCCCAGAGCTTGCAGCACAGATCGATTTTCTGACCCTGCATTGCGCCCTCACTCCCGACACTGTCCAGCTTGCAAATGCCGCGCTCCTTTCTTCCATGAAGCCCGGCTCTGTCCTCATAAATTGCGCGCGAGGTGGCCTCGTCGATGAGGCTGCGCTGCTTGATGTACTGCGCGACGGGCCACTTGCTGCAGCCGCACTCGACGTTTTCGCCGACGAGCCCCCCTCCAATTCCGAGCTCATCGCATTGCCAAATGTCATCGCCACTCCGCATGTCGGCGCATCCACTTTCGAAGCGCAGACAGGCGTTGCCGTTGACGTCGCCCAGCAGGTCGCCGCTGTTTTGCAGGGACATCTGCCAGCATGGCCGATTAACACTCCACGCCTCTCAGATTCCGAACGCAACATTATCGAGCCCTACCTCACGCTGGTCACGGGCATTGCCCGCATGGCCCGCGCCCTCACTGCAGGGCCGCTCAAAGCTGTCTCTGTCGCCACCAGCGACGACCTCGACGCGGCACCGCGGGACTACATTGTCGGCCAGACACTGGCAACGCTCCTCGAAGGTGCTGTCGATGCCCAGCTCAATGTCATTAATGCCATGAGTCTCGCCAGCGAAAGAGGAATTGAACTCACTCGGTCGAAAATTCAATCCAATACCGGGTATTCGCATCTGATAGAGATCCGCGTTGAAAGCTCCGCCGGTGAACTCTCACTCGGAGGCGCACTGCTCGATTCTTCCGGCGGGCGCATCGTTTCGCTCGATGGATACCGTTTCGAAATTGTCCCACAGGGTACACTCGTTCTGATATGGAACGCATTGGCAGGCAAGCCCGGCTTTGTCGGTTCACTCGGAGCTGTGCTCGGCAATGCTGGAATCAATATTTCAGGTATACAGGTCGCGCCCGAGATATTTGACGGCGTCGGCTTCATGGCAGTGCGTGTTGAGGATGCGATTTCCGATCAGGTTCTCCTGTCCATCACCAAAATCTCTGGCGTCCAGCGTGTCGCCATCGCCAGACTGTAATACAGACATCTTCCTTTGCCACGGGGGTATCAATGAGAGTACTTGTCACCAACGATGACGGCATCCTCGCACCCGGGCTGCCAATACTTGCTGCAAAGCTCAAACAGGTTGCCGAAGTCTATGTAATCGCACCCGAATCCCAACAGAGCGCGGTCAGCCACAGCATCACGCTCCACAAACCGCTGCGTATGACCGAAGTCAATCTCGGCCCCGACATCACTGCATTCACATGCAGTGGCACCCCGGTCGATTGCGTCGTATTGTCAACCCGCGGTGATCTGCCGGAATTTGATTTCGTCGTTTCGGGCATCAACGCTGGCGCTAATCTTGGCGAGGCCGTCTTCTACTCCGGGACCGTCGGCGCGGCCTGCGAAGGTGCATTGCACGACGTCCCAGGGATAGCAATTTCAGTGTGCGCAGAGCGAGATGTCCATTTTGAAGTCGCCGCTGATCTGGCGCCAAAACTCGTCACGCAGCTCGCCGCTCATCCGCTGCCGCCATGCACTGTGCTCAATGTCAATCTGCCCAATGTTCCTGCAGACAAAATTGCGGGTATCGAGATTACCCGGCTTGGACGCCGTAAATACACTGAAGTCGTCAACAGACGTGACGATCCCGGAGGCCGTCCGTATTACTGGATCGCCGGCACGCCAACCGATTCAGACTCTGAACTCGGCACTGACATAAATGCTATCCAGCGCAATTGCATTTCCGTCACGCCGGTACATTTCGATCTCAGAAGCGACATCCTGTGGGAGGGCATCAGTGGCCTGCACGACAGGGGCGCATACCGAATCGAAGGATGACTGGCGCTGCCGCCTGTAGTATCCTCCAATTGATGAGCTTCAGGCGACGAAAGTAATGGCCCGATAGATAAAATGGAGCCTCTGTGTTTGCAGGCTGCCCAATACGAACAGGAGAATTCAAATGTCTGCCGATAATCCAGCCGAAAGTCCGGTCCGCAATTTCTTACGTGCGGTGGGCCGCGGATTTGTACGTCTCGGGGATGCCATCAGGCGCGCCTCCCAGATACAGCGCCTCCGCAGCGGCATTCGGAGGCGACAAAGAGACCGCAGGCGCCTTCTCATTATGATTGGGGAAAAAGTCTATGGCCTCCACACGATCGACCGTGTGCGGAACGCTGCGATTACCGGGGATTGTGACCAGATCGACGCTCTCATGGCCGAAATCGAACAGCTCAAAACACGCATCATTGTGCTCAAAACTCCGGAGAAGCTGCCAGAGCTCATAATCGAACCGGAAGATACCGCATTTCTCACTGACGAGGGTGCACCGCAGGCCGAACACTGCTCTGAGGGTGACAGCGATGAGATCGCGCCTGATGATATTCCGCCGGAACCCGAAATGTCAGAACACGCGGGCAATACTGGTACTGCAATAACGACGCCAGCCGCAGCATTGCCTCAGGCTGGCGACAAATACGATGACGATCTGGATCTCGATGATGATCTGTCTATTGAAATTGACCTTGCATGATTTTCGCATTCATCATATCTATCTGCCACTGCAGTGTGCTGAACTGGAGGAGTTGCAATGCCAGACTACTGCCGCATAATTCCATGCCTCGACGTAAAAGATGGGAGAGTGGTTAAAGGGGTCCACTTCGTTGACCTTGTCGACGCCGCTGACCCCGTAGAAGCTGCTGCCGCCTATGACGAAAGCGGAGCTGACGCAATCACATTCTTCGACATTACCGCAACTGTTGAAAATCGTGCTACCACGCTTGATCTTGTCAGGCGTGTGTGCGAAGCAATTTCCGTCCCGCTCATCGTTGGGGGGGGCATCTCGACCACTGCCGACATACAAGCGCTCTTTGATAGTGGAGTCAGTGCGTGCACGGTTAATACAGCAGCTATTAAGCGACCTGCGCTTATCACCGAAGCTGCTGACAGATTCGGCAGTGACAAAATCATTGTCGCCATCGATGCACGCCGCAATCCCGGGGTAGCATCGGGCTATGGCGTCGTGACATATGGCGGCACAAGGACTATGGATCTCGATGCTTTCAAATGGGCTGCTCAATGCGCCGACCTCGGAGCTGGCAAAATACTGACGACCAGCATGGAAACTGACGGTGCCAAGAACGGCTATGATATACCACTGACGCTCGGATGCGGCTTTGCGTCGGAGCTCCCGGTTATCGCTTCGGGCGGGGCCGGAGAGCTTGAACACTTTTACCAGGCGGCCACCGCAGGCAAGGCAGCAGCACTGCTTGCCGCTTCAGTCTTCCATTTTGGTAAATTCACCGTACGGCAGGTCAAAGAATATCTCGCCGACCGCGGCGTGAAAGTCAGACTGTAGCAAGCATCAGCGCAGGCAAGCCTGCGCTGAATACTTCTGGGAAGAGTCCGCCAGGTCTATGAATTCCATTGGTTTTGATAACGACGAATATCTGGCTGAGCAAAAACAAGCAATTCTGGAGCGTGTGGACCGCTTTGAGGGCAAGCTGTACCTCGAATTTGGCGGCAAACTCACATGGGATTACCATGCGGCACGCGTTCTCCCTGGATACGATCCGAATGTAAAACTTCGGATGCTGCAGGATATGAGTGACCAGATCGAGGTTATCCTCTGCGTCTTCTCCGGCGACATTGAGCAGGGGAGGATCCGAGGCGATTTTGGTATTACATACGATCTCGCCACACTCAAATCCATTGACGACCTGCGGGCTGAGGGCATCAATACTTCGGCTGTTGTATTCACGCGCTACCACGGCGAGACGTCCGTCGACCGCCTGCGCCAGCGCCTCGAAAGCCGCGACATCCAGACGTACACTCTCCATGACATTCCCGATTATCCCGGCGACGTCGATCTCATCTGCTCGGCCGACGGTTTCGGCCGCAACCCATACATAGAAACCAGCGCGCCAATCGTTGTCGTCACTGGCACTGGCCCCGGAAGCGGTAAGATGGCGACGTGCCTCTCGCAGCTCTATCAGGATACGCTCAAAGGCAACAGCGCCGGGTATGCCAAATTCGAAACTTTCCCCATATGGGATCTCGCGGTTGATCATCCGGTCAATATCGCGTACGAGGCCGCCACAGTCGACTTGGACGACATCGTCATGGTCGATCCCTTCCATCTCGGCGCATACAACGTTTCCGCGACCAACTACAACCGTGATATTGCGAGCTTCCCAATCCTGCGCAAGTTGCTTGAGCGTGTCAGCGGCGACGGCGAAACTGCCATCTATCACTCTCCCACTGACATGGGCGTCAACCGTGTTGGTCGGGGGATCATTGACGACGAAGTTGTCTGCGAGGCGTCAAAACAGGAGGTCATTCGCCGCTACTTTCGCCACTATCGCGAATTCCGACAGGGCGTCGGCTCGCGGCAGATTGTAGAGCGCTCCGAGCGTCTCATGGATCGCCTTGATGTCTGCGCCACTGATCGACCGTGCGTTCAGCCTGCTCGCAAAGCTGCTGAGCAGGCCGAAAAACGCGGTGTTGGCAAGGATGGCTTCTACTGCGGGGCTGCGCTGCAGCTGCCGGACGGATCTATTGCCAAGGGCAAAAACTCACCGCTGTTTCATTCGGCGTCGGCATGTGTGATAAATGCCGTGAAAAAACTCGCTGGCATTCCCGACACTATGCATCTGCTGCCCGAAAATATCATCCAGAGCCTCACTAATCTCAAGGCCAACTACCTTGGCTCAGATTCGCCGAGTCTGAATGTACAGGAAGTACTGGTCGCGTTGGGCATCAGTGCGACGACAAATCCGGCGGCCAAAACTGGCGTCGAACATCTTCATCTGCTCAAGGGGTCACAAATGCACCTGACGCATGAGCCCGGCCTTGGAGATGAAAATGGGCTGCGAAAACTCGATATCGACCTGACTACCGACGCCAACCCGACTGGCAAGGGATATTTCCTCCGCTGATTACCCCGCGGCAAAATGCACAAAAGCCCGTAGGATACGGAGCGCATAACGCTCACTCCTACGGGCAACTTTTGCCACGCATGCACGCTCAGTCGGCAGTGTCTGCTTGCAGCGCGCTTGCATTCTACCTTCCTGCATTATGTTTTTCGTATACACTTTGTTCGCAGTACGTCAACTCGTAATCCGGGGGGAGGACGCACCCTTCTACTCCTTCGCCCCGTGCTCCCGCAGAAGCTCCGCGACTTCGGGCTGCTTACTTATTTCTGCCTGCTGCAGCGGAGTGTGACCATTGTTGTCTTTCGCATTCACATCTGCACCCCGCTCGATGAGCAACGTAACGACTTCAGGGCCACGGATGTATAGCCCCGCCGCATCGTGCAATGGAGTGAAACCATTGTTGTCTTTTGCATTTACATCTGCGCCACACTCCAGTAGAGCTTCTGCAGTCGCGGCATAACCACCCTTCGCTGCTTCATGCAGTGGCGTGCGATTTTCGCTGTCCCGGACATCAACGACTGCACCAAGATCCAGCAATAGCTTCGTGGTTGCAGTATTGCCGCATTGCGCCGCCCCATGCAGAGGGGTTCGGCCGTTGGTGGCGATTGCATGTATGTCGGCACCACGTTCAATGAGCAGCTTAGCGACTGCTGCTTTGCAACTGCAATTTCCCGCTGCACGGTGCATTGGCGTATAGCCTCTGGCGTCTCTGGCATGTATGTCTGCGCCACGTTCTATAAGCAACTTGACCATTTCGACATTGCCGGTGAAGCTCGCTGCCGCTTCATGCAGGGGCGTGCGACCATCTGCGGTCGTTGCCTGCACGTTGGCGCCAAGCTCTAACAGTTGCTTCACGAACTCGACATTATCAATGTCGCCCCCCACCGCATAGTGCAATGCCGTCCAGCCATCTCGTTCTCTCTCTTTGAAGTCTATATGGCTGCGTATCAGCAGCCTTCCTGCTATCGGATGGTGAACCCACTCCATTGTGTCCAGCGGTTTATTTACCATCTCTTTTCTGACATTGACCATAGCCATATAAACCGATGCATCGGCCAGAACAAAGACCCCCAGAAGAATGCCCCACTTCTGCCAGGACAGATTTTTCCTGATAGAACGCGCAGGTTTGTCGGCGACAGCTCGCAAGCGGTCCCGCCGCATCGTCCATAGAGCCCGTCCCATGAACACAGAGAGGGGGCCCAATGGCACCGACAGCCACAGGACTCTGGTTGCCAGACTGAAGAAAGCCGTGTCCTGAAGCAATGGAGGACCCACCACTGATCTCACCATAATCAGTGCATTCTTCGCCTCATTGATCGTATACACCATTCCCAGAACCGCAATCAGTGCGGCAGATGCTGGAAGCCAAGGCCTCGGTGAGCGCCAGAGGTAACCAAATGCCACGAAGCAGATAACAACCGAGAAGGGGTTGGTGATGGCAGCGGCCACTGCTTGAGGAACCATTTCGGTCTGGGTGACCGGCATCAGAATTTCGTTAATCGACCGCTCCATAATGAAGCCTACGAGCAGCCAGACGAATCCATACACATTGTAGATGACAAGGGACATCAAAATTGCCTTGGCTATCGTCCAGAGAACCGTTCCAACCCCGCCGCAAGCCCGCTTCAGCCATGCTGTGCTCATAGTATCAGCTCCTGCTTGCTACAGTATGATGGCATGTCTCCCATTCCAGCTTGGAGCCACGGGTGTTGCGTCGAATACATTCAGCTGGTCTGTGCCTTTGATGGCAGCGTTACTTTCTGGGATGGTTCAGGAAAACGCGCTGTGCTATCTGTAACCGACTCGTCCAATCTTTGAGAAATGCAGGTGACAACTTCACTCTATCTCGCAATAGCAAAGACACACGTTGTTCACTACTCCTTCGCCCCATGCTCCCGCAGAAGCTCCGCGGCTGCCTGATGATTGCCACTTTCTGCCCAGTGCAGTGCTGTAAAACCTTTATTATCTTTCACGTTGATGTCTGCACCGTGCGCCAGCAGAAGTTTCACAACTTCGGGATAACCATACCCTGCCGCTTCGCTCAACGGCGTACTGCCGTCTTTGTCGATCACATTGACATCCGCCCCATGCTTAACGAGCAGCTTTGCTATCTCGAGACTACCAGAGCTCGCTGCCCAATGCAGCGGGGTCATGCCGTCACTATTGGTTGCCTTTACATCCGCACCGTGTTCAAGCAGCAGCTCCACAACCTCGAGTTCGCCAGAGCTTGCAGCCCTGTGCAGCGGTGTACTGCTGTCTTTGTCGATTGTCTTCACATCTGCACCGTCTTCAATCAGCAGTCTGGCTACTTCAGACTTGCCATACCATGCTGCCAGGAGCAGCGGTGTATTGCCATCGCTGTCGAATGCATCTACTTCCGCCCCATGTTCCAGCAGCAGCTTGGCGACCTCGAGACTGCCAGAGCGTGCTGCTTCACTCAGTGGTGTATCGCCATCTTTGC
>CAYSRY010000069.1:0-13838 GCA_964433395.1 uncultured Armatimonadia bacterium | reverse complement strand
GAGTCGCCGCCGAAGCAATTGACATCCCGTTTATCAATGCCGGCGATGGCACCCGCGAGCATCCGACACAGACGCTGACGGATCTTTTCTGCATCCGGCGAGAACTCGGTACACTCTCGGGGCTCAAAGTTGGCCTGTGCGGCGATCTCAAATTCGGGCGCACTGTACATTCGCTGGCACCGGTGATGGCCCATCATGGGTCCGAGATCATCTGCATCGCTCCTGAACAGCTCACAATGCCAGAGCGCTATCTCGATGCTGTTGAGGAAATTTCGGGGACGCGCCCGGTTGAAACTGACAGCCTCGAAGACGCAATAGGTGAGCTTGATGTACTCTATATGACACGCATTCAGGCGGAGCGCTTCGAGTGCAAAGAAGATTATCTCGCATGCAAAGGAGTCTATGTACTGACGCCTGAAATCATGGAGAACGCAAAAGATACCATGCGGGTTCTGCATCCCATGCCGCGTGTTGATGAAATCGACGCGGCGGTCGACAGCGACCCGCGATCTGCATATTTCCGGCAGTCGGCTGGTGGTGTTCCGGTGCGCATGGCCCTGATGGGCCTGCTGCTTGGATTGCCGCAGTTCGGGCCAGAGCGCAGAAAGCCCATGGGGCTTGGCGTGGCGGCGCGCAAAGCCGACAGCGAAGCGGGGGTGATCGCGCCCGTGGCAGAAGCAGAGGCTGTATCCGGCCCGGGCCCATGCAGGAATGGGCGTTGCATCACCTCTGTTGAAAATATTGCGCCTGCATATTTTGAGCAGTCCGATGGCAGGCTCATCTGCGCGTATTGCGAAAATGAATATACGCCCGAACGGTAAATGTTCGCGGTCTGATATATAGAGCTTTTGATAGTCGGCCCGACTTGGAAAGTCGACCCGCCAAACGGTGGCAGGTCATTAGACAGGAGGACTTACAATGTGTGGAAACGTTGGAGATTATGTTATTCCTCTGCAACAGGCTAAGAAAGTCGCTGTTGCCTATTCTGGCGGTCTGGACTCGGCACTGATTCTGAAAATTCTGCCCGAGTACTATGGCACCGAAGAAGTCATCGCCGTGACCTGCAACGTCGGTCTCAGCGATGAAGAGATCCAGATGTGCAAAGACAAAGCCGCAATCGCCGGCGTTGAGTGGATCTGCATGGAAGCCACCGACGAGTTCGCCAATGACTTCATCACCAAAGCGATCATGGCCAACTCGAACTACGAGGGCTACCCGGTAGCCACGTCCATGACCCGTCAGCTTATCGCGCGCAAAGTCGCCGAATGGGCACGCGACAATGGCTGCGACGGTATCGCTGAGGGTTCCACGGGCAAAGGCAACGACCAGTACCGCATGCACAATGTGTTCAATCTTTTCGCTCCTGACCTCAAAGTCATCGTCCCGGTCCGCGACTTCAACTGGACCCGCGACGAAGAGAAGAAACTCTCTGCGCACTATGGCATGCCCTACAAAGCCGGCATCGGCGACGACCTGACCATGTGGTGCCGCTCAATCGGCTCCGGTGAGGTTGACAACCTGCAGATGCGGATCGCCCAGGAAGACTTCCTGTGGTACAAATATCCGGAGAACGCCGAAGACACTCCCGTCACCATCACAATGGAGTGGGAGAAAGGCCTGCCGGTCAATGTTGATGGTCGCACGAGCATTGCCGACATCGTCCACTATCTCAACGATCTGGCTGGCGCACATGGCATCGGCAAAATTGACATGTTTGAAGACGGGCTCATCGGCCTCAAATCCCGCGAGGTCTACGAAGCCCCGGCAGCCAAAGTCCTGCTTGCAGTCCACAAAGACCTCGAGCAGCTCTGCCTCACCAAAGAACAGGTCCAGTTCAAGCCGGAGATGGAGCGGCTTTGGGGCTATATGGTCTATCACGGTGGATGGTATCATCCCGTCAAGGCCGACGCTGAAGCGTTCATCACCAGCAGCCAGTGGGCTGTCAATGGCACGTACAAAGTCCAGCTCTATAAGGGCAACATTGACATCGTCGGCCGCGAATCCGACACCGGTCTGTTCGCGCCTGAGCTCCGCTCACTCGCTACGACCAACTTCGATCAGCGCGACAGTGGGTCGGCCACGAAAATCCACGGTTTCCAGTACTCCATTCTGGGCCACCGGGGTCTGCAGGAAGACTAAGCTCCAATTGGCGCTGCAGAATTGTGCTTGCCTGGCATCGAATGTGGTGCCAGGCAAGTTTTGCATGACTCAGGAAGTCCGTTGAATATAAATCAGACTAGGAAGTATTCCGATGAGCGAAGAAAGCAAGAAGTCCACAAAACTCTGGGGCGGCCGTTTTTCATCCGACCTGGCTGACATCGCCATTGATTACAGCGAATCGACTGAAGCAGATGCGCCTATGATTGCGGAAGACATCTGGGGCAGCCAGGGCCATGCGATTATGCTCGCCGCCTGTAAGATAATCGGCGAAGACGATCTGCGCGAGATCCTCAAAGGCCTGCGCAAAACCGAGACTGAACACGAAGCCGGGGATTTTACGCTCAAGCGCGAGCTGGAAGACGTTCACATGAACGTCGAATCCTACCTCCGCGAGGATGCCGGGCCAGAATTTGCCGGCAAGCTTCACACTGGGCGGTCGCGCAATGACCAGGTCGTTACTGACGCCAAAATGCATCTGCGCACGCGCATTCTGGATATTCAGGATGCCTTGACTGGTCTGCAGAAGGCACTGCTTGAGCGCGCGGACGGCCATGAGAACACCGTCATGCCCGGATATACGCATACCCAGCATGCCCAGCCGATTTCGCTGGCGTTCTGGCTGACTGCCTATGTCTCGATGTTCACGCGTGACCAGCGGCGCCTCGCGAATGCCTATGAAATCGTGAATCAGAATCCCCTCGGAGCCGCTGCGCTGGCCGGGACGAGCTTCCCGACCGACCGCGAATTCACTACGCGGCTGCTTGGATTCGACAGTTGCCACGAGCACGCGCTTGACATCATCAGCTCGCGCGACTGGGTTATCGAGACGCTCAGTGCGCTGGCGATGCTGATGTGCAATCTTTCACGGATTGCCGAGGAGTTCGTGCTCTTCTCAACCTACGAATACCGGATGGTTGAGCTCGATGATGCGTATTCGTCTGGCAGCTCGATTATGCCGCAGAAAAAGAATCCGTGCATTGCAGAGCTTTCGCGCGGGAATACTGGCGCGGTATACGGTCGCCTGATGGAGATGCTCACGCTTCTCAAAGCTCTCCCGAGTGGCTACAATCGCGATTTCCAGCAGGATAAGCCGCCACTGTGGCATGCCCTCAACCTCGTCGAGCGCACGGTCGTCGCGATTACCGCGATGGTCAGAACGGTTGACTTCAAAACTGACCATATGCGCGAGGTCGTCGGCCGCAATTTTGCGACAGCCACCGAGCTGGCGAATTATCTTGTCGCAGAGCGCGGGCTGCCATTCCGCACGTGCCATGAGATCATCGGCAGCCTCGTCGCACGCCTGATCGCAGAAGACAAAACTCTTGACGACTATGAGGATGTGCAGCGGATTCTGGCTGAATCCGATCAGCACCTTTCCATCGAGGCTATCGCTTCGGTCTGCGAACCGGAACAATGCCTCGCGCGTCAGCAGAGCCTCGGAAGCACCGGGCCTGCGAGCGTTGTCAAAATGCACAAGGCCCTGACTGCGCGGGTCGCTTCGGCAGAAGAAGAGGCCAGAAAGCGCGGCGCGAAAATCATGGCCGCGCATGCAAAGACAAGCAAAGTTGTGGACGCGATGCTCGACGGCAAAAGCCTTAAAGAGGCACTTGAAGTCTGGGTGCGCGAGACGATCGCCGACCTTGGCCGCGACATGCCGTCAGCGGTCAGATCCCTGCTCAACAATCCCGAGCAGCGGTCATTGCGCGAGATGATTGCCCGCGAGATTCCGCAATGCGTCCAGGAGCTTGTCCCAGATGCGCTCAAGAGCGCGGTTGTCGAATATCACGACGAACTTGTCGATAGTGCGAAGGGTTTCATTGAGAAATTGATGGACAACTGAATCAACGTACGGAGACGATGGCAATGGTATCGGCCACGTGTGAGTTGCTGTCCAATGAAGAGGTCGCGCCGGGGCATTATGTCATGAAAATTGCCGCGCCGGAGATCGCGCACATCGCCCAGCCAGGGCAATTTGTGCACCTCAAAGTGCCTGGGACTCATGATCCGCTGCTGCGCCGGCCAATTTCAATTATGCTCGTCGACAAAGCCCACGGGCAGCTCCGGCTGCTGGTCCGCATCGCCGGGCGTGGGACGCGCATACTCGCCAATCTCTCCGCCGGGGCCTCAATCGACTTGCTCGGGCCCCTTGGTACACCGTTCAATCTTCCTGCCAGCGACGAAAAAGGCGACATATGTCTCGTCGCTGGTGGGGTTGGCGTCGCTCCGCTCATCGGCTTTGCCGATGCGCTCCGGGCGTTTGACCCGCCACCTTATATCCGCGGTCTCTTTGGCGCACAAACGCAGGATCTGCTCGTGTGCTGGACAGAATTTGCCGCCCGTTGCGACGAATTCTACGTGCGCACTGATGATGGCACCGCTGGCGGGAAAGGTTTCGTTTCCGATGCGCTGGCTGATCAGTTTGAACGCGGCGGAATTCGCATTGTCTACGCATGCGGCCCTGCCGCAATGATGGCTGCAATCGCTGCAATGGCGCGTGAAAATGGTGTGCCGTGCTATTGCTCTTTTGAACAGAAAATGGGCTGCGGCATTGGCGCGTGCCTTAGCTGCGCAATTCCGGCCGCTGGCGGTGGCTATCTGCGGGTATGCAAAGACGGGCCTGTATTCTCGTCAGATCAGATCGATTGGGAGGCGCTTCTCAATGAGTAATCTGCCTGTCGATCTGTCAGTCTCTATCGGCGATCTCACCCTGAAAAATCCGGTCATGACCGCCTCGGGCACTTTTGGCTACGGCGTCGAATATGCCGATCTGTTCGACATATCGACACTGGGCGCGGTCGTCATCAAGGCCGCCACACTTGCGCCCCGGGCTGGAAATGCACCGCCTCGAATTGTCGAAACTGCCGCGGGAATGCTCAACGCGATCGGTTTGCAGAATCCCGGCGCCGAGGCAATTATCTGCGAAAAACTGCCGGCGCTCGCCCCATATGACGTGCCCATTATCGTCAATCTGGCTGGCGAGTCAGTCGAAGAGTATGTGAAGCTCGCCGCCATGTTTACCGAATGCGGCATGGTTCAGGCGCTGGAGCTCAATATTTCGTGCCCCAACGTCAAGCAGGGCATGGCGTTTGGCACATGTCCTGATATGACTGGTGAATTGGTGGCTGCGGTGCGTGCGGAGACCGATCTGCCGCTCATTACCAAACTCTCGCCGAATGTCACCGACATCACTGCCATCGCAGTTCCCGCCGTTGAGGCCGGTTCCGATGCCCTCAGTGTCATCAACACGCTGCTTGGCATGAAGATTGACGTCAATCGCCGCAAACCTGTACTCGGCAATATCACAGGCGGCCTCTCGGGGCCTGCGATTAAGCCGGTCGCGCTGCGCTGCGTCTGGCAGGTCTACGAGGCAGTTGACGTGCCGATTATCGGCATGGGCGGCATCATGGACACTGGCGACGCGCTTGAATTCATCATGGCGGGAGCCTCTGCCATCGCGGTTGGCACTGCAAATTTCGTCGATCCGAATGTTGGTGATGGAATCGTCCACGGACTTGCCGAATATCTCACGTCTCAGGACGAAGCCTCGATAGCCGAACTCGTTGGAGTAGCACACTCATAAATATAGGGAGCTGCAGCGATGCCTATCACCGTAGACGCGAATTGCCGTTACGGAAATGTGTGCGACGTTAATGTTACCAGGAGCGGCTCCGCATATGAAGTTGCGTTCGCGGCAGATCCGCACGGCGGCCCGGAATGCCTCTGGTTCCGGTTCCGGATTCTCTGGGACGGGACAGACGATGGCGACACGCCGCCTGCTATTCGACTTGTGCTCAAGTATCCGCAGAATATGCTGGGAATCCACAGCGCTGCCTTGATGTGCCCGGTTGTTCGTGCTGCTGGTGGCGATTGGGAGCGGCTGGCGCCTGGCATTGAGCAGCCGCTGCCTGATGGACGCTGGAATGGTATCTGGGATGTGCAGGCGTCCGCGCCATACCTTGATGTCGCATGGTGCTACCCCTATGGCCAGCCTGAGCTGGATGCGTTGGTGGCAGAAACGGGAGGATACTGGCATGTAGACGCGATTGGCGTCAGCCAGCAGGCCCGCCCGATTCTCCGGCTTGCCAATGACTATGGCCAGCCGGATGGAACGCGGCCGGGAATTTATATAGTCGCTCGCCAACATGCCGCAGAAGTCACTGGCACATGGGTCCTCGACGGCTTTCTGCGCCATATGGCTGCTGCTGGCAATGACGCCCCGCTTATCTGGGCGGTGCCATTTTCCAACATTGATGGCATTGAAAATGGCGATTATGGCAAAGACAATTTTCCGTACGATCTCAACCGCGCGTGGGGCGTTTGTCCGATGCGACATGAGACACAGGTCATCGGGCGAGATGTCGCTCGCTGGACGCGCCGCTGTAAACCGGCACTCGGCATCGATTACCACTCGCCCAGCGGTTGCGAAGCTGAAGGTATGTACGCATTTATGGTTGATGAGCAGATATATCCTGAAATCCACAGACAGGCACAACAATGGGCTGGCGGCATACAATCATCTCTTACGGAGCGCTATGCTATGCCAAACTTTGCCCGCGTCGCGCATTATGCCAGCCGCTGGGAGACCCCGACATTCTGCATTTTCTGTGCCGAGAGCTTCAAAATGCCGGCGCTCAGCATTGAGACGCCCTACTCAATGATTGGCGATACGGTGGTTACCCGCGAAGATTATCGCGAAGCGGGCAAGCGCATCGCTGAGGCCATCGTCGACATACTTGCGGCAGACTGAGCGGCAACTGCCACATCAAGATTCAGCCGGATTTGCCGGCGAGAGGACATGACTGACATATGAAAGCTCATATCCCGCTGGTGCGCGTATCGCCAGCGTTGTACGCCACGTTCGAGCGTCACGCTCGCGAATGCCTCGACGCGTGCCGTACTCTGGCTAACGACGGCACGCCAATCTACATGCCCGACGATTCCGGCCGCTACAACGCGATGTGGACGCGTGATTTTTGCTATATGGTCGAGGGGGCCGGACGCCTCATGCCAGCCGATGAGATACTCGCTGGCATTGATTTCCTGCTTGCTGGTCAACGTGAAGATGGCGTCATTCCCGATCGCGTTTACGCTGATGGACGACCCGTATATCTTGCGGGCCCCGAAGACAGCCCGCTGGGCGATAAGCCTCCCACGGATAACGCGCAGTTCATGGCGAAACTCATTTGCGCATATGTGAGGCTCACCGGGGATCGCCAGGCGTTGTACAGCCGCATGGACCAGCTCATCGCGGCAATGGCTTCAGTTCCGCTGTCTCGCGAGTCACTCGTTGTCGTCAGCCACACCGCGCCCCATGCGAGTTATGGGTTCACTGACTGCATCGCAAAAACCGGCAAAGTCTTTTTCTCGTCGCTGCTCTACTGGGAAGCATGCGAGCTGCTCGGATACACGTGCCGCAACAGCGAGTTCCACGACGACGCTCACTACTGGTACGAGCTTAGCGAGAAAATGGGGGACAGCCACGACGAGTTCATCGATGATGAATATGGCCTGTATATGGCAGCCAGCGAAAGTTGCAGACAGATTGACATCTGGGGCAACGCCTATGCCGCAGTCGTTCGGCTCGCGTCCAAAAAACAGGCGCGCATCATCTCTGAATTTCTTATCGAGATGTACGAAGATTACTCGTATCGCGGATTCATTCGGCATCTTATCCGGGGCGAATACTGGGAGCGGACCATCGTCCCGGTTGCGCATGGCGTATATCAGAATGGCGGCTACTGGGCACTGCCGGTTGGCTGGGTGGCGCGCACGATGGCGCTTCGCGACGAAGAGGCGGCGTGGCAGTTACTTGATGAATGTGCCGAGGAATTTGAAGGTTTTGGCGTCTCCGAATGGATATCTCCCAATGAGCGGGCGCACGAGCACTATGCGGCCAACGCATGTGCAGTGCTCGGATCCATTATGCCCTCAAAAGTTCTCGCGTAGAGGCGAATTATGGGCGACCGGCGCGACTATGTGACGCTTGATGGCTCATCAATCCGAGAGCTTGTGCATCCCGACCATGACCCAGTGAGCGGTGTCAGCCTCGCCGAAGCCACTGTCGCTGCGGGCGGCCGGACTTATGCGCACGTCCACAATGTTTCCGAGGAGATCTACTACACCCTTGATGGTGAGGGCGTACTTTACATCGAAGGGCGTGCACATCGCATGGCATCGGGCGACGCCCATCTCATCAAGCCAGGACAGGATCACATGGTTGTGGCGCATTCGGATAGTCCACTGCGCTTTCTGTGTGTATGCAGTCCGCCATATTCCCATGGCGACACGGAACTCCGTGGAAAAGCCGACGCCTAACGCCCTGAAGTTGGAACTTTCGCATCAGCTTAATTGCTGATATAGGCATGTGCGCGCTCATGCCCTGCTTGGCACCAATCATCAACTGTACCGGTGGGATCGCACCGGGAGGAGCATCATGAAGTCAGGCACCAACCGTTTCTCAAGTCATACCGGACGTATCCTCCAACTGACGGTCGTTCTCGGTGTTGCCCTCAGCTTTGCGGGCTGCACACTGTCCGAGCCAGTCGCCACGGTCAACAATCAGAGGATCACCCGCGCCGAATTCGACCGCACGCTCATCCGTGATCATGGGGCACGCGTGTTGCTTGAGATGATTGACACAGAGCTTATACTCACCGCTGGCGAGAAAGCTGGCCTCACTGTCTCCGAGGGCGAAATACAGGCCAAAGTAGAGCAGGGCATCTCCCAGATGACATCAAAGGATGAATTGCTGCGGGCACTTGAGCGGCGAGGCCAGACGCTCGACGATTTCAAGCGCTTTGCCCGGGCCGAGCTATTGCTTGAGAAGATGGCGCAGCCGCTCATCGATGTCTCAGAGCCAGTGCTGAAAGAGTATTACCAGCATAATATCACCCAATTCAAGCATGAACGACAGGCTCGTGCTCGGTGGATGCTTTTCCAGGACAAAGCCAGTGCGCTGGCCGTTCGGGAAGTTCTGAATGATACCAAAGCGGATTTTGCAGGGCTCGCAAAGGGTGTCTCATCTGATGTGGTCACTGCCGAAAAAGGGGGCGAGATGGGCTGGTTTGCGGCCACGGATTACGCCGAAGCCGTAAGCAAAACCGCCTTCTCACTCAAACCCAATCAGATCAGCGATGCCTTTGAAGTCCCCGATGGCTGGGCTGTTCTCCAGCTCCAGCAGACGCGAGAAGCCGGTGACTACCCGTTCGACGAAATGCGCGACAGCATCCGTGCGCGCGTATCAGCCGAGATGATGCCCCAGGCGAAGCAGCGGTGGATTGACGAAGTGCGCAAAAATATGAGCCTCCAGATTAGCGACCGGCGGTTGAAGAACAATGTCCAGTCGCTCATCGATGCCCACGCGCAGTATCAGCCAACCCAACTGATGGCGATCCCGACCATTCCCGCTTCGTAGTCGTCAGTTTCTCCGCGGGGAAGCAGTCTTCGGTTTGCATCTATCCAGAAATATACACATGCCCGCGTCGCAATTGCGACACGGGCATTTTCTTTGCTCAGATGAGCGGCGTCTTCCGTCAGGCTTCCTCAATCCAGGCGAGGAACTCGTCATAGGTCGCGGAGAAGCCGGTCAGGGTCTTGACGCATGGCAGGTAGTCGTCGAATTCGTCGACTGTCATGCCATCCGGCTCGTAGGCTTTGCGGAACAGCTCTGATTTGTTCAGCTTGTCGAGGTAGCCTGCTGGCAGCTCATCCCACATGCCGTCCGGATCCAATTCCCGCGGCTCGCTGTCGAAATCTTCGGCCTTGTCCGGGAAGATTGTCAGGAAGATCGGCATCGGGCCAGTGGTCATCGAGCGCAGGATGTTCCATGCGCCGCGACCGGATGCCGGCAGCGGAATGCTCTGGGTGAAGCCCAGGCCGCCCTCTTCTGGCGGGAGGTTCAGGAGCCTGTATTCGCGCTGGCGGATTGCCGTGGTTGCCCACTTTTTGACCTCTTCCCAATCCTCGATGCCAGCGGCCTTGAGCTCGTCACCGACCGGGTCGTCAAGGCGTCCGTCCATCTGCGTACGGTAGGAAACCGGGGCGATGCTGTTGTGCTCGATGACCGCAGCGAATGCAATCTGCTGTGGCAGCGAGAAATTCACTGTAACGTTGACACCCATGGCCTGTGAAGTGAGAACTGCGGCGACTTCCAGACCGGCTTTGGTGCCAGGCACTTTGAAGACGCAGTTCGGAATGCCGCCAAGGCCAGCCTCAAGCTGTGGCCACACGGTCTCCGCGCCCTCGATCATGGCGTCGGCGTCTTTCGCGTCTTTGGGAGAAAGCTGCAGCGAAACATAGCCCATGGCGCCTTCGGTAAGCTCCCAGATCGGGCGAAGCAGGCGGGCATTCTGCACAACGACCTGAACCGTCAGGGCATAGGCAAGCTCGACGGTGCTGTAGTTGGGGTGTGCGGCCTTGAGTGCGTCGCGAACTGGGGTCCAGTAGTCCGGGTCAGCTTCGCGGGCAATATTGATCAGAACCGGGTTGGTCGTAACCATCGCGGCACCGCGGCGCATTGCGTCACGCAGGCCGATTGCATAGTCGTTGCCCCACCAGGTGTTCACTTCGCCAGCAATGGCCATACGCGTCAGGCGGGCCAGGTTGCTCTTGGCAATGCTTGCAATCTCCGCATTTACGTGAGCGATGAGGTCAGTGCGGCCCCATTCTGTGAGAATGGCGATGTTCTTCTGTACCTCTGCGTCCAGTGCGTCATCAGTAAGTGCGGCGTCGCCGTGACGTTCGGTGCTTTTCAGATTCCAGTCTGCGAGAACCGATTTCATATCGATGGCGTTCTCAGCGAGAAGTTCAGCGACCTCACTGCGCAGTCCGTCGCAAACAGCGCCTGTGTACAATGCACGGAGCTCATCCCGCCAGCTGGCAAGTTCGCACGAAAAGCTCTGAGGAGCAGTCCGGAAAATCAGGTTTTCAAGTGTCTTAAGACCTCGCTCGGTCATTTGCCGATACCCCTGTTCTGTAAAGAGTTATGCCAAAGCAAAAAAATTAGGCAAGTGTTGACACGAAATAATCGCCCAGTCTGCAGAGCGCAATATCGCCAAGCAGTCCGGGCAGGTACTGTATGCAGTGTACCACAAGTCTATAGAATATCCAACTCAAGCACCCTCAATATATTCATTGTTCATTGCGCCATTCCTTCTTGCTGATTCGATCCGCCAATGCAGGATGAATTGGCATGCCGACGAATACCAATGCATCCATCACTTTCAAAGACATTGAGGTCATGACATGCAGATTAAAGTCAGACATCGCTGGATGATGAAAGCCAGTGATCCCAACGAAGAACCGAATTTCAGATCAGCGCAGAAGACGCTATCACTTGATCCAGCTCAGACTGCGTTTGTCCTCGTAGATATGTGGGATGCCTCGGATCTCCCGCACGAAATATGGCCTGGCGGCGTGACATTTTGCGAACGCGCGGCAAAAATTACCCAACAGTGCATCGCGCCTGCGCTCGATGCAGCGCGCCAGGCCGGCATGACCATCATACATGCCCCGACGGTCAATGTCAGCGAACGCTATCCCGAGCACTATCGCCGCACACTTGAGCTCAATGCGCCGGAACCTCCAATTGCGCCTGTTCGTGAGTGGCCGCCCGATGCAGCGCGTCAGCAGTGGAATCGTGAACAGTGGGAGTCGCGCTACGCTGATTACAGTGGCGAGGAGCTCCGCATGCTCATGGATGACACCACAATCATGTCAGCAGTCGAGCCCCGCAAAGACGACTGGCTCATCGGTACAAGTGGACAGATGCACGAGATCTGCCGCCGCGAGCAGATTACTTCACTCGTGTATGTCGGTTTCGCAACAGGGATGTGCCTGCTCTTCAAGCCCGGCGCGATGTGGGAAATGTCACGCGCTGGCTATCGCTGCATTTGCCTGCGCGATTGCACGACTGCGGTCGA
Organism: uncultured Armatimonadia bacterium; assembly: GCA_964433395.1. Lineage (GTDB taxonomy): Bacteria > Armatimonadota > Zipacnadia > Zipacnadales > UBA11051 > UBA11051. The sequence continues at coordinate 1,758 of CAYSRY010000069.1, read as the reverse complement.
AAATGCCGACACATACGATGAGCTGCTTATAACCCACGCGTTCATCGATTGGTTCGAGATGATGATGGTCGCCTATACCGCGCTTTCCGACGATTTCATCACTGCCTGTGATGACGCCTGATGCACCAGGCAATTGCAGGATTGCCACAAAAAGATATATCACTCAAGCGCTGTCCTGTGCAGAGATTGCCGCACAAAAAACGCACCCGGCAGCATGTCGGGTGCGTTCCTGTCACTCTGTGAAGCGTGAAGCTCAGCTCATCTTCTCGACGGCATCCCACAGCGCTGCGCAGATATGTTCGTTGTCTTCGCGCGGCATCATCGGGTGCGTCGGGACGCAGAACAGGCGCTTACCAATCAGATCGCTGACTGGCGTCTCCTGGCCCTTGGTGGCCTCTGCGATGTTTTTCTTCGCATATTGTACTGGCGGGTTTGCAACAACTGTATCCACGCCGTACTCGTCTCGCAGAAGTGTCAACAACTGGTCGCGTTTCTCGCCGGCCCAGTCTTCCGGAACCAGCAGCGTGTACAGGTACCAGCTCGGGTTGCAATCTTCCGGAACGTACGGAAGTGTCAGGTGCGGAATGCCCGCGAGCATCTCGTTGCGATCCGCGGCGACTTTCCGGCGACCTGCGATGAAACTAGGCAGACGGCGCAACTGCACCATGCCGACTGCGGCCTGTACGCGGGTCATCTTGTAGTTGCTGCCCCAGCCGCTTGTGTCGTTACCGAACTGGCGGATACCCTTCAGATACTCGAAGGTGTATTCGTCATCTGTAACGATTGCACCGCCCTCACCGAGGGTGGTCATGTTCTTCATTGTGTGGAAGCTGAAGACGGTGGCTTTGCCGGCGCAGCCGATCTGCTGCCCCTTATACTCTCCACCCAGAGAACGTGCTGCATCGGTGAAGACCACGATTTCCCCATGTTTGTGATGCTTGTGGCGGCTCGCGACTTCCTCGAGGTCAGCGATTGGAGCGGACATGCCGTTCATGTGCACCGGGAAGATGGCGCGGGTGTTCTTTGTGATGCGCTTCTCGACGTCAGCCGGATCGGCCTGGAACGTGCGGGGGTCGCAGTCACAGAGAATGAGTTTTGCATGTTCGCCAATAACGGCCTGCGGGCATGAGGAGAAGTTCAGAGTCGGGACGATGACTTCATCCTCCGGCTCGAGCTCCAGCGTCCGCAGGACCATGTCCATGCCGGCGCCAGCGCCATTGATTGTCAGTGCGTACTTGGTGCCGATGAATTTCGCAAATTCGGCTTCAAAGTTCAGAATCTCATCAGTGATGAAACCGAAGCCAACATTGTAGTCCATCGAGTCATGCATGCACTTTACGACTGTGTCGATTTCTTCCTGTCCGTAATTGCCGCCCAGATGTGGCTCGGCGCCCCACGGAATGCTTGTTCCACCACGGCTGAAAATCTCTTTGCGCGTTGCTGCGTCCATTCCTCTACCTCCTGGCAGGCGACTAGTCGGCTGGCGCCCCGACGGCGTGCAGATAGTCGTCTATTACATAAAATGAGCCCGTGACAAGCACACAGTCGCCGGGCCCTGCTGTGCAAACAGCTACGTCAACAGCTTCTGCGACAGTCGCTGCAGTGCGGTAATCTTTCCAGATATTCCCCGTTTTGCTCTCCAGATCGTCCACGGCCATGGACCGGGGAATGTGCGCCCGAGTCAGTACCGCAACATCGGTGATATACGCAAGCGCGGACGCCACACCAGCGGCGTCCTTCTCACCCGACACGCCCACT
>CAYSRY010000068.1:7440-13876 GCA_964433395.1 uncultured Armatimonadia bacterium | reverse complement strand
GTGGCCGACATCCAAGGTGGTGCTCCCGCCGAGGTCATTGAGATGGAGGGCGGGAAATGGACATCACTGACGCAGACCACAGGGCCTACCGCCATCTCTGAATTTGCTGTTGGCGGTGGCCGTATACGCCATCAGATTGCGGTCGATTCAACTGGGCAGGTGTCGGTGGTACTTCTCAAGGACATCTCAGAAGCTCAGGATGCCCTGGAGCTGGATGCCGATGGCCGGCTCATCTTCAACCGCTCCCACGCGGAGGGGATCATAATTGACACTGGCGTCACATCCTACTGCATTTCACCTGACAAGTGCGCTGTCGTCTACACTACCCCCCACGAAGTACGGGTATCCGACGTCGCACATACTCGCACCCGCGTTCTGCATCGGTTCCCTCCAGATACGCCCCCATTGCTTGGTTGCAGTTGGGCTCCTGGCACGTCACATATATGCGTGTGGAGCGGTGATGGGCGCGTTGGCCAGGCGTGGTATGTGACGCTCGGGAGCGAAGAGGTGACGGTCCGGTTCCGTTTCCCAGCCGGTTCGGCCGTCAAGACCAATGATACGTTGTGGGTCGCGCAGAAGTTTTTCAAAGATGAATTCGGTAGAGCGAAAGAGCCGGATTGGCGCACTCTTAAAGGGCAGTTTGTCGTTGAGCGGGTTCTCAGAGGTACCGACGAGATCATCGCTGAGGCGAAAAGTGTGGGCACAGAGGGGAGTATTGTCGAACGCCTGGCAGGCAGCGACGACCCCCCTGAACTTGAAGACGGTGCAACGCATATTCGCATTGGGCCGGCGTCCGAGCCGCCAACGCAGTGGATGCACAGTTTCAGAGCTGCAGTTCTGCCTGATCTGGCGGCTTGGCTGCAAGGGACTACAGAAATTGGCGAACCACTGACATTATCGGTTGAGAGACAGATACTCCTTCCTGTCGGGCCGCAGCATTGACAATCCGGTGAGCCGAGAAAGGAACATGATATGGTCAGGCAATTTCAGGACGTCGTGCTCAAATCAGGTGAAATTGCTCAGCAGTACTGCATCACGGGCCCAGAACCGGAATGGGAAGAGCGCGTGTTGTCGCGGCTCCAGCACAAAGGCGAATTGTGGGCTAAGTCAATGCAGACTGCACTGCGCGAAGGCCTCCCCTGCATGAAAATGCACTTCTACCAGCTCAGCATTGATGAGGTGGCTGTCGGCAATATCACAATTGTGGACGCGCTGAATCCGTCTATCGCATTGCTGCAGCACGTATTTACCGCGCCTGAGCATCGACGTAAAGGCATCTGCAAATTGCTCATGACGGCGGTCACGGATGATTTCCGGGCTTCTGGCGGACGAGCGATGTATTTGGGAACGGGCTATGATACCCCTCCGTTCTGGATCTATCATTCATTCGGCTTTCGACCTATTGGCGATACGGGTTCCATGGTGTGGAGTGACGATCCGGACTATCAGGCAAATTACTTCACAGGCCAGGATGTCTCTGTGCGCCCTGCTTGTTGGGGAGACTGGGCGCCTCTCAATGCCCTCTATCAAATCATGGACGGCTGGGACCTGCGTGGAGTATGTCTCGGCCAGTTCGCACACAGTTCATATGAGAGTGCTTTCTGTCGTCTTGACAGAGCCATTGTTGATGGCACGGCGCAGCAGTCAGTGGTGCTTACCTCGGACGAAACCGGTGCAGTTGTCGGGCATGCGTTCCTGATGCGCGACGCGCATTGGCCCCATGGCCCGATGGTATTAGATTTCTTTGTTCATCCAGCTTTCACCCGTCATGCTGATAAATTGCTTGATGCTATTGACTTGCCTGAGGACACTAAAATCCAGGCGTACTGTGATGCGGAGGCCGTCGACCGTGCTGTGCTGCTGACTGCAGCAGGGTTTGCGCTCGAAGCCGAACTGCGTAGCCAGTATACGAGCAAGTCCGGCACCCAGATGGATGTCCTACTCTATTCGTGCGGATGATGTCGGACGTACATTTCAGCGTTCGACTGTATTTCGCAGGAACTTAACAGTGTTTGTGCCTGTTGCTATGATTGGCATCATCCCAATGCCCTCTGACGGGAGCGCAAAATGCAGATAAAGCGCATACTGCTGCTTGGTTCCACTGGTTCAATAGGTACCCAGGCTCTTGATGTTATCTCACGCCATTCTGACCGCTTTGAGGTCGTTGGTTTGGCAGCAGGAACCGATGTTGCTGCCGTCGTACGACAGGCCAATCTTACAGGTGCCAGGCAACTGGGCATGGCTGGCGTTGCTGCAGCGGCTGAGCTTGCACAGGAAATGCCAGAAGCTACGGTGTTTGCTGGACCGCAGGGCCTTGTTGACATGGTGTACGCAACGCAGCCGGATCTTGTCATCGGTGCTATCTCGGGCTTTGCAGGGCTTCCGAGTACATTGGCTGCACTTGAGCTTGGCATCAATGTCGCACTGGCGAACAAGGAGCCTCTCGTGGCTGCCGGTGAGCTCGTCATGTCGACTGCGCGCCGGTGTGGGGCTGAAATCATCCCCGTTGACAGCGAGCTTTCGGCCATGTTTCAGTGTCTCAATGGGGAGGCACGCTCTAGTATCGCACGGATATTGCTGACCGCTTCCGGCGGCCCGTTTGCAAAGCTGGCGGCTGACGAACTATCGTCTGTCACGGCTGCACAGGCGCTTGCACATCCGACGTGGAAGATGGGGCAGAAGGTCACGATCGACTCCGCAACGCTTGCCAACAAAGGCTTTGAGATATTTGAGGTGCGTTGGCTCTTTGATGTATCATTCAGTCAGATTCAAGTAGTTGTGCACCATCAGAGTGTTATCCATTCGCTTGTGGATTTCTGCGATACCTCAGTCATCGCCCAGGTTGGATGGCCCGATATGCGGGTACCAATACAGTATGCGCTCAGTTATCCAGATAGGATACCCAGCGGACTTGAACCGCTGAATCTCGTCGAAGCCGGCCCGTTGACATTTGCCGACCCTGATACTGCTAAGTTTCCATGTTTGAAGATCGCCCGCCAGGCCGGGGAAATGGGCGGGGGATACCCCGTCGTACTGACGGGGGCGGATGAGGGGGCGGTCAGACGTTTCCTGAATGGCGAGATCCGCTTTACCGACATTCCGGTGGTTCTGGAACGCGCCCTAGATGCCTACGACGGCTCTGCAGTAAATGGCCTCAGCGAGATTCAGGACCTGAATGACTGGGCAGTCGACTATGTGACGGAGCTCAAGCTCTGACGGACTTGCTTTACCCAACAAAGTCTACTCCCCGAGTCTGTGTGACTTGGGAGGAATGTTTGGAGTGTCTGCTTGATGGAGTTGCAATCCCTGCTTTCTACGCTCAATGGCATCGCTGCTATTGTCGTCGTATTGGGCCTCTGCCTGTTCTGCCATGAGCTGGGTCATTTCATGGCGGCTAAAGCATTTCGGTGCACCGTCTATGACTTCGCGCTCGGTTTCGGCCCAACGCTTTTCAGACGACATCACCACGGTACGGACTATCGCCTGAACGCTATTCCGTTCGGGGGGTACGTTCGCATTGCAGGAATGGAGCCAGGCGCTGAGCCCGTCGCGGGTGGTTTCAACTCTTTGCCACGCTACCAGGGAGCTGTCATACTCCTCGCTGGCGTATTCATGAACATGGTACTGGCTGTGGCCATGTTTGCCATTGTCTCGATGTGGACAGGTGTCACAGATCCCAGTGACACAAGCATACGCGTAGGCAAGGTCATGGCGGACAGCCCCGCTGAGCGGGCTGGCCTTCGTGTTGACGACAAATTGGTTGCCATTGACGGGTGCCGACAGTCGCTTGTGATAAATGCGGTTACGCCCGGTGGAGTTGCCGAGACAAAGGGCATCAAGCCGGGTATGGCGATCAGCACGGTGGCTGGGTCCCCGGTGCATTTGCCTACTCGTCTGTTGGCGTTGGCGTGGCAGAACAAGGGAACTGAATTGGAGATCGCTTTCCTCGACTACACCGCCGAGGAGCTTACAGAGCAGCAGATGCTGGTCATGATGCCTATGCCGCCACGCTTGGCTGATGCTGACGCCGACGCGGCGGTCCCGGCCCTTGAGAAAGCGTGGGGAGTGAAATTTGCCCCTCTTGATCGAAGCACACTGGCTGGGGCTATAACACTTCGTCCGAACCAACAGGTCCCATTAACTGTAGTGCGCGCAGGCAAAGAGCTTGAGCTCACAATTGTCCCGGAAGCTGAGTGGCAACGGTACCCAGTGCGCGACCGAGATGGTACTGTGAGTGCGCCGCATATGCAGACTGGGCGCATTGGTATCGTTATGGAAAGTGCACGAACGAAAATCTCGTTCAGTCAGTCTCTTGTTGTCGGTGCCTACGGTGCCGTTGATGCCGTGCGTATGGTCATTTTCAGCCTCAAGCTCCTCATCACAAAACAGGTCGAGGGAGGCGCTGGAGGTCCCGTGGCCATCATGGCTATGAGTGTAGAACAGGCGCGCATTGGCTGGGACGCCGTTCTCCGATGGGTTGGCCTTATAAGTGCCAACCTTGCTGTTATCAACCTTATTCCATTTCCGCCGTTTGACGGGTTTCACACTCTTGTCATTGGCGTTGAGGGGCTCATCAAACAGCGGTTGCCGGAGAAAGCTATCAGTTCGTTGATGCTGGGAGGCTTCATCGTCATGGCGCTCCTTTTCATGCTCCTTACCGCCAGTGATCTGATGAATCTCATCCGCTTCGGCACTCCGTAAGGAATTTTCATGCCAGATAGAATTAAAAGACGTTGCACCAGACGCGTCCAAGTTGGGGGCCTTGCCATCGGTGGCGACGCACCAGTTTCTGTCCAGACCATGACAAACACCGACACGCGCGACGTGCAGGCCACCATCGACCAGATTCGCCTTGCGGTTGGTGCCGGAGCACAGATTGTCCGCTGCGCAGTCCCTGACATGGAAGCAGCAGCTGCACTTGCCGATATCGTCCCTTCTGTCGGTGTACCAGTGGTTGCTGACATACATTTTGACTATCGTCTTGCGATTGCTGCAGCAGAGGCTGGCGTGCACAAATTGCGCATCAACCCCGGTAACATCGGTGGTGATGACAAATTGCGGCCAGTTGTGGAAGCTGCGCGCGACAGGGGAATCGCTATTCGAGTCGGGGTCAACGCCGGGTCTCTCGAGAAAGATCTCCTCGAACGTTTTGGCCATCCTGCTCCTGAAGCGCTTGCCGAAAGCGCGTTGCGCAATGCGGAGCGCGTGGAGGACATGGGATTTCGCGACATTGTCGTCTCCATAAAAGCCTCCGACGTGATGACAACTATCGCGGCAAACAGAAAGTTTGCAGAGCGTTCTGATATTCCCCTGCATCTCGGCATAACTGAAGCGGGCATCGGGCGGGCTGCCATCGTGCACTCCGCGGTTGGGCTCGGCTTACTGCTTGCTGAAGGCATTGGAGATACCCTCCGCGTTTCACTCACCGGAGACATAATCGACGAGGTTCTTGTCGGACGCGACATCCTGCTTGCTCTCGGCCTCATTTCAGGTCCCCGTCTTGTCTCATGTCCCACGTGTGGACGCTGTCAGGTGGATCTCGCGGCAATTGCAGGCGAAGTAGAGGCGATGTTGCATGACATCGACAAACCGATTGTGGTCGCGGTCATGGGATGCGAGGTCAATGGCCCTGGAGAGGCCAGGGAAGCAGACGTTGGTCTCGCTGGAGGACGCAGCCGATGCGCTTTGTTTCGGCGGGGAGAAGTTCTCCGGACTGTACCGGTAGCAGACGCGGTTGAAGAGCTGAAGAAACTTATCCTGGAGTTCTGTGCAAACAGCACATAAGTCCTATATACTATGCAACATGAATCAGTATGTGAGTAACGTGTGAAAGGTTGTGGATTGGTGCGAACTACCCAGTATTATTTTCCAACACTGCGCGAAGCGCCGTCCGATGCGCAGATCCCCAGTGATCAACTCCTGCGCAGGGGCGGTTTTATCCGGCCACTGGCAGCTGGAATTTTCAATTTCCTTCCGTTGGGCAATCTGGTCCTCCGCGAAGTCGAGAGCATTGTCCGACAGGAGATGAACCGCGCTGGCGCACTCGAGGTACTCATGCCGGTGATGCAGCCTCGTGAGCTATGGGAAAAATCAGGGCGTTGGGAGAGCTTTGAGCCGCCCGTAATGGCTATGAAAGACCGCAATGGTCGCGAATTCTGCATGGGGCCTACGCATGAGGAGAATATCACGTGGATCGTGGCGCAGGACGTCAACTCCTACAAGCAACTGCCCTTCACGCTTTACCAGATACAGACGAAGGTACGCGATGAAATCCGACCGCGGGCCGGCTTGATTCGCGTGAAAGAATTCACGATGAAGGATGCCTACAGCTTTGACGTTGACCGCGCAGGGCTGGACGTATCTTATGACAAAATGTATGACGCCTACAGGCGCATCTTCCAACGCTTGGCCCTGGACATAAGTGTTGTTCAGGCAG
>CAYSRY010000068.1:0-7430 GCA_964433395.1 uncultured Armatimonadia bacterium | reverse complement strand
TGTGACACTCGCGAGTTCATGTTCCGTTGTGACAACGGCGAAGATACAATCTATTTGTGCGACAGTTGTGGCTATTCCAGCAACAGTGAATGCGCTGCGTGTCGGCCTTTCGAAGGTGAGCCGGAGTTCCCGGCCGCTGGGCCTGCTGAGAAAGTCGATACACCGAATGCCGGCACAATTGATGATGTGTCAGCTATGCTCAAAATGGCACCGCAACGCTTCGTGAAAACACTGCTTTATAGGGCTGGAGAGCAATTCATAGCAGCGCTCGTCCGTGGCGATCGCGAGCTCAATGAGATGAAACTCGGCGCATATCTCCAGGCCGCAGAGCTCGAGATGGCAAATGACTCAGAGGTCGAAGAGCTCACCGGTGCTGCTGTCGGCTTTGCGGGGCCCATTGGGCTTCCTGACAAAGTGCGCATTATCGCCGACTATGAAGTTGCTGGTATGACGAATTTCGTTGTTGGCGCTAACGCCACTGACACGCACATGAAAAATGTCAATCTCGGCATTGATTTTGAGCCGGGTGAATACGCTGATATTCGCAATGCGATTGACGGTGACGCGTGCCCCGAATGCGATGGTGGGCATCTGGTGGGCCATCGCGCCATTGAACTCGGCCACATTTTCAAGCTCGGGACTCATTACGCAGAGGCGCTCGGAGCTGTAATACAGATAGAAAGTGGAGAGCTTCAGCCAATCGTCATGGGGTGCTATGGCATCGGTGTGAGTCGAATCGTTGCTGCACTCGTCGAACAGCATCATGACGATAAGGGCATAGTGTGGCCAGCCTCTGTCGCACCCTTCCAGATCGCTATCCTCCTGTTGGATCCAGATGACGAAGAGCTCGACGCCCAAGCCCAGGTTCTGCACGATGCCCTTGTGGCGAAAAGCGTGCGCGTCATTATCGACGATCGCGATGAACGGCCAGGCGTCAAGTTCAAAGACGCAGAGTTGATCGGCTACCCGTTGCAGATCGTTATGGGCAAGCGGAGCAAAGGATCTGGCCAGTTCGAGGTGCAGCGCCGTCTCGATGGTGAGAAGATTGCTGTTGAAGAAGCCACAGCCGTTGCTTCTCTGGTGGAGATGCTTTCCGAGTTGTAGACAATTCTGGTGAGCAGGAGGGCTGGCTATCGATGGGCACGGGACCTGTGCGACATCCGGCTGCGGCTGGATCGTTCTACGAAGAGGACGCAGATTCACTGCTTCGGCAGATTGAGGCTTGCTACCTTGACGAACGAGGGCCAGGACAATTGCCAGTGGTTGCGATCGATGGTCCGCGCCGGGTGAAAGGCCTTATCAGCCCTCATGCCGGCTATTTTTTCTCCGGCCCCGTCGCTGCGCATGGCTTTGCCAGACTGGCTGCCGATGGGGTTCCGGAGGCCGTCGTCATAATATGCCCCAGCCATTATAGCTGGACGCCGGCCATCCAGACATCTGGCACATGGCTGACCCCGTTGGGGCATGTGCGCATCAACTCCGAACTCGCACTATCCATTCGCAACAATTTGACGGGATTCGCCGAAGGACCGTCTGCCTTTGCAGATGAACATAGTCTCGAGGTCCAGTTGCCGTTTCTCCAGCACCTCTATACTGATAATTGTGAACTTGTGCCAATAATGGTGGTGCGGCAGGATCTTGGCGAGTGCCAGATGGTTGCTCACGCCATAGTGGCCGCAGTGAAAGAGACCGGCGTCAATGCCGTGATCATCGCCAGTACCGACATGACACACCAGAAACCTGCCAAAATCGCCGTGGAGCAGGATGAGATACTATCTGATCTCATTGAACAGTATGACCCTGACGGGTTGCTGAGTACACGGCGCGACATCACAATGTGTGGGCGAGGACCTGTGGCCGCGATGATGATGGCAGCTCGGGAGCTTGGAGCAACCAAGGCCGAGCGGCTTGCCTATAGTCATTCTGGTACAGTCTACGCCGGCCGCTCAGTAGTAGGCTATCTGTCTGCAGTCATATTGTAACTAATAATAGTACCGTCTAAATGGTATAAAAAAGGCGAGTAGAGGCGAGTTTCTTTTCCTTGACGCCACCTCGCTTTATGCTTATAATTCCACATAATTGCTCTATTGTGTCATCACACACTCTGACGCACAATCCCCCTATAGTTAGGCTGGATCATGTTGGTTGCGTCTCCCGGTAGAATGGACGCCATGCGTGCTCGTCATCTCACCTCCTGTTCTCCAGGTGAGACTGAAAGCTGGAGCCACAGGGAGTGTGCCGAATGACTTGGCTTGACGGATTGACATTGGCATTCATTGCCATATTTACCTTCGTCGAAGTCAAGCGTGGAGCTGTATGTGCGATCATTGACACAGTTGGTGTCTGGATTGCCCTCAGAATTGCTACCGCCTCGTATCAAGGCCTCGCATCTGCATCGTTTTCCCTCGCCGCCGCATACTTAACCGTTTTTCTGGTATTGGCGGCTGCTGCCATAGCCTTTTCCACAGTGCTGCAAATGCAATTGCGTTCAGATCTTGGGCCGTTTGATTCAACAGTTGCTGGATGTCTTGGGGTGTTTGTCGGTTTATGTTTCGCTCATATTGCGTTTGGGGCTTCCATATTGCACTTTGGACCAGCTTATAAACCCCTCATGGAGTCTGTCTTTGTCGGCCAGGTGTATCGCCTCGAGGGACTGCGTGGTTTCTTGGATTTCATGGGACGTATTGGTACTACCGACGTTGCGAACTGATGCACATGTGCACAGACTATAGCGGGCATTGGAGGACCGCTGGAAGACCGGCGCTATGCCGGACGTCAATCAGGGAGAAGTAGCAGTGCACGCTGTCGCCGGCAATCATACACTTTATTCACAGTAACCCGGCGAACTCAACTCAAAACAAGGTGACACACGACGTTTGCATCGGGCTGCCCGGTGCCAGAAGCTGAAATATGCATCTGAATAATTGTCGAGATTGAGGAGCCGCAGCATGGTCAACCCTGGAGATTTCTTCCGCGAGGCCGCAGCCCGCAGGCGTGCTCTCGCATATCAGCCACTCACTGATGAGGAACTGGTAAGACGGGCACAGCAGGAAAAAGATGAAGAGGCATGTGAATTCCTCCTATACAAGTACCGTAATCTGGTCAGATCAAAAGTGAAGTCGTACTTCCTGCAGGGAGCTGAGCGTGACGATCTGATGCAGATCGGCCTCATCGGCCTCTGGGAGGCAATCACCGACTTTAGATCTGATAGGCACACCTCCTTTGCATGTTTCGCCAAAGTCTGCATTCAGAGACAGATGATTTCGGCTATCAAAGCTGCAACACGACAAAAGCAGACACCGCTCAATTCTTCAATATCCTTGGAGGCTCCGCCCAATGGGGTCGACGAGGACAGGGACCTGGCCGAAATATACGACGCGGACAACCACCAGGATCCCCAGACACTGGTTCTCGGCAAAGAGGGAGAACGCGCACTCAAAGCGACACTTCGCGATGAACTCTCCCCATTTGAGTGGGAGGTACTCACAGAGTACCAAACCGGCAAGTCCTACAAAGAAATGGCAAGTGTCCTTGACTGCAAGATAAAATCAATTGACAACGCATTGTCGCGTATCCGACGCAAGCTCCCCAAAGTTGCGCCGGAGCAGGCTTCGCGAGTGTATGTTGAAGAGTAGACGAACACCCTAGTTCGGGTGTACAATTGGCCAAGTGAATGTTACGGCGCTGCAAGCAGGGCGCCGTTTCATTTTGGGTCTTTGACCAGGCATCGACACATCTTCTGACGCGGCGAGCAATCCATTGTGAATGTGTGTGATGTGGTCATATCTGCCGAAATGCTATCCTATTGCCTGTGAGGCCCGCTTCGGGCCTCGGGAGGTGTTTGATGACTTACCAGGAGTTAATCTTCAAGCTCCAGGAGTTCTGGTCTGACCACGGTTGCCTCATCATGCAACCCTATGACTTGCCTGTCGGGGCTGGTACCATGTGCCCCGCAACGTTTCTCTGGGCTCTCGGCCCGGAGCCGAACAGGGTCGCGTATGTACAGCCATCTCGTCGGCCCAACGATGGAAGATATGGTGAGAACCCTAACCGATTTCAGAAACACATGCAGTTCCAGGTAATCCTCAAACCATCTCCGGATGATGTGCAGGAACTGTATCTCGAAAGCTTGGAGGCCATTGGCCTTGATATGACCGTGCATGATGTAAAGTTTGTCGAGGACGATTGGGAATCGCCGACGCTTGGAGCATCAGGACTCGGCTGGGAGGTCCGCCTCGATGGTATGGAGATCACCCAGTTCACCTACTTCCAGCAGGTTGGAAGCCTCCAGTGTAAGCCTGTGTCTGCTGAGATTACCTATGGTATGGGGCGGCTGGCAATGTATCTCCAGGATGTCGATGATTACCGACAGCTTATGTACAACGACAAGGTGACATATGGCGAGATCAAGTATGAGGAAGAGCGGCAGTTCTCCGCATACAACTTTGAGGCCGCTGATGTTGATATGCTGTGGAAGCTCTTCGACATGTACGAAGCTGAAGCTATCCACCTTATCGAGCTTGGCTTGCCACTGCCCGCCCACGATTACGTGCTCCACTGCTCACACACATTCAACCTCCTCGAAGCGAGGGGGGCGGTCTCAATCACTGAGCGCCCTGGCATGATCGAGCGGGTCCGAAACATGGCCCGCCGGGTAGCGAAAGCGTATGTTACCCATCGCGAGGAGCTGGGATTTCCGCTGCTGAAGTCGTAGTCAGGCCAATCACAGAGCAGCAGAATGGAGTTTTGCTGATATGCCAGATCTATTGCTGGAAATTGGGGCTGAGGAGATGCCGGTGACGGCTGTTCTCCCGGCGCTTGAACAGATGAAAAACACGATCGCTGGCGGGCTCAACAAGCTCCGCCTGACCTATGGCGATATTGAAACTTATGGCACGCCCAGGCGTCTTGCCATCCTGGTACGTGGCGTTGCTGAGCGGCAGCCAGACCAGGAAGTCGAGTATAAGGGGCCGCCTGCGGAACGAGCATTCAGCGAAGACGGGCAGGCCACCAATGCCGCCTACGGTTTTGCAAAAGCACGCGGCGTTGACGTCAAAGACCTCAGCATAAAAGAAACAGATAATGGGACGTTTGTCGCCGTAACCGTACGAGAAGAGGGGCGCCCCGCGGGCGACGTGCTCCCGCAACTGCTCGAGGATACGGTCACATCTCTGAATTTCCCCAAAACCATGCGCTGGGGCGATCTGGATATGCGTTTCGTTCGCCCAATCCGCTGGCTTGTGGGGTTGCTTGACGAGCAGATTATCGAGTTCTCCGTCGCTGGCCTCACAAGTGGCCGTGAAAGCCGAGGACATCGCAAACTTGCCTCTGGACCAGTCGTATTTGCACAGGCGGCTGACTATGTCGAAGCGCTGGAAGCTGCATTTGTTATTGCGGACCACAGGCGTCGGCGCGAGATGATTGTCAGGCAGGCCCAAGCCGCTGCTGCGGAGTTCAATGGTGTCGCCGTGCTGCATGACGATGTCGTTGATGAAAATAACTTCCTCGTCGAGTGGCCGCTATGTGTTATCGGCAGTTTTGACGAACGGTTCCTCAAGTTGCCAGACGCTGTCAGCGCCATGGTCATGGAAAAGCACCAATCATATTTTCCGGTTGCGGCCCGTGATGGAGCGCTTATGGCAAAGTTCATCTTTGTCGGCAACATGTCCGAGAAAGCTGCTGATGTCGTACGCGCAGGAAATGAAAAAGTCATCGCAGCCCGTCTGGCAGACGGGGAGTTCTACATCACAGAGGACACAAAAATCACTCCGGATGCGGCATTGATGAAACTGCGCCGGGTTACGTTTATTGAAAAGCTTGGTACCCTCTACGACAAGGTCGAGCGTCTCCAGGTACTGACCAAATGGCTTGCCGAACGCATTGGTGCCGATGATGACCTCACGGAAGACGTTCAGAGAGCCGCGCTGCTGTGCAAAAATGACCAGACGACGCAGATGATCGGCGACAACAAGCTTGCAGGCCTGCAGGGCAGCATCGGTGCATACTATGCAGGCCTGGCTGGCGAGCGTGACCCCGTATGCGATGCTATCAGTGAACAGTACATGCCCGCAAGTGCAGAAGCTGAGTTGCCGGTATCACAGGCTGGTGCATTGTTGGCGATTGCCGACAAAGTGGACAATCTGGCCGCCTCGTTCTATATTGGAATGGAGCCGACGGGCACCAAAGATCCCATGGGATTGCGCAGGCAGGCACATGGCCTGATTCGCATATGTATGGATCGCGATCTCCATTTTTCAATTGATGATATGTTCAGCCTCTGCATCGGGTTGCTGCCAAGTTTATCAGGCAACGATGCCGACGAAAGCGCCGATGCTGGCGCCAAACTCCACGCATTCTGCGCTGCTCGTGTCCAGAATATTCTCGAGGCCGCGGGCGTCAGTTACGATGTCATCAGGGCTGTGCTCGGCACTCCGTGGCATGACGTGGTCGAGGTAGTCAATCGCACCCGGGCAGTCGACCAGATGCGTGCGGATGACGACGAATTTGAGGGCATTGTCGATACCGCTACGCGCCCTGCAAATATATCGAGGCCCGCTGACATACCGACCGCTGCGCGCGTCGAATCTGCGCTGTTCACTGAGGCGATTGAAGGCGAATTGTGGGCGGCGTATCGCAAAAGCAAAGATACCGTTGCCGCTGCTCTCGACAGCCGCTTTGACTACAAAGGCGCATGGCGCGCGCTCAAAGAAATGCGTGCTCCAATCGACGCCTATTTCAATGCTGTGATGGTGAATGTGGATGACGAAGCTGTCAGAGCAAATCGTCTTGCCTTGATGCGAGATATCGATCGACTTTATTGCCGGTTGGCTGATTTCACTCAGATTGTCCAGTAGAAGACGATGAATATACGCGAACGGTTGGAGCAACTCGAGCGCCAAAATCTATCAGAATTCGCTGCGCTCAGTGAGCGATCCTCTGGGAGAAATGCGCACGAGTCACCTGACCCCGTGAGAACGTGTTATCAACGCGACCGCGACCGTATTATACATCTGTGCCGAGCGTTCCGGCGTCTGGCAAACAAGACACAGGTTTTCATCTCGCCACGAGAGGACCATCTGCGGACGCGTTTGTCTCATACGCTTGAGGTCTCGCAGATCGCGCGCACAATTTCAAAAGCATTGCGCCTCAACGAAGACCTGACTGAAGCTATTGCACTTGGGCATGATGTCGGGCATACACCATTCGGCCACTCTGGCGAGGCGGCTTTGGACACCGCATATCGTCAACATGATGCTGATGGAGAGTTCCAGCACGCTAGGCATAGCCTGCGTGTGGTTGAGGAACTCGAACGTGACGGGGCTGGGCTCAATCTCACCATAGAGACGCGTCAGGGTATCGTGTTGCACAGCAAAGGGCAGGCGGAGCTTGAAGAGGTCATGACAGGCAAACGGGCGGGTACGCTCGAAGCT
>CAYSRY010000067.1:0-13909 GCA_964433395.1 uncultured Armatimonadia bacterium | reverse complement strand
GCAATAAACTCATCGAGATAAAAGGCGATTTTGCGACATTTGCCAACGCGATCTACGGACCTGATGGAAAGACTGCTTTTGTCGGGGGAGGGTATGACAATGTCGTGGCCCACTATGACCTGACTTCGGGCGAAAAGCTGCATGAATTTGTGAAAAACTACAACGCCAATACTTTGGCGCTTTCTTCCGATGGCGCCCGGCTCCTCGTTGGTAGCCGGAGCTATGCCAGCGAGTGGAAAATTGATGGCGAATACACGGAACTGAAGCGCTTTGGCGGGCACCATGGCGGGGCAGTGAATGCCGTGGCCTATTGTGCAGACACTGACCAGATATTGACCGGGTCCCGCGATGGCTCAATACGTCGCTGGGATCGCAATGTGCCGGAAGTATTGCTGCGCTGGTTCCCGCATGAGAGCTATGTGACGATGATTCGCGTATCGCCGGATGGTCAGCGCGTGCTCTCATATGGCGCAGGGCTGGTGGCCGAGAGCTTCACGGAAACTGGGAAATCGACATTGACGTGGGATCGGCACATTGGAGCGGTTGAGGCAGTGATGATTTGTGCTGATCAGCGGCATTGTGTCAGCGCCTCGACCGACGAGACACTTCGCCTGTGGGACATGGAGACAGGCAAGACGGTGCGAGTGATGACAGGGGCGAAACTGGGCGCATACTGTGTGGCCGTATCGCCGGATCAGAAACGTGTGGCTGCTGGTTGCAAAGATGGTATGTTACGCGAGTGGAGTCTTGAAAATGGCGCGATGCTGCGCGAGCTCTCCGGGCATCTTGGATATGTCTGGGCCGTCGCCTACACGCACACTGGCGACAGACTCCTGAGCAGCGCGGATGATGGCACTGTGCGTGTCTGGTCACAGACTGCTGACGAGCCGCTTGCCATCCTGCGCGGACACCTTGGCGGCGTGCTGAGTATTGCAGTATCGCAGGATGACAGTACTCTTCTCAGCGCAGGGCGAGATGGAACGGTGCGCGTCTGGGATCTCAACAAGGGTGAATTGAGGGGCACGCTGAATGGCCACCGCGGGTGGGTCAATGCCGTCTCATTTGCCGGGCGCGGGCGTTATGCGGTCTCTGCCGGACGTGATGGGCGCATTCTGCGCTGGAATCTGCAGGCTATGAAGCTGGTAGATGACATCGAGCAGGGCACATGGATCAAAGTGATCTGTGCATCGCCAGATGGCCAGCATGTCTATGTGGCTGGCGATGATGCGACAATTGCATGCTGGGATCTGGCTGACCGCGTGAAAACCGCCGAATTGAAAGGCCACAAATCAGGCATCAATAGCTTGGCGATTGCGGAAGATGGTGCGACGCTGATCTCCGCATCAGCTGACACAACGCTTCTGGTGTGGGACGTGCAGTAGTGGTGGAGTGAAGCAGAAAAACTTGTGCATTGGGCCGCCAGTGACTTCACCGGCGGCTCTTCTTTTGTCTGCGGGCACAAAAAAAGCCCGCGCAAATTCTCACCCTCAGCATGGTGAGATGCGGACTCATTATTGCATATAACTGGCGACCGGGTCACCGTCGACGGTGTACTGGTGCCTGATACCGTGAGCTGGTTAGAATGCGTCACACGACGGGGGCTCATGCCATCTACACGAACTCTAAACGTTCGTGCCACCCGTATGTGGCTAACCTTGACGCATCCGGAGCCGGCGGTCACGGCTCCATTTACTCCGTCGTCGGTAACTGCGTCGTGATGCGCAAGGCTTGGGCGCGCATCATCCGTCGCGGTGACCGGGACTGCCAGTTTTCATTTCGTCAAAGTGACCTGAGAACTTTAGAATTTTCCTGTATTGTCTGTGTATAGTCACTCAGACTGTGCGCTTCGGGGAGCCCGACCGTCCGAGTTACCACTCGTGACCGGTTTGACTGCCCTCTTTATAGTATGACCACTTCTAAGCGTTAAGGTTGCATTATTTTTGCAGAAAAAATTTGCGTGATGGCTCCGCATGTTCTTGAAATGACCCGCCGCCGTTTCAGTGTTTCCCTGAGAAGGTACTTAGTGTCTCTGCGGGTAATATTTCAACGGTATCATACCTGTTGTGTCTCTCGGAGGCTGCAAAGATGCGTTATTCATTGCTGGTCCTCTCTGTTGCGGTCCTGGCATGCACAGTAGCGTTTGCACAGTCCCCTGATATTTTAGTTCTCGGAGATTTCGAGAACGGGACGTGGAGCGGCCTCGCGCAGGATGGCGAATTGGCTCGCGATGGTGATTTCAGCGGAAAATGGGCGAATCTGCAGAAAGTCTCCAGCCTTACGGCCCCGGGTGTCCCCACCGATTTGTCATCGTATGACAGGCTGGTTTTCTGGTTGCATTCTGCGAAGGCAAATAGTCAGCGTTTAACCATGGTCTTCACCTCTGAAAACCCGGCGCAGGATGGCTGGGATTACTATTTTCACCACATGACGATCGACTGGAGTGGCTGGAAAAGGTTTGACCTGTCGCTTGCCGATGATTTTGATGCCTCGCGCTCCCCGCTGGGTTGGGATCGGATATCAGCTTTTGTCATCAATGCCAGCGGTTGGGATCACGAGGGCAAAGCGGACAGCCTGCTGCATCTCGATGGCGTGAAACTCCTTCGCGATCCAATATTGGCTGTTGTGACTGGGACTGAGACACAGAAAGACGGGAATCTTTTTCGCGTTGTGCACACCGTCACTTTACAGAGCCGCAGTGCCAGCCCAGTGAAATGTACGCTTTCTGGTATGCCAGTTACCGACGATCATAAAATATTCCAGTTCGGTGATTACCCACAGGAGCTTATCGTAGGCCCGAACGAGGTGCTGACGGTTGAAGTGCCGCTTGTCGCTGACAGTGCGGCGCTTGCAGGCGCTCAGCCACTGACCCGAGAGGAGTTCCGACTGATCGTGAAGATAGACAGGCCGGAGATCGATGACCAGACGCTTGAAATTGCCGCGGCAGTGCCTCTGCCAGCTCGCGAGCATCCATTTCTGTTTGGCGGTGCTGGCGTTTTCGAGCAGGCCGAAGCTCGAGCGAAGAAATTCGAGTGGGCCGCAGAGCAACTGAAAAACATCCTCCGCCATGCTGACGCGGCTCTTGAGGTGGAGCTTGTCATCCCTGAAGAATCGGGGCAGTGGAGCCATCACTACGTATGCAAAAAATGTGGCGCCCGTCTTTCGGAGAAAGACGGCAAACACGTTTGCACCCGCTGTGGTGAGGTCTACACGGGCTGGCCATATGATCAGGTGATGATTGCTAACAAGCATCATCGCAACTGGAGTCGCATGCACCAGCTCGCGCTTGGCTACGCATTCACTGGCAATGAGAAATATGCGGAAGCTGCGCTCAAAATACTGCTCGGGTATGCAGAGAAATACCCGGAATGGGATTACCACGACGTACGAGGCGGACAAGCACGCTCGGGCGGGCGGATTTTTGCCCAGACCCTCGATGAGAGCACCGCAATTATCAATGTCGCGTGGGCCTATGACATGATTTACAACAGCCCTGCAATCACCGCTGAAGACCGCGACATCATCGAAAATCGCTTTCTGCGAGAGGTGGTACGCACCATTCAGCGCCACGACGCGGGCATCAGCAACTGGCAGTCGTGGCACAACGCGGGCATGGCTGCAGTGGGGTTCTGCCTGCAGGATGATGAGATCGCTTCTCACGCAATCAATGGACGCAGCGGGCTGCGTTTTCAGCTTGCCAACTCAATATTAGACGATGGATTCTGGTACGAAGGCACTGCGGCATATCACTTCTACGCGCTTTCCGCACTGTTCAGAACCGCTGAAATAGCGCATTTTGCAGGAATTGATTTCTATGATGATCAGCGCTTCAAATCGCTTTTCGATGCGCCGTTGCTCTACACATTCCCGGATTTGAAATTCCCGGCAGTCAACGACAGTGACGTGTTTTCCCTGACCGGGCAGGCGGCGATGTATGAGCTTGCCTATACGCGTTTTGCTGAGCCCGCGTATCTTTCCGTTGCCCAATACGGCAACCGCAATTCACTGAACGCCTTGCTTTGGGGGCTCGATGAGCTACCTGCCGCGCCAGTCGCTGCCCTCGCCAGCAGGAATTTCACCGGTATTGGCGCTGCGGTGCTCAGACAGGGCGTCGGCAACGATCAGCTCTACCTGCATCTCGACTATGGGCCACATGGGGGCGGACATGGTCATCCTGACAAGTTGGCGTTTATACTCTATGGCCTCGGCCAGCAGCTCGCGCCTGACGCCGGGCGGCTTGCGTATGCCGCGCCTATGCAGGCTTCGTGGTACCGCCAGACCATAGCCCACAATACGATATGCGTCGATGGCACAAGCCAGAAAGCCACCGAAGGCGTGCTCGAACTAATGCATTCTGTGGATGGTTTCGCAGTGGCTGCTGCGCAGTGCGACACGGCATACAGTGGAGTAATGCTTCGTCGCACGATGACCCTGACTGATTCATACGTAATCGATATTTTTTCCGCCCAGAGCGATGCCGACCATGTCTACGATCTGGCATATCATAATTTCGGCACTCTGAAGCCGGGGCTCGAGACTGTCTCACGTGGCGAAGCGCTTGCCGAAGACAATGGATATCAGCACATCCGAGACATCAAACAGGCCCGGACTGATGATGGCTGGTTCGCCGATTTCGTTGTGACTGGCGGCACAGTCCGTGTTAATGTGTTGGGCTCCGAAGACACCGAGCTCTTCTTCGGCATGGGGATGACTGACAACCCGCCTGCAGATTGCCCAATGCTCATCGCGCGGCGCAGTGGTCTCGAAACCACGTTCACTTCGGTCATTGAAATTGCGCGCGAAGAGCCGCAGATCTCATCGATTGAGACAATCCCGGTGACTGGCGGCGACGGCATCGCGCTGAAGATTACGCGCGGCGATGCCACCGACCTGTTCATGTTGGCCGAAACATCCGGTGTACAGCGCGAAATCGAGGGTTATAAATCCGATGCGCGGGTGACGTGGATACAAAATGCCGGTAGTGACAGTGTCCGCATGGTCGTAGTAGATTAGACAGCCGCATACACCGCGCAACATAGCGTTCATGAATCTCATATAATGGCACCCACTGAGTGGGTGCCATTATTGCAGTTGCGACACAGGTAGAGGAAAATCTGCCAGCAACGGGAATTATGTAGGTGGTGGGCTTCGGTATACTTGGGGCCTGCTGCATCATCAATTATCTGATTGGAGTGTCAGCCATGCACCATGTTGGTACATTGAGCACACTTGTAGCGGTCCTGTTGCTCACAGGCCTTCTTCTGCCTGGGTGTGCTGCCCCGGCAGATCCCGTCGAGGTTATCGATTTCGCACATGTCGACAATGGTGCCACGGTTGCAGCGGTCTCCGCAGGCTGCAATGGCGCTCCGTATGATGTTCGCGCTGCGCTTGGCGATGGAAGCCACTGCTCATTCTCTGGAGCGCTCCCTAATTGGTATATTGTCGATCTTGGTCAGGTGCGCGACATTCGCGCCATTGAATTTGACTGGCGCTACAGCGACAAGGGCGTCGATGATTTCGACCTTAGTTTCGGCATGAGTGCCGAGGATCTCGGCCGCACTATCGAAGTTCGCGGCATCGGCGGGCAATCAAAATACTGGTATCGCGTTCTTGATCGGCCGATACGCGCCCGTTTTGTGAAGTTCGACGTTCTCGCGCTGAAAGGCTACCAGTGGACAGTCATCAATCGCATGAGCCTGTATGGTTCCACGCACATTCCCCGACTGGTTGAGCAATACGGTGACTACTATAGCTGGCTGGCGTCGCGCTTTGGGGAGCTCACCCAGCAGGTCACGGTCGCGGGCGCAGAGACTGTCCAGCCGTGGACGGCCGCTGCCGACGAAGCCCGGACCGCAAACTCGCTCATATCCGGAACCGCGCCGCTCACTCAGGAGCAGTGGGAGGCCATCGAGCGCGATTGGACGATATTGCAGGCACAGGCATATCGCATGGCCGCTGCTGTAAGTTTCGCCGGCGCCCGCGCTGCTTCGCCGAATACCAGCACTATCGTCGGCTGCGTTGATAACATGAAAAAAGTTTTCCGCGAGGTGTGGCCGGCTGAGGCGAGTGATGGCCTCGAATTGGCGTGCGCTCGCAATGAGTGGGAGAGCGGCCAGATATGTGTCGGCGCGCTTGCTGGTGACATTGCCGACATTCAGGTCACCTGGGATCGCCTCAAAGGCCCGATTACACTCGACAATGACGCGTTCGATGTGCAACTTGTCTGCTACGTGAAAACTGAGGCCGCCCCATATCTGACTGACCATGTTGGCTGGTGGCCTGATGGTCTCAGCCCGCTGGCATTGTTCGACCTGCCTGCCGGACAGGTTCAACCCCTGTGGGTTACTGCAAAGATCCCTTCCAATGCCCCGGCCGGCGACTACTCAACAATTGTTCGCATCAGTGGCAAGGGCATGCCGCAGCGCTCGATTCCTGTGAATGTCAAAGTCTGGAATTTCGAGTTGCCCACTGAAAGCAGCCTGAAAAATGTCTTCAGCCTCGGGCAATTGCTTGTCGAAGCATGGTATCGCGGCGACAAACTGACATGGGACGATCTGAAATACAAGTATTATGATTTCTGGCTCGAACACCGCATCAATCCGACCTCGCTCTATGGCACGAAGATCCCCGCTCCCGAGGATCTCGACTATTGCCTTGAGCGCGGTATGAATGCGTTCATTCTGGAGTACATGTACAACGGAAATGTGCTTGAAGAGGAAAAATTCCAGGCTCTGCTCGACAAACTCGAAGCCTGGGACGTGGTGCTCAACGAAAAAGATCTGTATGACAAGGCCATCGTATACCTCGCCGACGAACCGACGGACAAACCTTCCGTGACTGCCGAAATTAACCGTCGTGCCGCCATCATCGGCGAACGTTTCCCGAACATGCAGCGCATGATCGTTCTCACCCGACCGATCGACCGCGCGTTTGATGGCAATGTCGATATCTGGTGTCCAATTGTCGGGAAAATTGATGCCGCAGATGCCAAAGATGCAAAATCCCGCGGTGAGTCGCCGTGGTGGTACACGGTCGGCACATTTTTCATGCTCGACAGGCCTGCCGCTGAAGCGCGTTCCATGGCATGGCTGTCATGGGAAAACGGGCTCGATGGCATACTTTACTGGACCATCCAGTCCGGCTGGCGTGGCGACAACAAGCCTTCGCAATTCCGCCCGCAGCCTGGCGAGGTAATGTGGGAAAACTGGCATCCCGCTGGCCATGGCGGCTACAATGGCATTGGTAACATGACCTATCCGGGCCCCGATGGCGAACCGTGGAGCTCGATCGGCCTTGAAGTGCTGCGCGAAAGCATGGAGGACTACGAATACCTTGTATTGCTCAAAGCTGCGCTGGCCGACAGACCGGCCGACGACTATCAGCAGCTTCTCGCGGTGCCGACGGAATTTGACATTGAATATGGCGTTGACGAGACTGGCAACTTCATCACCGAGCGCCGCGTGGCAATTGGTGAGGCGTTGCACTCTCTCTCCGGACAGGATAGCACAAAATAGATATGCGCGATGAAGTTGGCGGAATTCCCAACGTCTCTGTAAAGCCTCTCAAAGGAGCTCGGTATATAGTCGCGGATGTCGGCAGCAACACGGTCCGAGCTATGGCTGTCGAGGTCGACGATGCCGAACGCCTCGTGTCATATGCGGATAGTTTTATCATGAGCGCATTGGGACGAGGGCTTTTCAGTGGCCATCAGATACAACAGACAGCCATCGAGCGTACTGCTGAATTCATTGCCGAATTTCTCGCCGAAGCGGGACCTGTCGATGACGTATTCGCGGTTGGGACAGCCGCCTGCCGCGACGCCTCCAACACTGATGTGCTTACCTCCATTCTGCGTGAACGAGCAGGCGTAAAGCTCCACGTATTATCGGGTGAAGAGGAGGCGCGGCTCACATATCTGGGAGCCACTGCGGATTGCGATATTTCCGGGCAGACCGCTCTCGTTGCCGATATCGGCGGCCGCAGTACCGAGCTGGTATGCGAAGTTAACGCTGAGTTGCAGATGGTGAGCCTCGCAATCGGCGCACGTTCGCTGACTGAGCGCTTTCTGCATTCTGATCCGCCTGGGGCTGTTGAAATCGCTGCCGCCTCAGCGCACATTGCCGATGAGCTCAATACCGCTTCCGCCATCATCGGCGCAGGCGATATCTGCATTGCCGCAGGCGGGACGGCCTGTACGGTCGCCTTCCATACCAGTGAATGGCAGATGAGCGCAGGCCGATTGGCTGCGCTTCGTGAGGATTTTTGCTCCATTGATTTGCAGCAGCGCCGTGAGGCGCTCAGCATTGACCCCGATCGCGCCGAAGTCATTTGCGGCGGTCTTCTCATACTGGAGGCACTCGCCGCACGCGCGCCAGATCGTTCGTTGTGCTTTACAATCGGTGGCCTCCGCGAAGGGGTGCTCATCGCCGCCACTGGTGCTGCCGCAGTTATCCACGCGGTACTGGACTGATAGCTCGGCGTCACTGAAAAACAAAAAGCCCCGCGGCACAATGCCACGGGGCTTTTTATGGTGTTTGTGCAGATTGTCAGGCAGTCCCGGCGGTGATCCTGCATGTGTTGCGCGTCCAGGCGTGTCCACTATCCATGAGGGCCTGGATATTCTCAAAAGGCACATCTTGTGGCAGGTCACATCCTGTTGAAAGAATGAATGGCTGGTGATTGGCTGTCTGCTCCAGCACCCGCAGCGTCTGAGCTTGAACCACGTCGGGTGTGCGCTGCAACAGTGCCACCGGATCCACGTTGCCGATAAGCAGAACATCAGGACCGATTGTCGCCGCGACTTCAGCGAAATCCATCACCGAATCCAGGCTGAGGCCGGCAACACCTGTTTTCGCCATGTCTGCTATGATATGGTTAGTATTTCCGCAGATGTGGAGGATTACCTCAATATCATTCAACAGACCGGCCAGCTCTCGAACATATGCACCGGCAAATTCGCGGTAATGGGCTGGGCCAAGCATGACCGCGGTTGGGTCAAGAATCATTATAAAGTCCGCGCCTGCGCACATCAGCGCTTCGGCGTAACGGTAGACAATTTGTGTTGTGAACTTAAGGACACTGTGGACCAATTCCGGATCCAGTACGATTTTCATTGCCAGATTGTTGGCATCCATGATCAGGCCAGCTAACGTAAACGGACCTGTCACGTAAGCTCCAACTGGCAATGGAAGGCCAACTTGCATGTGGCGCATAACTTCCAGATAAACCATGACACGCCCATCGGAAAGTACATCAATGTCACGGTATTTCTCCAGTTCGGCGATTGATTCGAGCCGGTGTCCTTCTACGGTTGGCGTCTCATCAAGAGGAAAACGGACTGGGAGGCCGAGTGCTGAGGCTTCCACCGACAGATCCATCAGGAACAGCGCCGCATCTGCGCCGAAGCGATCATACAGGCGAGATATGGTCTGGTATTGGACTCTATGATTGAATTGGTTCTGTTTTACGGTACTTCCGGTAAGGTTCAGGCCGGGATACCCCATAAGGGGCATTATTGGTCGTTGCCCTGCGTCCCAGAAGCGTTGCGCCAGATCGACGAGAGAGTTGGTGTTGGCCCTGTTGAAAAATGTTTGTCGTGACAAACGGTTTCATCCTCGCTGGCGTTATTTGCCATTGCTCAGGTGTCTAGCTGCCTGGACGAGTTGCGTTTGATACGTTGTAACATTGATACTGTAGATTGTGTGCGAGTCATTTGTCAATATGTATAGCGTTGCAGCTTATTAGTCATTCAGGAGGGGCTTGGCGATATTCCGACGGCGGAACCCCCCGTCTTTTACGAAATTGTCGCGAAAAATAGTGCACCGAGCTGAAGCCTGTTGCCTCTGCCACCTCAGAAATCGTATGTTGCCACTCAATAAGCATCTTGGCTGCCCGGTCAATTCGTACCTCGATCAGATAATCCACCGGCGAGCGTCCGTACAGTTGCTTGAACAGTGCTGCAAAATGACTTGTCGATATGCCAGCTGTTGCTGCAAGCCCCGGTACGTCAAGTTCCTCCGCAAAATGCACTTCAATATGAGCCTTGGCGCGTGAAACCGCTTCTTTATTGAGTTCCGCAGCGGCAGAGCGTTTGCCTGGCGTCTCCGCAGTTGCCCCCAGCCTGCCTATGCGGAAAAAGAGCTCATCCAGCAGGTGTGAGCACAGGTATTCCCAGCCTGATGGCGCCGCATTGTACTCTGCGATCAGGCGACGAAACGTGTCCAGCAGCGCCACATCATTGACCCTTGTGCAGATTGCCGGGAGGGCCGAGGCATCCACTGGCAGAGAGGGCGCGTTTCCAAACTGGCACTTCACTTCCCACAGTGACGGGGCTGCGCCGGGCCCGTCGGTCGATTCGTGTACCACTCCCGGTTGTACCACGTACAGGTCCTCTGGCCGCGCACGGTGCCAGACGTCACCGATGCGCACGTCACAATCTTCCGCATTCACCACATACAGAATCTGGTAATCCTGCGGGTGAATGTGCAGAGGGCCGAAAAGGGGATAGGGGACAGCGTAGGCAGCGGCTCTGGTTATCCGCCCATTGGGGGCTGGCAATTCATGCCTCCTGGTGTTTCATCATAGAATCGTGCAAAACAAACCACGGATGCTGCAAATACATTGTAGGGACGCAATGCTACAATGTCAACGAATGGCTGACACTCAAAACATGCACTACAGGGAGCTTTCCAGATGCTCAGAGTCGGCATCGTCGGGGGCGAAACACATATCGCCGAAGTCACCGCTTTGGGGGGCGAATTGCTGCAGATTGTCGGCGCGGCAGTCAGACCCGATCAGCGCGAATGGGCCGCTGAAACGTTCGGGTGCCCGGTTGTCGCAGACTATCGCGAGCTTCTCAATGATTTCAGCTGCGACATTATTTCCATCGCAAATGAGAATGACCTGCGCGCCGAGACGGTGCTTGCAGCACTGGACGCGGGCATGGATGTTATCTGCGACAAACCACTGGCGCTTACGCTCGAACAGCAGCGGGCCATCGAAGCCGCACTCACTGCTGCCCCCGCACGTCGCATCCTCAATCTCCTTACCCTGCGTGGAGCTCCGGTCTGGCGGGCATTGCATGACGTTTGTCATGCCGGCCGCATCGGCACCCCTTCATTCACTCATGTCCGCATGGCCGTCCGCCTCAAGCGCGAGGCGAGGCCGCCGTGGTTTCTCGATTCGCGTCGATCTGGCGGGCTTTTCCTTGATCTGCTCATACATGGCCTCGACCAGATCGAATGGGTCACTGGCCGCCGCATTGTCGCCATGACCGCCACGACGGGCAATCTCGGCTACCCCGAGGACGCCTTCCTGCGCGACCACGCCGCGGTCTTCTGTGAACTCGACGACGGGAGCAGCGCGATCTGTGAAGGGCAGCGCATGCTTCCGGATTCAAAAGCCTCTGACTATCGTGTCATGGTTGCAGGCACCGGGGGCTATGCAGACCTTTCAATGTCGGACAACACCCTCACGGTCACCGATCCTGCAGCCGCCGATGTCGAGCTTACCGAGCTGCCCGAAGCCGTCTCGGTTGTGCGCGATTGGCTTGCTGGCGGCGACTTGATTCCGCAGGCCGCGTCACTGCGCGCGAACTATCTTGCAGTCATGGCAACGCTTTCCGCCGAAAATCACCAGCGTGTCGAGATATAGCAAAATTGCGATTTCCACCATATTATGCAGTCTATGCGAGGCGATTCTGAATGGCAAATGAGACGACAAATGCGAAATTCGGCGCCGGAGCGGTGGCGCATCTTCAGGGCAAGCTCCCCAATCCATTTCCACGAACAATCGGCCCCAATGCGATGACCTATCTGCGGGAGGTCGTCGACAGCGGCCTTACTGCTGGCATGATGGGGCGCTTCGAGGAGCGATTTGCTGCGGAGCTTGGCGTAGACTATTGCATCGCTACCCCGGGATGTACGCCTGCGCTGGCCGCATTGGCGGCGGCGTTTGATTTCGAGCCGGGCGACGAGATTATCGTCAGTCCGATTACCGACTATGGCACTATTCAGGGGCTTTTCTGCGAGGGCTATATTCCCGTATTTGCCGACACCGAGCCCGGCACGGTCAACATGAGCGCCGCGACCATCGAGCCCTGCATTACCGACCGCACCCGCGCCATTCTCTGCGTCCACAAGACCGGCATCATCTGCGATATGGACCCGATCAACGCGCTTGCCGCCAGGCACGGTCTCATCGTCTACGAGGATGCCTGCCAGGCCGTTTTCGGCGAATACAAAGGGCGCCTCGCTGGCACGCTTTCACATGCTGCCGGCTTCTCATTCGATGCCGAAAAGACTATGGGCTCCGACGTCGGCGGCTGCGTTGTCACCAACGATGCCGACCTCGCCCAGCGTGTACGCTTCATGGGCCACAGCCGCGGCGCTTCCAGTCGCCCGGGATATGGCCGCGAGCACATCGCACGCGGATATGCCTATCGGATGCCAGAATGCACTGCTGCAATCTGCCTTGCCCAGCTCGAGATTATCCGCGAACAGGTCGCACAGCGCGACAAAATGGTGCGTCTGCTTAGCACGCTCATCAACGAGATCGACGGTGTGCAGGCCCTGCCCATACCTGATTACCTCGATATCTACTCATGCTGGATGTTCGGCATGAACATCAACGCTGCGCAGTTCACCTGCACCACCGCCGAATTTGCCACCGAGATGGCAGAGCTTGGCGTTCCTGGCGCAGGCATGGGCGCATACTATCTCATGCCTGAGGCATGCATATTCCTCAATGACTACACCACTGCGAAGCGTTACCCATTCTCCATGCCGCCTGCGTCGCGCGAATATTCCTATGGCGCGCACAATACCCCTGTTGCTCATGAGTTTCTGAAGACGTTCATCCGCTGGTCAACATTCTGCGAGAAATACACTGAGGAAGACTGCGCGATAGCCGCGGAGATTGTTCGCACCGTCGCTGATGCCAACCGCAGATAGCGGTGGATCTTCGACAGAGACTATTTCAGGAGAGATTGCCATGCCCGGAATGCTCAATATGACAGGCAGATATTACCGCTCTTTGCCGCTTGGCACATCTGATTACGAAACCGAGCCAGTCGAGCTCGACGCATCCAAAACAGTCTTTATCGGCATGCATTGCTGGAATATCGGCTGCGATGACGGGCCAGCCATCGACCCGGATTTCTGCGTTGGAATGGGCTATCCTGACGTATTCGCCGAGGCTGAGCGGATTATGAATGAGAAAATCCGTCCGCCAATGGATGCGGCACGCGCGGCTGGTGTGCTGGTCGCTCATGTCGAGAGTCCGCAGATAGCTCGCCAGCATCCCGAGGCTATGCAGTTCTCCGGCCCGGCTGCCGATCCGGTGCCGATGCCTCCCGAGGTTGTTCCCGGTTGGCGGCGGCACATTATGAAGCGCTCGCATGGTGATGACTATGCCCGCCTGTCACCATATGCGTTGATGGATCGGGCGAAGGTTGTCGAGGCGTTGCCTGGCGAACCTTACGTATACGATACCCGACAGTTCGATCGCGTTCTGCGCATGCATGGCATCGAAAACCTCATCTACAGTGGTTTCGCCACCGACATGTGTATTCTCCGCTCTGGTGGTGGTGTCGAACCGATGGCACCTTATGGATACCGTATTTTCCTGATGCGTGATGCTACCCTTGGCGTCGAATTGCCCGGAAAAATGGACGAGCGCATTGCCACACAGTGGGGGACTGCCTATTTTGAGACTCACTATGGCGACACGGTCACATGCGATGATTTCATCGCTGCATGCAAAGCGATTACGCAATAACTGTCGCCTTACGGAGGCCTGAATATGCCAATCGGAAACCCGGCAGTAAATATCTGCACATGGCTGCATGACGCGCCATTTGCGTACTCCATGACCTATGACGAAGGCACTGTTGACGCTCTCGCCAATGCGTTGC
>CAYSRY010000066.1:4508-13913 GCA_964433395.1 uncultured Armatimonadia bacterium | reverse complement strand
AGCCGCCGCCTGCACCGCCTTCAGGTCCCAGGTCAATGATATAATCGGCCGTCTTTATCACATCCGGATGATGCTCCACCACTATCACGGTATTGCCCTCATCCACAAATCTGTGCAATATCTCCAGCAGTTGCCGCACGTCCTCAAAGTGCATTCCGGTCGTCGGCTCATCCAATATATAAACTGTCTTACCCGACCGTGGCCGCGCAAGCTCCTTGGCCAGTTTCACCCGCTGAGCTTCGCCGCCTGACAGTGTCGTCGCCGGCTGCCCGAGCTTGATATATCCCAGCCCGACGTCGCGCAGCGTCTCCAGCACCCGCCGTATCACTGGCTGATTCTCAAAATGCTCCAGCGCTTCCCGCACCGACATTTCCAGTACTTGCGCGATATTTTTCCCCTTATATCGCACATCCAGCGTCTCACGGTCAAAGCGCGCTCCCTGGCACAGTTCACACTCCACCCAGACATCGGCCATGAAGTCCGATTCCAGCCGGATGTAGCCCATGCCCTCACAGGTCTGGCAGCGCCCTTCCTTCACATTGAAACTGAATCTGCCGGGCTTGTAACCCCGCTGTACACTCTCTGGAAGTTGCGCATACAGCGTCCGGATGCGGTCCAGAAGTTTCGTATATGTAGCGGCGGTCGAGCGCGGTGTGCGCCCGATCGGGTCCTGATCTATCACGATAATCTTATCAACCTGATCCAGCCCGTCCAATCCGTCACACGCCCCGACATCCATCCGCGCTCCATGCAGCGCGTTCGACAATGCCGGATACAGCGTATCGCTCACCAGCGACGATTTGCCCGATCCCGAAACTCCGGTCACGCATGTCAGGCGGTTCAGCGGAAATGCCACATCAATGCCGGTAAGATTATTATGCCGTGCATTGCGTATTGTCAGCCACTGACCGTTCCCATTGCGTCGGCTGTCCGCATGGGTCGGAATTTTCAGCCGCCCCGACAGATATTGCCCGGTCAGCGATTTCGCCGACGCGGCCACCTGCTTCGGCGTTCCCGCAATCACGACTCGGCCGCCTTCGACTCCTGCGCGTGGTCCGAAATCCACTATCCGGTCTGCCGCCACCATCGTCTGCTCGTCGTGCTCGACCACGATTATTGTGTTGTCAAGGTCGCGTAGTCGCTTCAGCGTATCAATCAGTTTTGCCTGGTCACGATGGTGCAGCCCGATGCTTGGCTCATCAAGCACATACACGCAGTCCACCAGCCCGCTGCCGACTTGCGTTGCAAGGCGTACTCTCTGCGCTTCGCCGCCCGAAAGTGTCGGCGCCCGCCTGTCCAGATTCAGATAATGCAGGCCGACGTGCACCAGAAATTCAAGCCGGCTGCGGATTTCCTTCAGCGCGTCCTCCGCAATAATTGCCGCCGATCCATCGAGCTCCAATGCTTCCAAAAACTCCAGCGCGTCCCCGGAGGTCATCGCCGTAATTTCCGCGATGTTGCGCCCTCCGATGGTGAATGCCAACGCTTCGGCATTCAGGCGCAAGCCGCCGCAGTCCGGGCATGTGCCGGTCCGCATGGCCTCTTCATATCGCTTGCGCATCAGGCTCCCTGGCGTGAAGTTCCGGTATCGTTCCATCATCAGTTCGATGATCCCGGGCCATACATCCGCGTGGCGCCATTCCCAGTTGTGGCGGGGGTGCTTATAATAAAATTCTATTTTCTTCCCGCACGAGCCGTAGAAAAGCCCGTCGAATTGCTCTTTTGTCAGATCCCTGATTGCCGTATCCAGCGAAAATCCGTAGTAATCCGCCGCCCCCTGATACCAGTGTTTCCGCTGTGAACTGCTCAATGATGGCAGAAGCGGGATTGCGCCATCCAGCAGTGACAGTGCGTCATTCTCAACCAATTGGTCGGGCATCAGAACGCGTTCCGACCCCAGACCACTGCAGGTCGGGCACATGCCGCGCGGGTTGTTGAAAGAGAAATTTGCGTGAGTTGGTTCTTCGATGCTCCGACCGCATTTATCACACGAAAAACTCGCTGAAAGCAGCAGCTCCTCGCCACTTTCAGGCACGATAATGACCGTCCCGAGCCCCACGCGCAGTGCTTCTTCCACTGCTTCCGCAATCCGGGGGCGATTACTTGATTTCACGCCCACGCGGTCTATCACTATATCGACTTCATGCCGCCGGTAGCGGTCCAGTGCTGGCACATCCGCTATCCTCATGATTTCGCCGTCTATTCGGGCGCGCATGAAGCCGCGTTTCGTCATATCCTCCAGCAGATCGCGAAATTCCCCTTTGCGCCCGCGCACCACTGGCGCCAGGATCACTGCGGTGGAATCCTTCGGCAGCTCCAGCACGCGCGCCACAATCGACTCCCGCGTCTGCGAGCCGATTTCCGCCCCGCAGTCCGGACAGTGCGGAGTCGCCACTGCCGAAAACAGGACGCGCAGGTAATCATAGATTTCGGTCATCGTGGCCACGGTTGAGCGGGGATTACTGCTGCGAGCCCCCTGGTCTATCGCGATTGCCGGGGGCAGACCATCAAGCCTTCTCACATCTGGCCGCCGCATTTGCGCCAGAAATTGCCGGGCATATGTCGAGAGGGATTCAACGTATCTCCGCTGGCCTTCGGCAAAGATTGTATCAAACGCAAGCGACGATTTACCGGAACCGGAGACGCCGGTAAAAACTATGAGGGAGTTTCTGGGGAGGTCCAGGTCAACGCCGCGCAGGTTATGTTGTTTTGCGCCGCGGACGGTTATCTGATCTATTTTCACAGGAGGAAACTTCCGTATTCACTGGTTAATGTGGCTCGCTGGTACCTGTCACTATAACGTCTCAGTACAGGCATTGTTCATGCCGCCAGCCACACGCACTATAGAACATACGTTTGATTGTAGTGGCATAATGCAACCAGGTCAATAGGCATTTTTACAGACGAGGTATTTCAGTCCCGGCGGCTTCGCAGCATTTCAACGGGATTATTGAGGGTGAGTGTATTCCACAGCGCATCGCCGCCGATTTTTACTACGGTTTTCCGCGCCACTGACATCACTGGCGGGCGGTGCGTAGCGCCGTGGGCGTCTGATGCGATGACATCCACAAGGCCTTCGCGAAGCCATTTGATGCAGAGGTTCCGTACTCTTCGCCCTTGTTGTCCGGCAATGCTTCCAGCATTTATTTGCGCCCAGTAGCCGCGGTCTTTCAGGCGCAGAAGAAGATCATTCTGGTGCATGCAGGCGAAACTCCGCTCGGGATGGGCCAGTACAATTCGGTAGCCTTTCAATTCCAGGGAGAAGAGCTGCTGCTGCAGGTCGCCCAGATACCCATTAAAAGGCAGTTCGATCAGCAGAAACCTGCCGTCCGGCCCCAGTGGGATCAGTTCACCTGCGTTGTGGAGGTCCATCAGGTCGGTTGTTATGGGGAGTTCGCAGCCGACTGTCAGCCGCACGTGCAGTCCAATTGCTTCCATGCGTGACGAAAGTTCCGCCGCGACTGTGCGCACGTGTTCAGCCGGTGGGTCATAGCTTGCCGTGCCCTTATGCGGCGTGGCAACTAGAAGCTTTGTCCCGTCTTCCTCGGCCAGCCGCGCCATTTCGAGTGATTCCTCAAATGTAGCGGAGCCGTCGTCGAGGCCGGGCAATATATGACAATGTGTATCGACCATAGTATCCTCCGCGCAGATTATACCACGCCTGTCGTTGCCATTCCTCCTTTTCGTCTTTTGCCGTTTTGCCTTTTGTCGTTCTGCCGTTGCCGTTCGCCGTTTCCTAACCTTCTGCCGTTTGTCGTTCCTTCTAAAAGTCTTTGGGGAGAGAGGGAGAGGGGGTTTCTTCAGAAACCTCCTCTCGCGGTGTTGCCATTGTCGTTCTGCCGTTGCCGTTTCACCTTTTAGCTGTTTGTCGTTCTGCCGTTTGCCGTTCCCGTGAATTGACTTTGGCCTGCTGCAGTTGGTATACTCAGATGGCCGGCGTCTAGCCGGCACATTTTATTGTGTCTGGATATTTGCAATCATGCTTAAAGCTCTCGACATTACAGAAATCAAACTGCGCGTCACTCGCAATCGACTCCGCCAGACATGGCTTATCTGGGGGCTTGTGCCGCTTGTTATTTGTCTGGCGCTCACTCTTGGAGTGAACGCAATTCACGCTTTCGACTATGCGACGAGTGATCGTCAGCTCGAGCTTAGTTTTCAGGCCATTTTCGCTATCGCCGCCATGCTTTTCCTGATTGCGTTCACCGTCGATGGGCACTGGACGAATGCTCAGAGGCTGGCGCGACGCATTGACCGCGAAGTGTTGGCCGAGGGGCGGCGCATTAAGCCTGATACGCTGGCCGAGTATGCCCCGGTCGTATTCCAGAGCGTCTATGGATCCAGCCGCATGTTGACGCTCATGGGCGTTGCAACCGCGATTACCGCAGTCATCGGGGCCGCGGCGGGCATTGGCATTTACTACGCATTGCTTGTGCTGGCGTTGGCGGCCGAATACCAGCTGTTTGTGCTGTCCCGCCATCCGTACTACCTCGAACTCATGAATGCCGCTGCTGCGGGCGAGCTGACGATGGTGCAGGCCGAGACTGAGGCGCACAAAAAGCGCTGACGCCAGCACCTGCCACATATGAACTTGCGACGGTGCCCGCGGCTTCTGGCGGTGCCGGCGCTTTCACACGTGTAACAAACCCGGGATCGCCACGTGTGCGGTGCCCGGGGTTGGAGAGAGTGTTTACCATGAAGTACAAGAGACCACCTGGCACAAACGACGTTACCCCCGAACAGGCTCCCGAGTGGCACTATGTCGAGTCTGTGTTCAATGAGATCTGCCGAAAACACTGCTTTGGCGAGATTCGCACGCCGATTTTCGAAGACACTGATCTCTTCATTCGCTCTGTTGGCGAAGGCACGGATATTGTCTCCAAAGAGATGTACACATTCGAAGATCGTGGTGGGCGCAGCATGACTCTGCGCGCCGAGGGAACTGCTCCAGCGGTGCGCGCATATCTCGAAAACACTATGAACAAGCCTGACATGGAGCGCCTCGTCAAGCTCTACTACGAGGGGCCGATTTTCCGGTATGATCGCCCACAGGCGGGCCGTTATCGCCAGCATACCCAGTTTGGCCTCGAGGCCATTGGCTCCGCAAATCCGGCTGTCGATGCCGAGATTATCCAGGTGGCGACCGAATTTTACCACGCCATCGGCATCAGTGCGGCCACGCTCAAGCTCAACTCCGTCGGTTGCCCGGTATGCGCGCCTGAGTATGTCAAGCGCATCAAAGAATATGCCGCTGACAAGCTCGACGAATTGTGTGAGGACTGTGTGCGCCGCTACGAGGAAAACCCGCTGCGCATCATTGACTGCAAAAACAAGCACTGTAACGCGGTCATGGCCGATGCGCCGAAGATGACTGACACGCTGTGCCCGGAGTGCGACGAGCATTTCGCACAGGTAAAGCACTGCCTCGATCTTCTGGGCATCGAGTACGAGCTTGATCCATACATTGTCCGCGGCCTCGACTACTATTCAAGGACCGCCTTTGAGTTTGTCGCCGAGGGCATCGGGGCTCAAAGCTCCATCGGTGGTGGTGGCCGTTACGATGGTCTTGTCGAGCAGGTTGGCGGTAAGCCCACTCCGGCTGTCGGCATGGGCATTGGCGTCGAGCGCGCATTGCTGGTTCGCCAGGAACTCGGCCTCTCCAGCAACGATATTCCACGCAACGGTTGTCTCGTGGTCACGCTCGGCGATGCCGCATGGGACGCGGGCCTCAAGCTCACATCCGAAATCCGCGCCGCTGGCCTGCGCGCCGAGATCGACTACCGCCGCCGCTCAATGAAGGCGCAGATGCGTTTTGCCGACAAGGAGAATTTCGCCGTTGCCCTCATTCTTGGCGACGACGAACTCAAGCGCGGAATTGTCGCCCTTAAGCCTATGGATGGCGAAGAGCAGCAGGAAATCGCCCTCGACAAAGTCGTCGAGCACGTAGCGCAACAATACGCTTAGGCAGACTGAGAGGTACTGGCAATGAGAGCAGTGCAGTGCCCGAAATGCCACCAGCCGACGGCGATGACTGATGAAGGCAACTGCATGTTGTGCGGGTTCAACGTGCGCTACGTTCAGCGCATGACCCTCAGGCTCTATATCGTGGTGACAGCGGTTTCACTGGCCACGCTCATATATGGTGTTATCGTTTTCGCCGTGGAGCAGATTGCGCCACCGGATGTCACCGATCCGGGGATTATCCCATACGTGTTGCTTATCGCCTCACTCGTGCTGGGTGCGATGGCGGTTTTCGGCGTCAAGCCCATGCTCCGCAAGCGGACCGGCTCTATGGTGGTTTTTCGCCAGCTCCTTCTGCAGGCGGTGTTCGCCGAAAGCATTGCTATCATGGGACTTTTGCTGTATTTCATTGCTGGCAGCATCCAATGGTTTACGATTTTCCTTGGCATCAGTTGGTTGGTCTTCACGGTCATCGGGCTGAAGCTGGGCGAAAGCATTGTAGAGTACGAACGCCGGCTGGTTATCGAGCTTGAAGCAGATAGCTCCCGGCTCGCATAGATACGATTTAGCGATTCATCGGGCAGCCGGATTTCCGGTTGCGGGAGGCAATGGCATGTCCTTATCACCGACATTCAACAAGCGCACCCACTCGTGCGGCCTGCTCAGGGCCGAGCATATCGACGAAGAAGTCGTGCTCAACGGCTGGGTACACCGACGCCGCGACCACGGCGGTCTGATTTTCATTGATCTGCGCGACCGCTCCGGTCTCGTGCAGGTTGTTTTCGATCCGGAGGTCGGCAGCGATGCATGGCAGGCTGCCCACGACATCCGCGCCGAGTACGTGCTTTCCATTAAAGGCCGCGTCCGCCAGCGCCCCGAAGGCACCGAAAATGCTAATCTCGCTACTGGAGACGTCGAAGTCATCAGCCTTGAGGCAGAAGTCCTCAATGCCGCCAAGACCCCGCCGATTCCCGTTGCCGACACCGAAGAAGTCGATGATCTGGTGCGCATGAAATACCGCTATATCGACTTGCGGACCGCACGCATGCAGCGCAATCTGGAAATGCGCAGCAAGGCCGCACAGGTTGTTCGCGCGTTCCTTGCTGGGCAGGGCTTCTGGGAAGTTGAGACGCCCACGCTTTTCCAGCCCACCCCTGAGGGCGCGCGCGACTATCTTGTGCCAAGCCGCGTCACCCCCGGCCATTTCTACGCGCTGCCGCAGTCGCCGCAGATTATGAAGCAGTTGCTCATGGTCTCTGGCGTCGAGAAATACTTCCAGCTCGCCCGCTGCTATCGTGATGAGGACCTGCGTGCTGACCGTCAGCCCGAGCACACCCAGATTGACATCGAAATGTCTTTCGTCGAGCGCGAAGACCTCTATGAAATAGTCGAGAAGATGCTTGTCGAGATGTTCAAAGTCAACGACATTGAGCTCCAGATTCCATTCCCGCGTATGACCTATGCCGAGTCCATGGAGCGCTACGGCACAGACAAGCCGGACATCCGCTTCGGCATGGAGTTCGTCGACATCAGCGACATTGCCGCCGAGGTTGAGTTCAAAGTCTTCAGCGGTACCATCGCCAAGGGCGGCAAGGTCAAGGGCATCAACGCCAAAGGCTGCGCAGGCTATGCCCGCGCCCAGCTTGACAAGCTCACCGAGTTTGCCAAGCAGCACAAAGCCCACGGTCTGGCCTGGATGCGGGTCAATGAAGATGGCGTCGATTCTCCGATCGCCAAATTCTTCAGCGAAGATCAGCTCGCTGCGCTGTTGACCGCTTTCGACGCCGAAGCCGGCGATTTGCTGCTGATGGTTGCCGACGAGCCGGCTGTCGTTTCCGAATCGCTGGATTGGATCCGCCGCGAAATGGCGGCCCGCGAAGGCCTCGTGCAGCCGGGCACATTCGCCCCGCTGTGGGTTTCTGACTTCCCGCTCTTCTCGTGGAATTCCGACGAAAAGCGCTGGGAGGCCGAGCACCACGCATTCTGCATGCCGCATCCGGACGACTGGGATTTGCTCGAAACCGACCCCGGTAAAGTCCGCGCACTGTCGTATGACTTGGTTATAAATGGCGTCGAAATGGCCAGCGGCAGCATCCGAATCCATCGCCGCGACATCCAGCAGAAAGTCTTCAACGCGATGGGCATTGATGAGGAAGACGCCGAAAAACGTTTCGGCTTCCTGCTGGGAGCATTTGAGTATGGCACGCCGCCTCATGGTGGTATCGCCCCCGGCTTCGACCGCCTTGTCATGATGATGGTAGGCGAAGATAACATTCGCGAAGTCATCGCATTCCCGAAGACGCAGAAGGCGCAGTGTCTGATGTCTGGCGCGCCGGGGAATGTCGATCTGCAGCAGCTGCGCGACCTGCACATCAAGCTCGACATGCCGCCGCAGGACTGATTAGAAGCGCAATCTGGGCCATACTACTAGCTTGAAATGTGCTGGAAATCTAGTCTGATGCGCGGGAATACGCTGAGGGTACGGGCCGGAAATGCAGCCATAATATGTAGTTACATCGCCGCGGGCAATTGCCCGCGGCGATGTCGTTTCTTCCTTCCGCCATGCCTTCCAAAAGTTTTCGGGGCGCGGCGCGTAACGCGCATTTGAAGGGACGGCTCCAAATTTTCATGAGGAGGGCCGTCGCTTATATCAGCCTCCACAGTGGGTCGTTCTTCCAAAAGTTTTGGGGTCGGAACTTCGTTCCGCGGTGGGAGGGGGGCTCTTACAAAAGCCCTCCCTCACGACGTTCTGGTCTTCTTCGTTCCCCAAATATACCTGTTTTGCCGTTTGCTTTTCTGCCTTTTGCCGTTCCCACATTGAGCTGTTTTGTCGTACATGAAATTCAGCCAATTGCCGTTATATTGTGCGGTGTTGTGCTGTTCTATACCATAGTGAGGTTCATATATACAGGCGGTTTGGTCCCGGATGAGCGGCGGAAGGTTGGGGGGGAGTGGATTGGCTGGATATCGCGATTGAACGCCGTGCATTTTCGAGTATCTCCACGCAGCGGCCTCTCAATACCCCTCAGAGCTGAATGCGCTGCAGGCAGACTCCAGTTCTCATGCGGTTTCAGTACCCCTGTACCAAACTTGTACATCCGCGGACCTCAGGTCCCCCCCTCCTGCCCCCCGAAAATCATTGCGAATATGCGGAATATTTTGCTGAAAAATGGTTGACAATGAAGTTAGTCTCGCCTAACCTATAGAGTAAGTTAGATGCATCAAACTTTAGGCGCTAAAAAAAGGCGCACCAGGGATTGCAGCCCCGGTACGCCTGAGGAGAAATGGATACCCATTCCTCACCCTGTCTACAGGGTATTCATTCCCTCCTCATATGTCAATGCTACGTGGAGTCCGGACTCCACACATGAGGAGAGATGACCATGAGTCAGAAGATGCGTTCGCAAGGATTTACCCTGATCGAATTGCTGGTGGTAATCGCAA
>CAYSRY010000066.1:0-4475 GCA_964433395.1 uncultured Armatimonadia bacterium | reverse complement strand
TGCGATTCTGGCAGCAATACTCTTCCCCGTTTTCTCACGTGCCCGGGAGAAGGCGCGTCAGACGAGTTGTCTGTCCAACCTCAAGCAGATCGGCCTCGCCACAATTATGTACGTTGAGGATTATGATCAGCGCACCCCCATCATCAACGTAATGTTTCCGACCCCGTATGATGCAACCGAGGAAGCACTCGACAGCGTACACTCTCCACTCGTCGTCCTTGGCCCGTACTGCAAAAACGAGCAGATCTTTGTTTGCCCCTCTCAGATATACGGATGTCCCACCGCTGGCCCCTATAGAATGACGTATGGATTCTATGGCGCGGATATGATGGAGAAGGTCAATGGCTGGCCACCAAATGCCTGTCCCATACCCGGATATTCGCAGGATATGTGGGAGTTCTATAACGGTCAGATGTATGACACAAACAGCGCCCATGGTGGCGAAGCAGGGGATCCGTGCAGCAAATACATCCTGCGTGACTCAGTGAAAATTACAGACGGCGTTTCGGAATTTCCGCACAATGATGCAATAAATCGGTTATATGCTGATGGGCATGCAAAGGTCAAACGTGTTCCGCAGAGCGGTATGGGCGCGTATACGTCATATGGTTTCTGATGTTGTCGGTAAATCGCACAGCATTGCACATACTCAGACAAGCAAAGAGAATTCTGAAAGGAATCGTATTATGAATACACAAGCAAATAATGTACGTTTCAATCTTGGTCTCCTGGTCGCCATGCTGGCCCTCTCTGTTGCGCTTGCCATTTCACCCGCATCTGCGCACAACTGGTATATTCAGTCTGTAGATTATGCGGTTCCCTCTCCGGGCAGCACAGTTCTATACGCCGGATGGGGGCACGCATTGCCGCTGGATGACATGATCGCCGGCGATAAAATTGCCGCCTTGACCCTGCATGCGCCGGATGGCACAACAACCGAATTGCCAGTCAGCCCTGAGCGCAGCTTCCATTGCACACCAATTACTCTGGATGCGCCGGGGACATGGACGGTCACCGGAGAGTCGACCCCCGGCTATTACACGATCTATCGGGATAACAATAACCAAGTTCATCATGCCGTTGCTCCGATGGACGAGTTGAAAGATGCAAAGGCCGTCATGATGAGCGTGCTCGCTCACCAATATCCCAAAACGTATATCACCGTGGGCGCTCCGGACAATCTGGAAGCCCCGAAGCCGACCGGCGCGAAAATTGAAATCGTTCCAGAACAGCATCCAGCGACGTTGCATGATGGCGACCGTATGCGCTTTCAGGTGCTTTATGACGGGAAACCAGTACCCGATGGCACTACGTTCGATGCGACATGGTTGGGCTATTCAATGGAAATGGAAGACTATGAATGTGCGGGCAGGGCATTGCACAACGGATATGGCGAATTTGACCTGTCCCATGCCGGAATCTGGTATATTCGCGTCGAGTATGCTGCAGATGTCCCGGCAGAGATGGCGTCGAAATGCCGCAATATGCTCTATAATGCACAGCTTACATTCGCAGTGCAGAAAGAAGGGGCCGCTTCAAAAGCCGCACCACCCCATTAGCCGCACATGGGTATCCGTAGAGCAGGATACGTGATAACAGCCACCTCCTTGAGTAGGTTTTTATTCGTTGTTATGCAGCACGTATTCTGCCGAAAGTGCACAGATGAGCTACCTGTATGGCAAGACACTGTGCACGCGGTGCTCCAGTTCAGGCGCTCCCCGCAATTGCGGGGAGCGCCGCCATGTTTGGGGATAGAGGTCAATCGGGGATTTCGAGTCCCCGCCTGTCGGCTTGCCCAGAAGTAGACTGAGCCCTACCAGTTTCGCATAACCTTTGCGCCTCTTCCGACCTTTGAAGGAGAGTAGAGCTCCGGCGACTAATAGTGAAATGGTGGGTATGAAGGTGCTGGAAGGAGACGCGAGATGGCTGCGGCTGAACCGATTTATGATGCGCTGAAGAAAGTCATCAAAGAAGTCCGAACGAGAATAACGAAACATGCGGGGCAAAACGTCAACGAAGCGGCCACGAAGCTGGCATGCATCAATCCGATGCTGTGCGCGCTGGGCTGGGATGTCGCAAATCCGGACGAAGTAGCTCCCGAGTATTGCGGCAAGCCGGGCGACAATCCGGTTGACTACGGCCTGATGACTGACGAGCAGGCGGTCGCCTTTGTTGAGGCCAAGCGTCTGCAGGAAAATGTGAAGCAAAGAAAGCACGTCACCCAGGCTGTCTCCTACGCGGGAGTTTGTGGCGTTACATGGTGTGTGCTCACAAATGGTGATGAATACCGGATCTATAAATCTGACCTTCCGGTGGATGCTGAAGAGAAACTCTTCCGAGCAGTGAAGCTCAGTGATGGTGAGGCGAGCGATGACATCATCGCGACCCTCAGACTGCTGTCGCGGGAAAGTCTGTTAAGTGGCGAAATCGACCGCGTATGGCGTGAGAACCATGTTGACGCCCGGGTGCGCGAGACAGTCGAGCGGCTCTTCGCGGAAGGCGATGCGCAGCTTGCGAAGATTATCAGCAACGAGCTTGACGACCTAAGGTCCGCCGAGATTCAGGACGCGCTGAAGCGGGCCACAGTTGAGGTCACGCTCGGCGAACGCGTGGCCCCGCCGGGCCCGAAAGTGCTGCTGGGACCACCTGAGGAGCCAAAAGCAAATGGCCCAATCGGTATGACGCTTGCGGGCGAGAAGTTTACCTGTAAATATGTCTATGAAATATTCACGAAGACCGCAGATTGGCTTGTCAAGCAAGGGAAGCTGAGCGCGTCCGATTGTCCCGTTGAGCTCACAGAATTCTATAATACTGGCACTAGACATTGCCACATCAATAGTGAGCCGGTGCACTCTGGTGGCAAACCATTCAAACGAGCGTCGCAGATCTCCGGTGGGTTATTTGTTGAAGCGAATCTCACTGGTGCAAAGGCGGAGAGGTTTGCACGCCTGTTGTTGGAGCGGGCAGGGTTGGCCCCGGAAATACTTCAAGTGGACTGGGGAAAACCGGTCACGGCCGGTCCCATTACTATGACGCTCAAGGGCGAAGAGTTCAGTTGTCAATATGGCAATCAGGTCCTTATCACAACGGCGGATTGGCTTGCAAAACAGGGCAAATTAAAAGCCTCAGACTGTCCGGTTATACTCACAGATAACGCTGGTTATGACCGGAGGCGATGTCATATAAACACCGAACCGGTCCATTTAACCGGCCATTCATTTATCAACCCACATCACATATCTGGTGGACTGTATGTGGAAGCGAGTGTCAGCCGGGCGGACTCTGAAGAGCTTTCGCGGCGGTTGCTGGAGCGGTGCGGGATGAAGCGCGAGGATTTGGAAGTGGACTGGGGGAAGTAGGGCGAAGAGACCGGGGAGATAGGCGAAGATAACAAGTATTGCACGATGGGGCGCCGCGGGCGAATGCCGGCGGCGCTTCTACATTACAGGAAGAAAAATTGGGGCGGGCAGGTAACGCATGGGGCGGCAGCCAATATGTGAAGTACCGCCGGGTAAAGACAATCCGCCTGCCGGGCAATGAAAATGTGCCTGCGGGGTGACGGCATTTCGCCTGCTGGGCAATGGTAATCGGCCCGCCGTGTAAAGACACTTCACACGCTGGGCACCAACATTTCGCCTGTGGGGTACCGACAATTGACTCGTTGGGCGACAGGCGTTTCTCGGCGTGTTTTTGGATTACGCATCAAGGGGTTGGCATGGAAGGACTTATCACGCTGGATCAAAGCTGGACGCTGTGGATCAACCAACATCACAATGCCGTCCTTGACGCAATCATAATGCCTGTGGCATGGTTTGGCGAAGCAGGCGTCGGTTGGATACTCGTGATGGTTCTGCTGCTTATTTTCGGTGGCAAGCGCGAACGGTTTGTGACACTGGTGGCGGCAGGCGGCCTGATGCTCACCGAATATATCCTGATGCACTATTGCCGCGAGCTGTGGCCGCGGCTGCGGCCATATCTCTATATGGACGGGATTCGGCAGATGGGTGTTGCGTGGACGAAACCGGCTTTTCCATCTGCGCATGCGCACCTGTGGGTGCAGATGACGCTGATATATGGGATCGCATATCGGCGCTGGCTGTGGCCGCTGGCTGTGCTGACGCTTATTACGCTTTATTCGCGGCCCTATGCGGGCATGCACCATGTGCTGGATGTCGTCGCCGGCGCGACGCTTGGTGGCCTGATGGGCGGACTGGAACTTCTGGTCGCCCAGAAGGCGGGGCTGCTGGTGCGAGCTGCTGAAGTAGAATTTCCGCCATTGGAAGAGCAAATCTGCGCGACGTAGCCGCACTGAACAGGGCAGGCACTTAACGCCTCCGTCATTGTGACGGGGGCGTTTTGATATTTTGGGAAGCAGACAGGATGAACCGATGCATGTGGGGAAATGATGCACTGCAAGGAGCTTGCCCGGCCTGACGGGTGGGGCTATACTGAGAAGTGGACTTTGAGCGGGAAGC
>CAYSRY010000065.1:11778-13964 GCA_964433395.1 uncultured Armatimonadia bacterium | reverse complement strand
GTGTCATGAACTGGCGCATAACGCCCATTGGGCAATTCCATGCTGTAGAGAGAACGGACCAGCCGCGCCACCACTGGCAAGCCGGCTTCGAGATCCAGATTGTCATAGCGAGCGCCTGTGACCGGATACGTGTACCCCTCTGGATCGTTGTAACCTTTGGACAACGTGAATACTGACTTCAGGCCGCCGATTACCTGAGAATGGTATGAAGGCGCCCCTTCACCCCAGACCCCGTCATAATAGAACTGCTCACGCGCGAGCAGCTCAAGGCGTGAGACCACGTC
This sequence comes from uncultured Armatimonadia bacterium, assembly GCA_964433395.1. Taxonomy (GTDB): domain Bacteria; phylum Armatimonadota; class Zipacnadia; order Zipacnadales; family UBA11051; genus UBA11051. The sequence goes on along the minus strand of CAYSRY010000065.1, from coordinate 13,680 downwards.
GTGCATATACTCGGGCTTGTCAAGCACTCGCGAAACCGCGATCATCGCGCGCCACGCTGTAGGCGCCATGTTACTCAGTGTTTCATTGTTCGCAACGACTTTCTCAGCCGCATCAGAGAAAAAATCATCCTCAATGCGGGACTGAGCGCCAGGTATTCTGGCGATCTCACCGCTGTCGAAGATCATGTCATAAGCAAATACGAGGTCGATGGGAATGTCCATATACGCCCACCAGCTCCAGCGCGAAGTCCGGTAGCCGGGGCGGAACTCCGATGGATCGACCACTCCGTCATAGAGCTCTTTCTGTGTGAATGGATAGTCGAATTTGTAAATATAATCAGGAAATACCTGGGCAAACCGATCGAGCAGCAGTGCCGCACGTCGGGCATATTCTGCTTCACCGGTCAAATGGTAAATCCACGCCATCTTATACGCTGCCGCCGCAAGCTGCTCATGAGCCTGATAATCCCGGTGCGATTCAAAATAATAGCGATAGCCCTTCTCATCAGCCCAGTACGGAAATTCAAAAACATTACCGGCCGGGCTGGTCACACTCTCCACTCCCGAGACAGGATAATCATCACTCGGATAAACATGTCCACAATATCTGCATGTCAACTGCTCTGGATTTTTCGGATCCCACGCAAGCTGGTGCTCCTGCTTGCCACCGTCACAATTCGGGCATCCAGTGAAGAAGAAGCCATTTTGTTCGGGGACCAGTGCCACCAGCTCATCTTCCGATAAGCCCATGAAATACGCGACCTGTGATTTCAGCCCCTCGACGTTCTCCAGGCTGTAACTGCTGTACGTCAACACCGGATGCACAATATCGCTCATACAACCACCTCCGCATAGTACAAATAATCCTATCAAAACGAGCGAAGTTCGAGACATCAGTCACACTTCCTCCAAATATGCAAACAGTTAATCAGATTGACAGCCTATCAATAAAGAAACTAAAATGCGCACACCTGTTGACCATTAGCAACATTTCGCTGAACTTCCCCTCTGTCCTGCACGCTACATATTTTCGTATATTTTATATCTGGGGGAGGTATCATGGTGTCTGGGCAGAATTTATTCAATGTCTGGGTCTCACATGTGCAACTTGGAAGAATGTCTCCGATTCTGTTGGCCGGGAGGAGTGGATAGCCCACCAATGGCACGTGCGAAAATAATGATTGTTGAAGATGATCCCTCAACGGTTGAGGTCATGTCCTTGCGTCTGCAGCAGGAGGGGTATGATGTTGTTGCATTCGGACTTGGTGGCGATGCATTAAGTCACTTTGCAGCCGAAGCGCCTGATCTTGTAATACTGGACATTATGCTGCCTGATACTGATGGCTTGTCAATTTGCCGCGAAATCCGCCGCAAATCAAACATACCCATCATCATGGTTACCGGCCGCGGTGAAAAACTTGACCGGGTCGTGGGCCTCGAAGTCGGAGCGGATGACTATGTCGTCAAACCGTTCATGTCCGACGAGCTGCTTGCACGCGTAAGAGCGCATCTGCGACGCGTCACCGATTACTCTGAGAGTTCGGGCGGAGAGCGAGTCGTCAAGGCCGGTGGTCTCGAACTCGACATGCAGACACATCAGGTCACACGAGGTAGCGAGAAAATCGACCTCACCCCAACTGAATTCCGAATGCTGCTCGCGCTTGTCGAAGCAAATGGGGCTGTCCTGTCGCCTGCCAGCATCTTCGAAAAAGTCTGGGGACGTGAGGGTGCGAACCAGAGTCTGATTGAAACACACATCTACAACCTCCGCCGAAAGGTTGAGGACAACGCATCAGCCCCGCGCATTATACTCACCATCAGGGACGCGGGATACCGCTTCAACGCTGACACCGCCCGCTGACATTGCCCGACCCGACCGTCACCACATGACTGCCAGAGCGC
>CAYSRY010000065.1:0-11768 GCA_964433395.1 uncultured Armatimonadia bacterium | reverse complement strand
GTTTCAACGCTGACACTGCCCGCTGACACTGCCGACCGTCACCATATGACTGCCAGAGCGCCACACCATATCGGTGTGGCGCTTTTTCACATCTCTCCCTATGCCAGCGAAAAGCCCCGACCAATAATGGCCGAGGCTTTCGATGTGCTGTCACTGGCATTCAGATAGCCCAGCGCACTGTCATCAATCCAATACGTCGTCGACCGCACCCCACATGAACAAGCCTTCCCGGAGATACTCCCAAAGCGTCTTGCGACTGCTTGGCCGCACAGGCGGGAAGTAAATTATGTCGCCAGCACGTACTTCGATATCAAGTGGCAACTTGCCGTCCTTCAGCTTTGACATATCCAGCTTGATCGTTTCGGTTGTCTTCTCCGGATTGTCGCCGATGCGGACCAGAACTCCCGTCGACTGCCCGAAACCGCCGCCCAGTTGCGCCTCGGTAATGTAGTCGAACAGCGACTTCTCAACGTCATAGGCATAGATCCCAGGCTTGCCGAAAGCGCCGATCAGATAGACTTTCTCGGCGTCGCCAACGACCACGACATCGCCGGGCTGGAGGTCAACATTCGCGCTGACGTCGCCGCCCTGGCCAATGTTTTTCAAATCTACCACGGTCATCTCGCTTCCGCGATAGAGCTGTACTCTCGCAAGATCGGCCGACAAAGTAGGCTCGGCACCAAACACCACATTCATCACGCTCTTATTCTGAAGAGACGCAATGTTGATGACCCCGCCTTTCATCAGCGGACCAAGGAGAACGATTTCCTCGGGCTGCTGCTCAGGCACGATCAGAGTGTCACCAGCCTGCAAAGCCATATTCCCGGACAGGTCTCCGAGTTGCCACAGGGCTTCCAGATCAACAGCAATATATTCGCCACCACGATAGACCTTCGCACCTTTCAGGTCCGAACGCTCATTGAAGCCGCCGGCACGCACTATCGCGTCAGTCAGACTCATCTCCTCGTTGCTCACAAATGAGCCGGGAGCATTAACCATGCCTACCACAGAAATCCGTTCGGCCTTCTGCACAAGCAGGACGTCGCCTGGCGTAAGAGCCACATTCTGCGAAACATCCCCTTCGTCAAGCAGCGCATGCAAATCAATGGAGAGAGCTTGCTCCTGACCCTTTCTGATCACAAGGGCGACACCCAGATCTGCATCGTCCTTCAGACCTGCCTGTCCAAGCGCGGCCAGTACCCGCAGCTCTTCGCCCTGCGGAAGTACCATGGCTCCCGGCTTCTCCACAGCCCCAAGAACGGAAATGAAGTCCTCCTGCTTGGGCACGTAGACTACATCGCCCCACTGAAGCTCCAATTCGGCGCCAAGCGCAATTGGCATCGTCAGCCCACGCAGGTCTAATTCAACGGGGTCAGCGGTATCACGCGTGACGCGAACGCGGCCAAGATCCGCACGTCCACTGGGGATAGCCTGCACGACGACATCTCGCACGCTTGCCCCCATCGGGAGCACCTGAGCTCCCTTCTTCTCGACCTCGCCGCTGACAAAAACCTTCCGCACGGACGCAGCTTCATCAATGGCCACGGTCACGAATGGCTGACGAATTATCTCTGAGAGTTTCTCCCGCAGAGCCTGCCGAACTTCGACCAGATTCTTGCCAGCCACCGGCACGGCGCCGACAATCGGCAATGTCACGATACCAGCGGCCCCGACCGGGAATGCCCCAGTTACCGTATCGCCGCCATACACCTCAACACGGAGAACATCTCCACGTTGAACTCGGTAGTCTGGACCTGTGAATGCGTTCGCAGCCGGGATCGCGCCCAGCGTGAAAGCACATGCCAGGATGAGTGGCAGCAGGAAAACGGGGACGGCGGCTGGATATTTCCGCAAAGTATGCTGCATAGTATTCTCCTCCCCGCCCCAGGAACGTAACATCGCGGGGCAGAGCCCGAGCTGGTGAGCCACCTGTACAATGGTATTGTAGAGGTCGATGCGAACAGGTGTCAAGTTGCATCAATACCCGTGCTTCTCCGAAGGCGGATCATGCCACCCCACTGCTCTCCTCCAGTTCATACTCTACTGACTCCAACTCTGTTTACAACTGTTATCCACAATCTGCTATAATGTCCTATGTAAATCTCACTTTCGGAGGATACCGTGTTCAGACGCAGCTTCATACGAAAATACACCGCGTTTTATCGATACCTAAACGCATTCATCCTTGTCTGTTGCTTCATCGCTACCGGTCTTGGCGCTGGAGCGTTGCTCGCGCTGCGCAAAACATTGCCTCCTGCCGAGGAACTCACTGCGTATCGCCCGCAACTGACAACTGCAGTATACTCCACTGAGGTCGACGAGGACGGCAAACAAACGCACACTCTGCTCGGCCGGGTCTACAAGGAAAACCGCGAAACTGTCGAGTTCCAGGACATCCCACTGACTCTGCGCCAGGCCACCATTGCCATTGAAGACAGACCATTCTATGACCATCGTGGCATTGACCCCAAAGGCATGCTGCGAGCGCTCGTGGCCAACATCAGACGCGGGCGCCTCAGCCAGGGCGGCAGCACGATCACGCAGCAGCTTGTGCGCAACATGTGGCTGACCCACCAGAAAACCGTGGACCGCAAAATCAGAGAGATCATGCTTGCGCTTGAGCTCGAACGAAAATATTCAAAAGACGAAATACTCGAAATGTACCTCAACGAGGTATACTACGGACATGGCGCGTACGGCTGCAGAACTGCCGCCAAAATGTTCTTCAACAAAGATGTCAGCGATCTCAACCTCGCTGAGTGTGCGCTGCTCGCCGGACTGCCGCAATCCCCGATCTCGTTGAGCCCATATGACCACCCGCAGCGCACCAAGGCCCGCAGGCGCCAGGTACTCCAGGCAATGACCGAAATGGAATACATCTCCTCGGATGAAGCAGCGCAGGCAGATCAACACCAGATACGCGCAAGTCTCGCACCACTCAGGGAACGAGGAATCACAGCCTTCCAGGCTCCTTATTTCACCCACTTTGTCGTGCGCCAGTTGTGCGATATGTACGGTGTCGAAGCTGTATATCAAGGTGGCCTTCGCATATACACGACCATCGACATGAATCTGCAGACTGTCGCTGAAAAAGAGCTTACAGAACAGGTGCTCTCTCTCCGTCGCCGTGGCAGTCTGCGCGGCAATGGAGAGGGCCAGGGCGCGCTCGCATGTGTTGAAGTCAAATCCGGAAGCGTTCTTGCCATGGTGGGCGGCGTGGGCGACTATTCAAAGAATCAGTACAATCGAGCACAACCAGGCCCACCCACTTACGGACGACAACCAGGATCTTCATTCAAACCATACGTGTGGGCAACTGCACTCGAAAATGGCTACGGACCCAGCTCGGTCTTCAGTGCTGATCCCCTGACCTGGGGCTCGGGAGCCAATGCCTGGAGTCCCAAAAACTACAGTCCAAGCCAGGGCGGAAACTACAGTCTCCGTTCGGCGCTGGCTGGCTCAGTCAATCTCGTTTCCGTGCGAATCGTGCGTAAACTCGGCGTCCGAAAAGTTCAACGCATGGCAGCCAGTATACTGGGACTGCCAGAGGAACGCATCGAAGCAGTCCCCGCCATGGCACTTGGCGTGTCCAATCTTTCTCCTGTCGAGCAGGCAATCGGATACTGCACATTCGCCAGTGGAGGCTATCAGACGACACCTCGTTATGTCTCGCGCATCGAAAATTCACGTGGTGATCTGCTGGTCGAATTCGCACCACGGCGCAAACGTGTCATAACCGAGGCAACTGCAGTAAGCATGATCTCCATGATGCGCTCCGTCGTCACTTCCGGAACGGGGAGACGTGCATCCATCTCCGGCTACCCAGTGTGCGGCAAAACCGGAACCACCCAGAGTGGACGTGATGTGTGGTGGGTCGGATACACTCCCGATCTCAGTTGCGCGGTATGGATTGGCAATGACAACTACACGCACGCCATGCGAAGCGCAAGCGGTGGGGGCTTCTGCGCGCCCGTGTTCGCGAGTTTCATGAAACAGGCCCTCAAATCGCGGGGCTGTGACGGGGAATACCCAGAGGGTGCCGGTGTGCGGATCACAAAACGCAGCGAGGCTTCTGAAAAACACAACGACGAAGATGAAAAACCGCGCGATGACACGACTCGAACTGTCACTATCTGCACCGAAAGCAATGGGCTGGCTACCCCATACTGTCCAAGCACTGCCGAACGGACGCTTTCGCCCGGCCAGGCCGCACCAGCTGTCTGCCGCATCCATGGCCGAGGCGCGGGCTCATCCGGTCATACGTCAAGTGCAGGAAATGCTGCCGACCATACCCCATCCTCCTCTGGGCGCAGTCGAACCGTGACTGTATGCACAAAATCGGGCCAGATAGCAGGCCCATACTGCCCCCAGACAGTCGAACGCACGTATGCCGACGGAGGTGGGCCTTCGGGCAAATGCACACTTCATGGCCCCGCCGCACACACAAAACCGGCGACTCCGTCCGATGCGCATGCCAATCCGGGACCACCGCCAGCTGTAGAATCGCAATCCGGGACCAAGCCGCCTCCTGACGATGGCGCTGCGCCATAGTGCCCGGTCAGCGTCACTAAACAACCACGTGACGACGCACAAAATCATCAGCGGCGCCACCTGTAGATACGCGTTGCTTCTCTATGGATACCAGAAACTTGCTGTCTGCTGAATACTATGGATAAACCCACGACAAACATCAGAATCACCGGGCTGGGCGTGTTGTTCGGCCTGGTGTTTCTTATATTCGTTGTCCGCCTCTGGTCACTCCAGGTGGTCAACTGGGAGAGCTATGCCGAGAAGGCGCAGCGCAACCGTACCACTATTGTCTATGGTCCGGCTCCGCGCGGTCTCATATTTGACGCTGCGGGAAAAATACTCGTCGACAACAAATACACGTGGGCCGTCGAAATCATGCCCAACAAACTCCCGCGAAGCGACGAAGAGCTCGACAACGAAATAGCCATTCTTGCTGGCATTCTTCCGGGTTCCTCAGCCATCACGTTGCGTAAAGAATTTGAGAATGTCCGTTCTAAACGCATGCAGACCGTCTTCCTCAAAGATTATGATGATGTCGACTTTGACGTTGTCGCCCACATCGAAGAACGCAAGCTCGAACTGCCTGGTGTACAGATTGGTGAAATTGCCAAACGCCACTATCCCAATGGAACACTAGCAGCGCACGTCCTCGGATACGCTCGGAGTATCGGCGAAGAACAGTATGAAACATACCAATATCTGCGCTACCCAGATGGTCTTTTCAGCGACAACACCACATTCAACCCGCCCGACGGCATAAGCAGTATGCCGATCTATGGTATGGATGCCATTGTAGGCCAGACAGGCGCTGAGCAACTATGCGAACTTGATACAGGCACAGCGCCACCTGTTCCCATATTACAGGGCCGCAGAAGCCGCACTGTCTATGAAGTCGACCGTCTCATGAATCCTGTCAGGACCGTATATGAAGAAAAAGCGTCTCCCGGGGCAACCGTTTTCCTGACACTCGATGCGAGGGTCCAGAAAGCAGCTGAGGACGCGCTCGCACATGCTGTTCAGTCTACGACAGGCAGAACGGGAGCAGCCGTCTGTCTCGACCTCAAAACTGGCGGCATCGTCGCCATGGCCAGCTATCCGACGTTCGATCCGAATGGATGGATCAGACGCTGGACACCTGAAGAGTACGCTGTATTCCGCGAAGATGGTGTGAGCGAACAGGACAAACTCACGCCGCTTGTGAATAAGGCAATAGCAGGGCTGTATCCGCCGGGGTCTACGTTCAAACTCGTCTCTGCAACGGCCGCGCTTGAAACCACTCCCGTAAAACTTACGACCACCTGCGTATGCACAGGACGCATTGTCGAAGGAACTCAACACCAGGTTTTCCGGTGCTGGGATGTCCATGGCGTTGTAGACTTCTACAAAGCCGTCTCGCAGTCATGCGATGTCTACTTTTATGAACTCGTCCGCCGGCAGGGCCTTAGCAGCTCCACCATTGGCGAATATGCGCGCATGTTCGGATATGGCGAAGACCCGGGCATTGGCCTCCCCGGCACACAGGAGGGCCTGGTACCCGATGGCGAGTGGAAACTCGAACGCCGCAACACGTCATGGCGTACTGGTGACACACTCAATATGGTCATCGGTCAGGGATACCTGCTCGCGACCCCATTGCAGGTTGCAATCGCCACCGGCGTTGTAGCCACAGATGGTGATGTCATCCAACCGACTTTGGTCAAAAAAATCGTCTGGCCTGAACACATGAAGCGCCCGCCCACAGAATCCGAACGAAAGATCAGGCGCCATATCGAAACCACATACGAAAACACACTCGGAGAGGTCAGAAAAGGCATGAGGCTGGCAGTTACCGGCGAAAAAGGAACTGCTCACATACTGGCCAAATTGCCATTCGCATGCGCTGGAAAAACTGGCTCTGCCGAACATGACAAGCGCCGCAATGCTCATGCATGGTTTACCGCTTACGCACCGTACGACAATCCGCGATTCGTAGTAGTCGCACTTATCACTGAGGGCGGCTATGGCAGCTCCACAGCGGGGCCGGTAGCGATGGCTATGCTGCGTACAGCAATGGAAACAACCGAACAGTCAACACCCCAACCGCAGAACTAGAAAATCACTGCTGAGAAGACGGTTTTTATGCTCCTGCAAGCTTCTGATAGAGAACGATTCGACAATTTCATCGCCGCATGTGAATATCGCAGCTTTCTCCAGACATGGGGATGGGGCGACCTCAAAGCTACCACCGGATGGACACCACATAGAATCGCTATCCAAAGTGAGGACGGCCAGATATTGGCTGCGGCGCAAATCCTCGAACGGTCCTTGCCCGGCGTCCATCGCTCTCTTTTCTACTGCCCCAGAGGGCCGATGTTCGATCTCACCCACCCAGAGCTCTTCCAGACGCTGATGGCTGAGATTGGCGAATTTGCGCGGACGCGCGGTGCTATGGCGCTCAAAATTGACCCGGCTATCCGGCTCGCAAATGATGCGTACATGAGCATGCTCAGAACACACGGATTCTCGCTCGTGCCAGTCCGCGAAGACGCATTTGGCGGCACGCAGCCAAAATATGTCATGGCCCTCGACATCAGCGAGGACGAAGAGGCAATTCTGGCCCGATTCAAAAGCAAGTGGCGCTACAACATCCGCCTCGCCGAACGCAAAGAGGTCACAGTCCAGACCGACTGCGCCCGCGAAGATATTGACGCATTCTACGACGTGCTCGTCGAGACGTGCCAGCGCGACGGCTTCAAAGTCCGGTCCCGTGCATATTTCTATGATATGTACGATCTTCTTATTGCCACAGGAGGCGGCGGCCTCTTCCTCACGCGCTTCGGCGACGAAGTCATCGGCGGAGCCATCGCATTGACATGCGGTGACACTGCGTGGTATGTCTATGGTGCCTCAAGCAATCGACAGCGTAATCGCATGCCAAATCACCTCATGCAATGGGAAATGATGAAATGGGCGAAAGCCCGCGGCTGTACGGTTTACGACATGCGAGGCGTTGCCAAACAGGACAATGTTGACTCGCCCCTTCAGGGGCTGAATCGCTTCAAAGAAGGATTCGACGCACAGTACATCGAATATATCGGCGAGTGGGATCTCATCTACTCCCCCGTCTGGTACCACTTGTTCTCTGTCGCAGAACCGCTGGTGCGCAGACTGAGGCTGACTGTGGCCGGATTGCGCAGATAACGCCTCTCTGGCCCGTCATGTGCGCCTGCACCTATGGCCACGACCCAACTGGGGGCACTCGTGTGGAAAATAAAGAAACGCTTGCAGATCTGCTCAAACAATTTCTGCAGGGCATAACCGCGTGGTTACGCGCGCTTGTCAGCGAGTTTGCGGGCAATGCGTTCCGCCAACTTGGCCTTTTCACTGCCGCCATGGTCTGCGTCATGCTCGCGCTCGTGTACCTTTCCATCGGACTGCTCAGGCTGCTCGCGACGCTGTGGCCTGCACACGATTATGCCGCCTATCTGACGCTCGCGCTGGCCCTGTTCGTCGCTGCAACGCTTATGCTGCTCGGCATGCGCTCTCGCAAAGGAGACAACTCCGATGGCGACTAAGCGCAGACACACCCCAAAACCCGGAACGCCTGAGCACGCCATCCACCAGATACATACGGTGGCGGACAAATTTGAACGCCGCCTGAAGGGCGAAACATTCAGCTCAATACAATCATTCCGGCCCAGCTCCAAGCTCATAATCGGCGTCGCCGCGGCCATTGCCGTCACGGTCGGTGGCTTCTGGCTGTTCTCGCATTTCAGGTCACGCAGGGCCGAACAGGCCGATAAAGTTCCCGGGACCAAAGTGCCAGACCCGCTGAAAACGATGTTCGCAGGCATGCTCGTCCAGGCCATTTCTACTGGGATTACAGCTTGGGGGAAAAGTAGAGCACGCTCGGCGGCATCCCACGCTACACAGACGGCCTCGGAAGATCAGCTTTCTTGAGAGGTAGTTTATGCAACAGATAATGCAACGCGTAGTGCAGGCGGCCATTGACGGGGGCGCCAGTTTTGCTGATGTCCGCGTCGTTGACCAGACACAGACGGCAATCGGCGTTGAAGATGGCCGCACCGACAGAGTCTCATCCGCACGCTCAAAAGGCGCGGGCATCCGCGTATTGCTCGACGGAGCCTGGGGATTCGCTCCCACCAATCAGCCGGATGAAAAAGACATGCTTAACTCCGTTGCTGACGCCATCGAGATGGCGAAAGCTGCGCGCGACTATGTCACAGACCCCGGCATGGTGGCCACGGCAGAACCTGTCGTCGGCGAGGCCAATACCCCATTGCCCGCCCAACCTGAGACCTTCACAATACAGGACAAAGTGCGCGGAGTCGTCGAACTCGAAACCGCAGCGCGCTCCGTCAACCCACTCAAAACTGCCAACACAGTCGCCGGCTACTCCGAACTCGCTGGCGAAATGTTTCTCGCAAACAGCTTTGGCACGTTCCTGCATTACGATATGGCCGGAGCCTACCTCTCCGTATCGGTCGTTGCCAGTGATGGCAGTGTGCGCCAGAATTGCCGGGACCATCGCTCAGGCCGCTCCGGATATGATCTCGTCCACGGCACTGACGTTCAGGAAATCGGCACACGCACCGCGTCCAAGGCAATCGACCTGCTCAGTGCAGAACGAGCGCCGGCGGGAACGTTTGATGTCATAATCGACCCGCACATATGCGGCTTGCTGGTGCACGAAGCATTCGGCCACAATTCAGAGGCCGATGCCGTATGGAGCGGCGATTCAATTCTCGACGGCAAGCTCGGCGAAAAAGTCGCCGCAGAATCGGTCACGATTATCGACGATCCAACACTCCCTGATCTCAACGGTTCATTTACCTATGATCACGAGGGCGTACTTGCCCGGAAACACGTAATCGTGGAAAATGGTGTCCTGAAGGGTTACCTGCACAGCTTGGAGACTGCCGCGCGATACGGCGTCGAGCCAAATGGCGCTGCACGGGCAGACGGGGCCGACAACTCCCCGATCGTCCGCATGAGCAACACCTACATCGCCCCCGGCTCTTCAACCCTGCAGCAGATGATGGCAAGTGTTGACAATGGCCTCTATCTCACCGGCGGCTATTGGGGCTACGTTTTCACCGCTCAGGGCCAGTTCACATGCAATGTCGAGCATGCGTACGCCATCAGAAATGGCGCACTTGGCACGCACTACCGAAATGTCTGCATTTCGGGACGAACTCTCGAGACGCTCCAGCACGTAACTGCAGTTGGCAACGATCTCACATTCGAGCTCGGTGGCACGTGCGGCAAAAATGGGCAGAGCATGCCTGTTGATGCCGGTGGCCCGCACTTGCTCATTCGCAACGTCGTGGTTGGCGGCCAGGGCTCCTGACCAATTGTCTGCAGTGACGGCATCTACACGGAGGAAGTCATGAGTGATCTTCTGATAGTCGCACAAAAGGCCGTGGATGCGGCCATGAGCGCCGGAGCGGATTTCGCCGACGCATGGTGCAGTGAATATCGCGAGGTTGGCGTAGGGGTCGAGAATACCAGTCTCCGCGAATGTGAAGTCCAGCGAAGCTATTCCATCAGCGTCCGCGCCTACTCCAGAGGCGGCATGGGCCTGAGCTACGCCGAAACTCACAATATGGCGGACGTGATCGACTGTGGGCGTCTTGCTGCCGATCTTGCACGCATCGCTGATCCTGATCCGGATTTTGTCGCCCTGCCCGAACCTGCCGCAATCCCCGCGCCGGTCGACGGGCTTTTCGATGACAAAGTAGCTGGCCTCAGCGTCCGGGATGTGGTTGCATGGTGTACTTCCGCAATCGAGGAGGCCCGCGAAATTGCACCTGAAGTAAGGCTCGAAGGTGGAGCTGACCTCACTGTCGGCGCCAGCGCTATCGCGTCATCCACCGGCATCGGCCTCTCCCGCAAAGGAACATCAGCAGAAATCAGTTTTCAGTCCATCGTTTTCGAGGGCAACGACATCGGCGTCTATTTCGAATACGACACAGCACGGAGACTGGCCGACTTCGTTCCCGCAGGCGTCGCAGCCAAAGCCACATCCGAGGCACGAAAGTATTTCGGCGGCAGGTCCATCGGCACCAGGCGACTTCCAATAGTCCTTGGCCCAATGGCAGCCTCAGGCCTGCTCTTCTCAACCATTCAGGCCGCGAACGCAGAAAGCGTCCAACGAGACCGATCGTTCCTGAGTGGCAAAGAGGGACGCAAGATTGCCAGTGAACTGCTCACGATTCGTGAATGCCCATTTGTTCCTGGCGGCATCAGCTCCCAGATATACGACGGAGAAGGCACGCCAAAAACTGAGCGGAATCTCATCAGCAGTGGTATACTGACCTCATATCTGCACAATTCGTACACTGCAAACAAGGCCAAAGTCGCAAATACAGGCCACGGAAGCCGCGGCGGTTCAGGCAAAGTCGGCATCTCGTTTGCCAACCCACAAGTCGCCTGCGGAACCCGCACACTGGCAGAACTCATCGCTGACATCGACGAAGGGCTCTATGTTGACTATGGGGGTCTCCAGCCTGAAATGGCATCTGGTGATATATCCGCCACTGTGGACTTCGGATTCAAAATCGAAAATGGCAAACTTGCATATCCAGTCTCAACAACCATGATAGGCAGCGACGCATTTGAACTGCTCGGGAAAATTGACGCTGTATCCTCCGACTATCGCGAGGAGCCAGGCATGATTGTCCCCAGCCTGCGAATACTGGACATACAGGTCGCCAGCAGACAATAGCCCCCACTGTCTTCTGACAATACCTTTGGAAGTGCTCAGTTCATTGAAAGGAGTCCGGCTCGGGCCATTTTGTGAGTCTCTGCCGGGCGTAAGCACATCTATGGCAGTCGAAGAGAACATGACGAAGAATCAGTCACAGGAGGCCATGGCGACCGGCATCGACCAGCCGAAGTATCCGCTCATGGGTCTCACGCCTCGCACGCTCATCATCTCGGTTGTCTTGTGTATTCTCGCAAGCTTCTGGATCAACCAGACTGAGGTCATTACGCATGCGTGCCAGATAACCGAAGCGGTCCCCACGATCCCTGCGGTTGCTGCCCTGCTTCTGCTGGTCCTCATGAATCCCATCGTTCGCCGGATCAGCAAATCGTTTTCCCTTGACCGTCGCGAGATCATCATGGTCTACGTATTCATGACCGTCGCGACAACAATTACCGGCGCTGGCATCGGTCGCTTCTTCCTCAACACCCTGCCGGTACTCTACTATTTTGATACCCCCGAGAACAACTTC
>CAYSRY010000064.1:1482-13972 GCA_964433395.1 uncultured Armatimonadia bacterium | reverse complement strand
GCTGACGTCTTCCCGCCGCAGATGCTGGAGATCTCCAGCAACACCACCGACTTCCTTATGCGCCATGCGGATTTGCGTCCATCCATTGAGCTCTCCGGCATCGAAGCCACGAACATTGCCGGTCGTGTCTACCGCATCCGCGGCCGTGTCGCCAACACCGGCTATCTGGCCACAAACGTCATGTCCACCGGCTTGGCTGCACGCACTGCCGAACCTGTCACTGTCGAGCTCCCGGGCATAGCTGCCGACGCGGTCGCAAGCATTCCGCGTGTTCACGAGTTTACTGGCTTGGCAGGGCGTGGTGCAGATGCCCGGTTCGAATGGTTCATCACCGCTGAGCCCGGCACCGAAATCACAGTCACAGCATCCCATCCACGCGGCGGAATCGCATCTGCCACACTGAAGCTCCAATAGATAGTTGCTGCCATGTTGCAGCACATATGAAATCCAAGGAGATTCCCATGAGCGCCGTTCCTGATGCAAAAACCGACAGGTACTACACGTACGATGACGTTGTGAGCTTTCTCAAAGGCTGCGCTGACGCAGCAGGCGACGTTTTCACTCTGCATTCGATTGCCACCACTCCGGAGGGCCGCGACGTCTGGCTCGCCACCATCACCGATCCCTCCACTGGCTCCGCCGAGTCCAAGCCCGCCTACTATGTGCAGGGCAACGTTCACGCTCAGGAGTGGGCCGCAACCACCGCGTCCATTCAGTTCATCCACACGCTTCTCACTGATCCGCAGGCCCGCGAGCTGCTCAGAACCATGACGTTCTATGTCATTCCGCGCGCAAATCCAGACGGCACCGAATACGCCATGACCACCTGCGGCGGTATTCGCAGCCGTAATGAAATCATGCCTGACGTTCGCAATGGCCTTGTCCCCCAGGACCTCAACGGTGACGGCCTCATAATGCAGATGCGTATCGAAGATCCTGCCGGGGCGCTCACCGAAGATCCCGAAGATCCGCGCATTCTCGTACCGCGGCGCCCCGGTGACACGGGCCCATTCTACCGCACATATGACGAGGGCATGATCCAGAACTACGATGGCGGCCCAATCACCTCTGCCGTCAAGGGCTACGATTTCAACCGCGATTATCCGGCCAACTGGGATTACCAGACCGACCGTGCCGACCGGCCCGCGCTGCATCCCGAGATGGCGGCGATTGTCGATTTCCTCATGGAGCGAAAAAACATTTTCGCCGGTGTCGATTTCCATTGCGGCTCCAACGCAATTCTGCGCCCGTGCACCAGACCCGATGGTGAAATGAACCAGTCCGACCTCGGCCTCGTGCTCGAAGTTGGCAAAATTGCCGAACAGATTACCGGTTTCCCGCTCATGAATGCCCGCGATTACCGTTTGACATGGACACAGCCCTCCGTCCTCCGAGGCAATTCCAATGACTTCGCATATTTCATGCTTGGTATCTCATGGTATGTCTGCGAGCTTGGCAATGGCTACAGCACTTCCGGTATCACCATTGACGAATATTTCGGCAGCGAGCCCGAAGAGCGCGAACGCGATTTCATGCGCCGCATCATGAAGTACGCCGACGAGCATCCCGAGACCCGCGATATTTTCGTTCCGTGGCAAAGCTTTGACCACCCGCAGCTTGGCAAAGTTGAAATCGGCGGCCTTAAGCCGGCCTCCATCTATCATCTCGACCCGGTCACGATGAAAGAGATCGGCGCCCGCACCACACAATTCCTCCTCACCCACGCATCATGGCGACCGGAAATCTGCATTTCCAACGTGCAGGCCGATTGCATTGGCGAAGGCGTCTACCGCATTCGTGCGACGGTTGCCAACACGGGCCGTTTCGCCACAAATGTCATGACCACTGGCGCGAGTCCCTCATGCCGCACGCTCACTCCTGTCGTCGCAACGATCGACGGGCTGGCCGACGAGGCCATCGTTTCCTGCCCACGCACCTACGAATTCACTGGCTTGGCTGGCGGAGGTGGCGGGCCGCAGCTCGAATGGTTCATCACTGCTACTCCGGGCGATGAAATCACACTCACCGCGTCTCATCCGCGTGGCGGCACTGCAAAGCAGACACTCACCCTTCCGTAGCCTGCCCGCAAATATATCTGCCAACATACAAAGAGGGCCGGGATTCATCCCGGCCCTCTGCTCATCTCCACATAAACTCCCACGCGCTACCCGGCTGCCACAACCCGATCCGCATCGGCAACGATCTCATCCACTCGCGCGAGCTGCGCTGCGCTCAGCGGACACTTGTTCTCCGCTGCGGCCATGACGTGCTTCGCCTTCTTCCTCGCATTCTCCAGCATATCCGCCGGGTTCGCAGCCCACGCCATCGGAACTTGGCGATCCATCAGCTCCGGCACCCATAGCTCCTCACGGAAGTATTTCGCCGTATGCGGCTCGGCGAGGAAATACGCGCCCTTTGGTGCTATTTCGGCGATGACTTCCTCAGCCAGACGGTCCGCATCAACCGCTACCCCTTCTAAAAGCCTTTCCAGATAGCTCATCAGCTCCAGATCGATCATCAGTTGCAGCACGCTTCCCACGTCTGCAAACGCCGTCACTGCCAGCGAACCGAAATACCGTGTCCCGCCCAGCAGCGCAAACAATGCGCACAGGGATTTCTCCATCGCCGATTGGATACCCGGCAGTTTCGCTGCAGTGGTCGGTCCCCCTGCCACGCGGTATTTTCCCCCGAATACATAGCCGCCCATCTGCGCGGCTGCCACGCGCAAAACATCATTATCCGGCCCGGTTTGCGTATGGATGCCTGTTTTCATGTCAAATGTCAATGGCGCCGAATTCCACCCCATTATCCGGTCATCCAGAGCCATGCTGATAACGTTGCACCCCAGCACTTCCGCCGTAATATGCACCAGACAGCCGCTCAGCGTCGCTGGAGTCGCAATGCCCGCTACGGGCATTGAAGAGATCGTGAATGGGCTCCCCAGAAGTCGCCGCGCCTCCATGCCCAGCCGCACATTCTCCTCTGTAATCATGAAGGGCGTGTTGTACCAGCATTTTGCCGCAAAAATCGGGTTTGTCCGAACCTCTTCATCCGTATATCCTGCTGCTTTCTGCAATTCGATCAGATGCGGAATGAGCTCCGCGTTATAGGCCGAAACGCGGTACGGTTTCGAGCTGTTCTTGATGATTGTCGCGAATGTGTGGACATCCTGCGCCTTCACAGGCACATCCTGGCATATGAACGTCGGGTGCGACCTGTCCAGCTTCGGGAACATGTCGCAGATATGCGAGAATTTCTCCTGATCGGCCGTTGTGCACGGTCGCAGGCTGTCTGTCTCCATATCATGTGCATACAACGCCTGTCCCGAGGCTGCGTATTCCAGCGGCACACCCTGCACGTCGGCCGGGCCGCCCGGGCCATTGGCCGCGCGTGTCTTCTCGATCGCATCAAGCACTTTGTCCCGCACTGCCTCGGGGAATGTCACCCGCTCACCATCAATATGGCAACCGAAATCCAGCAAAGCCTCATTGAACTCTTCGGTACCTTGAATTCGTACAGGCACCGTCGCCCACACTCGTAGCGCCGCTTGCCAGATGGTCTCCATCTCGGCAGCATTCAGCACTTCAAAGCCACGGCAGACGAATTTCATCAGATAGCCTCCGCTGTTTCATTGTAGGATGACGTTTCAGACTATTCCCCCCAACCAATTATAGACCTCCGCAACTTTCCCGCCGGAAGGAGGTGAAATGGAAAATTGCGGCGAATTTCCACTTGGCGCACGCGTTGACATTTCACAATGCGTTGCCTATACTGTTTCGGTAATAAGTCCAAACAAGACAGCATGTCAATCGGAGGTGCTCGCGTGCGCAAATCCTATGCATTCGCACTCGTAGTTATGGTTCTCGCTGCTTCGGTGGCAATGGCCGATCCATACATGTCGGTCTGGGGCGTCGATACACCCGCGACCAGAGTCAACAATAGCTGGGTTGGCTCATCAGGGATGATCATGACACCAGTCGCAAAAACCGTCGCACCACAGGCTGGAATCTGGGCTGCCCACTATATCGACTATGACGACGGTAAGATCCAGACAGCCAATATCAACTTCGGAATCACCCCGAGCTTTGAGCTTGGCGCCGCCTACATTGACGTCGACGGCGGGGACTCCGAGACTGTCGCCAATGCCAAGTATAGCCTCAACCTGGCTGACTGGACTGGCAACGAAGATGCACCACAACTCGCCGTTGGGGCTTGGGACATCGCCAATAAATACAACCGCTCATTCTATATTGTCCTCAGCCAGGACATCCGCATGAGCGAGAACGGCGACACCTCGAACTTCCGCCTCCACCTCGGCTATGGCGACAATGACGCCGATGCTGGCATGCTTGACGGTTTCTTCGGTGGCGTTGAGTTCATCCCGTTCGAGCGCGGTCTCATCCAGCTTGAGCATGATGGCGAGAACGTAAACGCAGCATTCAATTACTATCTGTCAGACACTGTCGACGTTGAGATCGGTTCGCTTGATGGCGACCTCGGCGCTGGCATCAGCCTGCACACAGGCTTCTGAGCAAAGCCGCTTGACGCAATGAACGAAACGGGGCACCCATCCGGGTGCCCCGTTCTGTTTCTCCATGCCAGCCACAAAGCAAGACGGCCACCCCGCGGTGGCCGTCTTATTCTCTCCAATCTGCTGTACCCCGTGTCACATCGGCGGAAGATTCTGCAAAAACGGATTGCTGGCCCTCTCGTGCCCTATAGTCGTCGAAAGCCCGTGCCCCGGATAGACTCTCGTCTCATCCGGAAGCTCTCGCAGCATTCGCGCCAGTGACAGCAGCAGTTTCCGCTGGTCGCAGCCCGGGAAATCGGTCCGCCCGACGCTGTCGGCAAAAAGCGTATCTCCGCTGAAACAAATGTCGTCCGTGATATAACAGACGCCGCCGGGTGAATGCCCCGGAGTGTGCATCACACGAAGCGAAAGCCCCGCAATGTCAAGCTCGTCGCCGTCCGAGAGTACCACATCTACCGGGCATTTTTCCACGCCTCCGACCATAGACGCCAGGTACGGATGCGGCTCTTCAACGAGCGCGACGTCATCGGCATGAACATACAGCTTCGCACCGGTCTCACGCCGCAATTGAGCGGCTGCCTGTATGTGATCCACATGCGCGTGGGTAACAAGCAGCGCCTCGATGGACTTGGCGAAAGCTGCCGCTTTCGCCAGAATCACATCGGCCTCTCCGGCCGGATCAATCAGCGCGAAACTGTCCGAAGCCTCAGCGCAGATAAAGTATGCATTTGTCTGCAGGGGGCCTACAACCACTCTCTCAATTAGTGCCATGCATCACGCTTCCATTTCATAAATCTCGTCGCCCCAGCCAGCTCGCAAAAGCTGCGTGGGAAGTTCGCAACGCACTTGCCAGCGACGCACCCAGTCACGCGCGTATTCGTCCAGACGCCCGGCATGCCGGTACGCGATCAGCGCGGCCTCCCGATTCCCCGTCAGAAGCAGCAGTTCGCCCATCAGGTGCAAGTAGACCTTCATCTCTGGCGACACGCGGTATGCGCGCTGGAGCTGCTGCAGGGCATCCATATATCGCCCGATTCGCACGTAGTAGGCGCTCAGCCGCACATTGTAGAAATCCTCGGCGGGAGAGCATTCTACCGCACTCTCATACTCAGCCACGGCCTTTTCCCACTCGCCGCGCCGGGCGTGATAGTCGCCCATCTTATGGTGATAGAACCCATCGGACGGTGCGAGGCGCAGGCATTCGGAAAACTGACGCCGAGCCATTTCAAAGCGGCCACCATAGAGATAGAGCTCGCCAAGACGACAGTGGTAGTAGTGCCGCGAAGGGTCGCATTTGACTGCATTCTCCAACGCTTGTCGTGCTGCGCTGAAGCGGCTCAGGTTGAGCCAGAATTCCGCAAGGCTGAAGTGCGCATCTGCGTGGCGAGGGTGGTGTTTCAGTGCTTTCTTATAGGCACGATACGCTTGCCGAGGCATGTGTGCCTCGAAATAGGCGTCTCCAAGTGCTACGGCAGTGCCAGCGTCTTCCTCGTCGAAACGCTCTGATGCCTCATACTCACTGATGGCTTCCTCTATCAGATCGTTTTCTGCAAAGAAATCGCCGCGTGAGCGATGGTAAGCCGCACTGGTCTTCGGATCTGGTTGTGGGTCTTCATCAAAACGATGCATGCTGTCCAACTGCTTCTCACATTACTCCGGGCTGTCGATAATCACTGTCACGGGGCCGTCGTTACACAAGGTCACGCGCATGTCGGCCCCAAATTTACCCTTCGCAACCGGTACTGGCATATCCTCCAACAACCGGCAGAACTCGTCGAAAAGGCCGCTCGCTATGTCAGGCGCTGCGGCACCTGAAAAACTCGGACGACGCCCCTTCTGACACTCCGCATACAAAGTGAAATTCGGCACCAGCAAGATTCCACCGCCGATGTCTCCGACCGAAAGATTCATTCGCTCCTCGGCATCCTCAAATATACGCAGGCCAACGATTTTGCGCGCCATCCACTCCATCTCGCGACGCCCATCACCATTGCCAAACCCAACGAGCACCATCAGACCGTGCTCAATTGCGCCAAGCTGCTCGCCGTCAACCACGACATCTGCATGACTTGCCCTCTGGATGATTACGCGCACGAGCCATCTCCTGCCTTATGCAATATCCCTGCCACTAGCACAGCAGCTGCGTCTATTTCACCAATTTCAGTTTTGGGTGATTCGCAAGCAACTTCTTGATGCCAGACTTCTTGAAGGCGATTGTCGCAGCGGGATCTGACTGCCCACGCTCAACCGAGACCACAATCCCTTCGCCAAAACTCTCGTGATAGACCTTCGCGCCATCATAGAGAACGCTCCCGGTCTCCTCCGAGGATTTCTTCGTCCCGCCATCACGCGAAGCTCCCGAGCGTTTCCCTTTCCCGCTCGTCCGTGATGCCTTCGCCCGTGGGTCTCCCTCGGGTGACGCATACGTGTGTGACTTCTCGCGGGCTGCCTCAATATCGCGCTTAATGGCCTCCTGCTTCATACGGTCTTCGCGCGCGCGTTCCTGATGCGCCCTGGCGCGCTGAAGAATATCCGTCATATCGATGCCGAATTCCTCATCCGGACCGCTCTCAACTTCACTGTCGGCGAACATCGCCATCAGTTGGTTCTCCGGATTGCCCTTGTGTTCGATGAATTCAGCGGGCAGATCCTTCAGAAAGCGCGATGGCTTCATGCGTCGTGGGCTGCCAAAAATTGTCCTCGCCCGCGCGTGGCTCATGAAAACGCGTTGCTCCGCGCGAGTCAACCCCACATAGAAAAGCCGCCGCTCTTCCGCAAGCTCAAATTCGTCGTCTTGTGAACGCTCGTGTGGGAAGATGCCCTCTTCCATTCCGGGCATGAACACATACGGAAACTCAAGGCCCTTCGACGAATGCAGGGTCATCAGTGACACTGAATTTTCCATGTCCTGTGCCTGGTCCAGATCCGAAAGCAGCGCCAATCTCTCCAGAAAGCCCTGCAAGGTCGCTTCGCCGGGGTCAGCTCGCTTCTCATACTTCACCGCGTCCGTGATCATCTCGCCGAGTGTCTCCACGCGGTCGGCGTCATCAGCCTTGCCAGTCGCCTCAAGCGCCGCAATGTAGCCGGTCCTGTCCAGGGTCCGAAGCAGAAGATCAGACACGCTCAGCATGTCCATCTCCGCCCGTAATTCCTCCATGATGCCATAGAATCTGATCAGGGATTCCTTCTGAGCCGGGCGCAGATCCGGATCATCGGCCGCGAGCGGAAGCCCTTCATACATGCTCACGCCGGCGCTGTGTGCAATCTGCGTCACGCGAGCTACGGTCGTATCGCCCAGTTTACGCGCAGGCTTATTTATAATCCGGCGCAGAGAAATCGAATCATTCGGGTTGAAAATTACCTTCAGATAGGCAGCGAGGTCCTTGATCTCACCGCGGTCAAAAAATGACATGCCGCCGATGATCTCATACGGAATGTCATGCTCGCGAAGCGCGCTCTCAAACGCGCGCGACATTGCGTTTGTCCGGTACAAAATCGCGTAATCCCCCGGATGCGTGCCCCCATCGCGAGTCTGACGCGCGATGATGCGTGATATCCAGGTGGCTTCGTCGTCCTCGTTAACTGCCTTATAGAGAACGAGATTGTTGCCCTCGCCATTCTCAGTCCACAGTCGCTTATCCGCACGCTCGGTATTCTTGCTGATGACAGCATGCGCAGAATCGAGAATCTTCTGCGTTGATCGGTAGTTCTGCTCCAGCTTGACCACCTTTGTATTCGGGTGGTCTTCCTGGAAGCTCAGAATCAGGCCGACATTTGCGCCGCGCCAACCATAGATGCTCTGGTCATCGTCACCAACTACGCAGACGTTCTTGTGTCGCGACGAAAGCGCTCGGATCAGCCGGTATTGCGCATGGTTTATATCCTGATACTCGTCGACCAGAATATACCGGAACTGGTCGTGAATCTCGGTCAGCACATCCGGGCACGTCTCCAGAAGTTGCACTGCACGCATCAGAAGGTCGTCAAAATCCAGCGCATTATTCTGCCGCAGCGCTTCCTGATAGCGCCCGTAAACCCGTGCGACGATCTCGTCGAACGGGCCCTTTCTGCTCAGCCCATAGCCCTGTGCGTCAAGCAGTTCATTTTTCCCGTTGCTGATGGCGTTGAGAATCTTCGAAGGCGTATACGCTTCGCTGTCCACATCGGCAATGCTCACGGCCTGCTTCACAAGTTGTGACTGGTCCGACTCGTCATAGATGACGAAATTCGGCTCAATACCGATCCGCTTGCCATATCGGCGCAGGAGTCGGCAGCAGATGGAGTGGAACGTGCCGGCCCATAGCTCCCGCGAGCTTTTGCCGATGAGATTGGCGATGCGCTCCTTCATCTCGCCGGCTGCCTTGTTTGTGAACGTCACAGCAAGGATCTGCGACGGGGGAATCCCGCACTCCTTGACCATGTGTGCAATTCTGAAGGTCAGCGTGCGGGTCTTACCGCTGCCGGCACCCGCAAAAATGAGCACAGGGCCATCGATTGTCTCGGCTGCTTGACGTTGCTGCGGGTTGAGACCATCGAGCAATGACAAATATATCACCACGAAAAACTTGGAATTTCACAAAACAGCATCAGACTGCATGCAGAAATTACTCTCCGCCTGCGTCTGTGGCAGTCGGTGTCGCCTCGCGCTTGCTGGTGCAGGTGGCTTTTTTCTTCCCACACTCTTTGAGCGCCGCTTCGATGAAGCCGCGGAAAAGTGGGTGCGCTCGGTTCGGCCGTGACTTGAACTCTGGATGGAACTGTGACGCGATGAAGAAGGGATGGCCGGGGAGCTCTACCATCTCGACAAGGTCTCCCTCGGGTGAAGTGCCGCAGACTTTCAGCCCGGCGGCCTCAAACTGCTCGCGGTACATATTGTTCACTTCATACCGGTGGCGATGCCGCTCCGAAATCTCTGTCGTACCATACAGCTTTTCGGCCAACGTCCCTGGCAGGATTTTGCACGGGTACGCGCCCAGTCGCATTGTGCCACCGAGCTCCGTGATGTATTCCTGCTCCTTCATGTAGATGATGACCGGGTCGCTGGCCCCCTCATCGAATTCCTTGCTGTTGGCGTCTGCAAGTGCACAGGCGTTGCGCGCAAATTCTATTACTGCTATCTGCAGACCAAGACACAGACCGAGATAGGGTATCTTATGCTCACGGGCATACCGAGCTGCCTTGATTTTTCCCTCGATGCCACGGTTCCCAAAGCCGCCTGGAACCAGAATCCCGCATACTCCATCAAGCTGCTTCTCCCCGCCCTCGGTCTCGAGTTCCTCTGAGTCTACGTAGCGGATGTTGACTTTGCAGTCGTTGGCGGCGCCACCATGCTTGATGGCCTCGGTTACTGAAATATAGGCGTCGATCAATTCCATGTATTTGCCGACCATGGCGATTTCACACTGATACTTCGGATGTTCAATCCGCTCAACCATCTCGGCCCAGTCGTTCTGCAAAACCTTGAGACGCCCCAGACCCAATTTCTGGGTCACTGCATCCGCAATTCCTTGCGCTTCCATGTTCAGCGGAATCCCATACAGTGATCTGTCTGTGTCGACGCCCTCAATGACTGCGTCATCAGGAACGTCGCAGAAAAGCGAAATTTTCCGCCGCACATCATCAGTCAGGGGCATGCGCGAACGGGCTACGAGGATCTGCGGCTGAATGCCTACCCGGCGGAGTTCCTGCACACTGTGCTGCGTCGGCTTCGTTTTCAGTTCACCCACTGCATCCAGGTAGGGCACCAATGTCACATGTACGAAGCACACGTTCTCCGGACCCTCTTCGACGCGCATCTGCCGAATTGCTTCCAAAAATGGCTGGCTTTCAATGTCGCCGACTGTCCCGCCAATCTCCGTGATGCATACGTCGGCCTCATGATGCTTGGCCACGCGACGGATGTGAGCCTTGATCTCGTCCGTAACGTGCGGGATAACCTGCACGGTCTTGCCGAGATAATAATCTCCGTTGCGCTCCTTCTCGATGACTGCCCGATACACTTTGCCGGTCGTGATGTTCGAATCGCGTGTCAGGGGTTCGTCAATAAAGCGCTCGTAATGCCCCAGGTCCAGATCCGTTTCCGCACCGTCGTCAGTGACAAAGCATTCCCCATGCTGGTGGGGATTCATCAACCCGGCGTCGACATTCAGATATGGATCCACTTTCACCATTGCAACCTTCAGGCCACGGTTGCGCAGCAACCGCCCAAGTGTTGCTGATGTAATCCCTTTGCCAATGCCTGATACGACCCCGCCTGTCACAAAAACATATTTGGTAGCCATCGTACGCGCACCTTTCGACTTAAATGTCGCTGCTGAAAAATGATACCGCTGCGAGAGACGGTAATGGCCGTAACCTCGCAGCGGGCTTACTCCTAGGTCAACCTTGTATTGTAACGACGATCTAGTCTACTCCCACTCGATTGTGCCGGGCGGCTTCGAGGTGATGTCGTACAATACGCGGTTTATGCCCTCAACTTCGTTGACAATGCGGTTCGAGATCCGCGCCAGGACCTCATGCGGAATCCGGGCCCAGTCGGCCGTCATGAAATCATCGGTCGTAACGGCCCGCAAAACGATCGGATGCGCATAGCTCCGCTCGTCGCCCATCACGCCCACCGAACGTACATTTAGAAATACTGCGAAACTCTGCCCGATCTCATCTGACAGGCCGGCCGCCTTCAGCTCACTGCGGAAAATCGCGTCCGCATCACGCACTGTGTCCAGTCGCTCACGAGTAATCTCGCCGATAATCCGAACGGCCAGACCTGGCCCCGGGAACGGCTGCCGTTCGCAGATTTCTTCCGGCAAACCCAATTCACGACCAATCTGACGGACTTCGTCCTTGAACAGAAGCCGCAGCGGCTCAATGTTCTCTTCGTATTTCATGTCCTCTGGCAGGCCGCCGACATTGTGGTGGCTCTTGATCTTCGCTGTGCCCTTGCCGCCGCTCTCGATCACATCCGGATACAGCGTACCGTGGGCGATATACTTGAATTCGCCGAGTTTCGCGCATTCTTCCTCGAATGTGCGGATGAAGGTCTCGCCGATGATCTTGCGCTTGGTCTCGGGATCGGTGACTCCAGCCAGTTTATCCAGGAAGCGATCTACCGCATCCACCGGCACGAATTGTGCGCCGCCGACCCAGTTGTTGAAGAAATCGATGACTTGCTCTGGCTCATCCTTCCGCATCAGACCGTGGTCAACGAACATGCACGTGACCTGCGAGCCGACCGCGCGGTCCAGAAGCGCTGCGGTCACCATCGAATCCACGCCGCCGGAAACGCCGCAGAGGATCCGGTCGCTCCCGATTTTTTCGCGCAGCCAGGCTATTGTCTGCTCAATGAATGCCCCTGACTGCCAATCCCCGCTGCAGCCGCATACATCATACAGAAAATTATGCAGGATTTGCTGGCCGTGGTCGGTGTGGGTCACTTCGGGGTGAAACTGGATGCCGTAGAGTTTCTTCTCTTCATTCGCCATTGCGGCAATCGGCGTATTCTTACTGTGCGCCACCGCTACGAAACCAGCGGGCATTTCCAGAACCTTGTCGCCGTGGCTCATCCAGGTGACTGTCTTCTCGGGAACTTCGGTGAAGAGCTTGTTCGGGGTGTCAATATTGATCTCAACTCGACCGTACTCGCGCTCCTGGCCCTCGCGTCCGACTTTGCCACCCATCAATTGTGTGATGAGCTGCTGACCGTAGCAGATGCCCAGAATTGGTATGCCAGCTTCCAGAATCCGCGGGTCCATTGTTGGTGCGCCTTCGGCATATACGCTGCTCGGCCCGCCCGAAAGAATGATCCCCTTCGGATTGGCGGCTATGATCTCCTCATAGGAGACATCGGCTGGGCGAATCTCGGAGTACACATTATGATCACGGACCTTGCGTACGATGAGCTGTACGTACTGGGCCCCGAAATCAAGCATGATGGCGTACCCGGCCTGGCGCATTTTCTGC
>CAYSRY010000064.1:0-1472 GCA_964433395.1 uncultured Armatimonadia bacterium | reverse complement strand
CGAAATCAAGCACGAAAATAGTTTCTTGGCTGGTGGGAGTGGTGGCCACTATACACGTTCCCTTGTCTGTGCTAAAATCCTTGCGGTGTATCGGCCCTGATGCTGCGAAGAATGGCAAGTGCGGCTGTGGGGTACGGGCCGTCTACAGGATACATACGCATCCATTGGGCTATGATACACTATATTCATGGCCATGTCTACGCTGCCAGCCCCCATTTTTGGCGGCTTCCTCCACATATTTAGATCTGACATGCGGGGTGCATTTCTGCCAGTATATACCCTCCTCAAAGGCTCTCGCACGTCAGTATACATACCTCTATTCACCGCATGGTTCGCGCTGAACCATGCGGTGCCAGCCGGTTCCGGCTTTGAAAGGACGCGACAGACGTGATAGCCATCATTGACTATGGCGAGGGCAACCTCGGGAGTGTTGAGAAAGCGCTCAAACACGTGGGCTGCGACATCAAAATCAGCAACGACCCGCAGGTACTTTACGACGCGGACGGAGTGCTGCTGCCAGGTGTTGGTGCATTCGACGACTGTATGCACGGCCTCGAAGTCAGCGGGCTTGTTGACCCGATCAAACAGATTGTCGCAGATGGCAAGCCATTCATGGGCATATGCCTCGGCCTTCAGATGCTTTTCGAAAGCAGCGAAGAAGGCACGCGCGCTGGCCTCGGCATTCTGCCGGGCAAAGTCGTCCGCTTCAAACACGATCTCAAAATCCCCCAGATTGGCTGGAACCAGATTCAGAAAACAAAAGACGTGCCGCATCTGCGTGGGGTCGAAGATGGCTCGTGGGTCTATTTCGTCCACTCCTACTATGTCGAGCCTGCCGATCCCGAACATAGCGCGACCACCACGGATTATGGCATCAAGTTCTGTTCCGCCGTGTGGAATGGCAATCTTTTCGCGACGCAGTTCCATCCCGAGAAGAGCCAGGCCACTGGTCTTAAAATACTCACCAATTTCCGCGACATTGTCGAAAATGGCGGCGTATAGATACTCTGTCAGCAAATAGAAAAGCGCAAATATGGCCGCGATGCCGGCCTTCTCATACTGAGTAAGTGAGAGTGAAGACAATGCTTGCAAAGCGAATTATCCCGTGCCTTGATGTGACCGGAGGCAGAGTGGTGAAAGGCGTACACTTCGTGGATCTCGCCGACGTCGGCGATCCCGTCGAAGCGGCCGCGAAATACGATCAACAAGGCGCGGATGAACTCACATTCCTCGACATCACCGCCTCTTCCGATCACCGTCATACGATGATCGACATCGTACGCCGGACTGCCGAACAGATCTTCATCCCCTTCACTGTCGGCGGCGGTATCCGTACGCTTGAAGATATACAGGCGATGCTCCGGGCCGGCGCTGACAAAACCAGCATCAACACCGCTGCGGTCAAAAATCCCGACCTCATTAATGAGGGCGCAAAGCGCTTTGGCAACCAGTGTATGGTCGTCGCAATCGAC
>CAYSRY010000063.1:0-14179 GCA_964433395.1 uncultured Armatimonadia bacterium | reverse complement strand
TCCTCTTGCGCAAAAACGCCGCGCACTTCTCAGTGCGCGGCGTTTCTTATTCCGCCTGCCAGTCAAAACGTCACTTTCGCCCGCCCTCGATCCATTCCTTTACTTTCGCATCATCGCTCCCGTCGGGCATCACCCAGTCCGGCGACACATACCCCCGGCCTTCCCACCGCTGCTTCCGAACGCACTCGCGCCCCGCATTCATGCAATAATCCTCAATCCAGTGATAATCAATCAGACCCGCATCATATGCCCGCTTCACTCCAGATGTCTCGTCGTACCAGATGCACCGTTTCGGCATAGTCATTCCCCCGGCAAGCGTCGAAAATCGACGACAAACTCTCCTGACAATATTACACAATAATATACTCATTATGTAACTATTAGCATCCGCTGTCATACCCGCTGCCAAACAGGTATTTGGATAATTGGCAGCGAATATACCCACAGATTTTTCCCAGTCCGCTTCAGAAGGAGCGCCCTCATGTCCATATCCCAGCGTTTCCAGACAGGCCGACAGGTGCCATTCTCTGACGAAGAGCTCCTCTCGCGCGAGTTCCCGATCACCAAGGCCGGCCAGTACCTCAATGACATCGCATTCCCGCTCGGTGGCATTGGCACTGGCTGTATATCACTTTCAGGCCGCGGAGAGCTCATAGACTGGGAGATATTCAACCGCCCCAACAAAGGCTATCGCCCCGACAACACCTACTTCATCCTCCACGCCTGCGAGGAGGGGCAGGAGCCGATCTTCCGAGTCATCGAAGGCCGCTTGCAGCCTCCGTATGACGGCACCCAGCACGGCCCTGCAATGTATCGCGGATATGGCTTTGGCCCGGCACGTCATTTCGGCTCTGGATTCCTGCGCTTCGAGGATTGCAGTTTCACTGGCGAATTCCCGTTCGCACGAATCGACTTCGCCGACCACTCTGTACCGGTGCATGTTTCCACGACTGCGTGGAGTCCGTTCATCCCGCTTGATGACATCAACTCTTCACTCCCGGCCGCTGTTTTCGAGGTCACTCTTACCAACGTCACCAAAAATCCCGTTCAAGCCACCGTCGCTTTGGGCATTCAGAATATCCTCGGCTATCCGGAGATAGGGCACAGCCGTAATGACTGGATTGATCTCCAGAACTGCCGCGGCATCATGATGAGCACAGAGCGACACGCCACTGATTCGCCGCGCTACGGCACGATGGTGCTCGTCACTCCGGACGATGATGTTACCTATCAGGTCCGATTTGAATCTGACGCATGGTTTGCTCAGAACGAGTCCCTCATGGATGCTTTCGGTCAGACTGGCCTCTTCAATGGCCCACGTCAGACCCGCATTTCCCCCTCCGGCACGCCTGATACTGCGCATCTCGGAATACGCGCAACGCTGCAGCCCGGCGAAAGAGTCACCCGCACTTTCATCCTTGCATGGATGATGCCAAACTTTGAAAAATACTGGGGCGCCCAGCAGGGCACCGTCTGGCCTGTCTGGCAAGCTCGAAAATGGCCGTCCGCACGCGATGTTGCATGTTATCTTACAGAGAATATCGACAGCCTCCGCAGCCGTAGCCGTGCGTTTGCCGATGCCCTGCAATCCTCCACGGTCCCCGGCTATGTCATCGACGCCGTCAGTAGTCAGGCCTCCATCCTGCGCACACCCACCGTCACCCGCCTGCCTGATGGAACTCTCTATGGCTGGGAAGGCTGCCACGCCGACTCCGGGTGTTGTGAGGGCTCGTGCACGCATGTCTGGACGTATGCCCAGACTATCGCCCACCTCTTCCCTGCCCTTGAACGCGGGATGCGCAATATTGATTTCGCCATGGATTTGTCCGAAGAAGACGGGCATATGCAATTCCGGATGGATCTGCCTCCTGGGACAATGGCTTCCCACCGCGGCCATGCTGCCGCCGACGGCCAGATGGGCAATATTCTCAGGGTTTACCGCGAGTGGCAGATCTCCGGCGACGACGACTGGATGCGCAAATTATGGCCTTCAGTCAAGAAAGCGCTCGAATATGCGTGGGTCGACTGGGATCGCGACCGCGACGGACTGCTCGAAGGCGTCCACCACAACACGCTCGATATCGAATTCCACGGCCCCGACACAGTCTGCGGCACCATGTACCTCGCCGCACTGCGGGCAGGCGAAACTATGGCGCGCTTTGTCGACGATCACGAAACCGCCGATGAGTACAAACGTATCTATGAGAGCGGACGCTGTCTGTCGGACGAACGCCTCTTCGACGGCGAATACTATTTCCAGCATATCCCCGACGGCGTCGATGCTCCATATCAATATGGCACAGGCTGCATCTGCGATCAGTTGCTCGGCCAATGGCACGCGCGCATGTATGGCCTCGGAAACCTGTTGGACCCGGACCATATCCGCAGCGCCATCGCCAGCGTCTACCGCTACAATTTTCGGGATGATTTCTACTCCCACCATAACCCGCACCGCGTCTACTCACTCAACGATGACCGGGGACTGCTTATCTGCACATGGCCCAAAGGCGGACGCCCCAAACCCAGCGTCACCTATGCTTTCGAAACCATGATCGGCTTCGAATATGAAGTCGGCGCCCTCCTCATATATGAGGGTTTCATCCGCGAGGGCCTGACTGTCTGCAAGGCCATTCGGGATCGCCACGACGGCCACCGACGCAATCCGTATAATGAGTTTGAGTGCGGCAGTCACTACGCGCGATCCATGGCGAATTATTCCTATCTTCTCGCCCTGTCCGGCTTCCGCTACAGCGCACCGACGCGCACGCTCTATTTCGATCCAGTCATGTGGCAGGAAGACTTCCGCGTTTTCTTCTCTGTCGACAGTGGCTGGGGAACGATCTCGCAACGCGTCACCGAAGCTGGCATCGAATTCACCATTGAGATAGTCGAAGGTGACATTTCATTCGATCGTCTCATCTGTGGCGAAAATGCCATTGACTGCCCACGTGGGTATGCTGCTGTCAATACCCCATATGCCATCACCCTGAAATGGTAGCCTGAAAATACCCCCTCAAAATGGAGGTTCACGGATGTAATGGGGGTTGTTTGGGATGTAAGAGGAGTGGTCAGGGACCAGATGGGTAAATTTACTGTTTTGCGCGGTCAGGTCCTGTGCACCTACTCTGGTACGGGACCTCACACCCCTGGGAAGTACAACTTTGGTCCAACACCATAATTCGCCATTTTCGCCATGAAAACATCGCCACAATCCACTGTGCCACAGCGGCTTGTGCCTCTGGGACGTCATTTTCGCTGTCTTTGATACCCCCCGCACCTGAGCACCTTCATCCGGGACCAAAGCGGTCAGGTCCCCGTATCCTGAAGCAGGTCCGCGAACCACATTTGCACGGTTTTCCCCACCGATAGCAAAACTCTCTGCAACTTTTTCCGCCATCAGTTTTCTAAGGAATGAATGTTTCTGTCTCCAAGGCGCATGTGAGGAGTTATGTGGTGGATATCCCCCTTATTGACCTGAAGTCTGAGTACATGGAACTGCGCGACGAGGTCCTGGAGCGCATAGATACGGCACTCCAGTCGATGCAACTTTTCCTCGGGCCAAACGTGCAGCTTCTCGAAAAAAACTGGGCTGATTTCTGTGGAGTAAATAATGCAGTCGGCCTGAGTGACGGCACTGAGTCATTGCACCTTTCGCTGCGCGCACTGGGCATTGGCCCGGGTGATGAAGTCATCACCGTTGCCTGGACATTCTTCGCCAGTATCGAGGCGATTGTCCACGCTGGTGCTACGCCAAAGGTTGTTGACATTGACCCCGATTATTACACGATGGACCCCGCCGCACTCGAAGCCGCCATTACCGATAAGACCCGCGCCGTCATCCCCGTTCACATCTATGGCCAGCCCGCCGACATGGACGCCATCAAAGCCATATGCGAGCCCCGCGGCATCAAAATTATCGAAGATGCCTGCCAGGCTCACGGCGCCAAATACAAAGGGCAGGTCGCAGGTTCAATCGGTGATGCTGGCGCATTCAGTTTCTATATGTCCAAAAATCTTGCCGGCTATGGCGAGGGCGGCATGGTAACCACAAAATGTGACGACGTGGCGACCAATGTCAGGATGCTTCGCGATCACGGCCAGCGCGAACGCGGCACATATTCAGAAATCGGCTATAACGCCCGACTGGACGAAATCCAGGCGGCTATTCTGAACGTGAAATTCCCGCGACTGGACGGCTACAACGTCGCCCGACGCGCCCATGCGGAATCATACAACAACCTGCTCTCTGGTGTCGGTGACATCGAGACACCAAAAGTCGCCGAGGGCACCGAGCCGGTCTACCATGTGTACACGATCCGCAGTGCTCAGCGCGATGCCATCGGAAATGCGCTGAAGGAAGCAGGCATCGGGTTCGCCAAGCACTACGCAAACCCGCCGCACAAATCACCGGCCGCCGCAAAATACGGCCTCGACCAAGTTGCATTGCCAGTCACCGAGGCGCTTGCAGACAAAGTCATTTCCCTACCCATGTATCCCGGCCTGTCCGACGAGCAGATCGGGCGCGTTGTTGAAGTTGTCAAATCGGTATTCAGCTAGACGTTTGAAGCGAACCGCGCTCGGGAACGGAATATTTACCGGTGACCATGCGGGGGCCTCGTGACAGATCAAAGCTGAAATTGCATCAGAGACTGAATCAGAAACGGCGTGGCAATTTGCCACGCCGTTTTCGTGTCTCGGCATGCGCACCTCGCGGGCGCTGCAAACAGCTCAGCTCATAGCCGCGACAAAGCGGTCATACCATTTCTTCAAGCCAGTTTCGACGGGTTCAATGTCGCCGACCTCATATTCGAGTGCGTAGTCGCCGGTGTAGCCGGAAGCATCAAGCTGCTCGATAATCCATTTGAAATCCACATCGCCATCGCCAAGGTGTACGCGTTTGTATGTGCCGTCGGTCCACAGACCATCCTTGATGTGGACATGGACAGTGCAGGGGGCGAGAATCTCAAGCGCCTCGCGATAGTCGACGCCTATTGCGTAGAGATTGCTGGGCTCGTAGATGACGCCAAAATATGGAGAGCCAATCTGGGCGCAGAAATCTGCGACGGCCGGTGGATTGCCAGCAATGGAACCGGCGTGGCATTCCATGCCAAGATATATTCCGCGCTCGGATGCATAGGCAACAGCCTGCTCAAAATATGGTGCAATGCGCTCGATGATGGCGGGATCTTCGCCGTGACCTGGCATGACGCGGATTGAGCGGGCGCCGAAGTAGACAGCGGCCTCGATTGCCGCCTCCATTTTGCCCATTTCGGCCACGCGTTCACTTTCGGTATCGGCGGCGAAGAATCGTCCCGGATAGGTGCCGAGATTTGCGACTTGCACGCCAAGTTTCTGCGAAAGAGCCTTGAGAGCCGGCCAGTTGCAAAGGAACTGATCTTCGGCAAAATGCGGCGCGCGCCCCCAGACATCAGCTTTGACGAAGCCGGCGTCAGCGCACACGCCTAGTGTGTATTCGAGGTCTTTTTCGCGCAGAGGATATGTGCACGTCGAGATGCGCTTCATGTCCATATACTATCAACTCCCATGTGAAGGTATGGTCTGTGGTGCATTTCGTCGAGCGTGGGTACAATCCTGCATGATGACACAGGGAAGGAATATACAGGCGTAGAATATAGTCATTACCCCGGCAGGGGGACGGAAGGGTGTGGCGATGCTGTGGCGGTTCTCCCCGGTCTGTGCTATACTAGAGCCCACTGTATGTTATGGAGGGATCCTGTTGGCAACTGACAAGCCAGCGGCCGATAGCAACGCAACAAGAATTGTGCACATCGCCGGTGTAACACTGGGGATTTTTGTTTTCCTTGCCGGCATAGCCATGATCGTGCTCGTTTTCACCTGGGGCTACGGACTTTTTCAGAGCATTGACAATGAAATGTTCGGAGTGAGTTACGTTTCGGGCCTGAGTACGCCGGCGGCCGATGGCGCCACCGCGAATGCTGCGGCGGATGTTGCTGCGGCGACTCCCGGCGGCCCCAGCCTTCTGGCGACCGGCGCAGTGCTTGCGCTGAAGCTGATTGCACTTCTGGTGCTCGGCTGGCTGGGAGCCATGGTCGCGAGCAAGGGCGCAGAAATGACAGGCGTCGGCGGTTTGTCTCGGGGAAGTTAGATGGAGGAGGCACGTGCTCACGCGATTGTTACCGGCCGTGTTCAAGGCGTGGGCTTTCGCTATTTTGCGCTGCGACAGGCACAGGAGCTGAGCCTGAGGGGCTGGGTACGCAACCTTGCGAACGGTAATGTGGAATTGATGGTGCAAGGTCCCCGGGAACGCGTGTCCGAATTCCTCCAGAGAATCCGCAAAGGTCCCACTATGTCGTGGGTGCAGAATTGCGAAGTGACGTGGGGCAAGCCTGACGCGAACTTTGGAAGTTTTGAGCTTCGATCGACCTCCTACTGACGAGCGGGAGGCTCATTGCTGTCTATCTGGCGTTACTACACCTCAGGGGGGGCGTGGTGGTACGTTGGAATGTACGAATGCGACTGTTCTTGTTGTGGACGATGACGCAGGCGTTCGTGCAGTAGCTCAAGAAGCGCTTGGCCTCGCCGGTTATGACGTGGCTGTGGCAACATGCGGCGCTGAAGTGGCCGAGATTTTGGACACGACGGAAATCATGGGTGCTATTGTGGATCTGGTGCTTCCGGATTGCCAGGGCACACAGGTGCTTGAGCAGATTCGCGCGACCTGCCCGGATGCGATCATGATCATGGCAACAGGGTATGCGTCACTCGATTCGGCGATGGAGGCCGTTCGCCTCGGCGCCTACGACTATATCCGAAAGCCTTTCAGCACGCACGATCTCGTGCAAATTTTGCAGCGCGGGCTTCATGAGCAAGCGCTGGCGCGGCGCAACCGTGAGCTTGTGGAGGAGCTGGACCAGGCTAACCATGAGCTGAACGCCTATCGCGAACGGCTGGAAGCACAGGTTGCGATTACAACTGAGAAGCTGAATGCATTCATCGATCTGGGGCGGAGACTTGGCACGCAGGGCGGGGCCGCAGCGAACCTCTCGGATATACTTGAGGCCGCGATGTCGGTGGTCGGGGCTCACAGCGGCGCCGTGCTTGTGGACGGCGCTGAAGGGCTGAGGTGCCTGGTTGCGCACGGAGAAGCGCGGCGAGATCTTGCCGCAACGCGTTTCAGACTGGATGAACCAGCGTTTGCCGACGTGCTGGCGAGCGGCCAGGTACGCGTTTTTGGCGACCTTCTGGCCAGCGCGCGCAATGAATTCTCCAGTCTGACACTGCTTGGCTTCACCTCACTCATCGTCGCTCCTATCCAACATGAGAGTGCAATCGTGGGGTTGTTGGCACTCTTTGATGTGGAAGACACAGCATTTGCAGCCAATGACACCGATCTTCTTCCCGTGCTCTGCGCGCAAGCAGGCAGTTTTGTCGTACGCCAACGCAGTTACGAGCGAGACCAGGAACTGAAGCGAAATGCCGAGTTTATTGGTATAGTCGACTTATTGAGCTGATACGATATGCCATGCAAAAATGCGCCATGGTGGCGAACATTCTTTGAGAGCCCGGATTCATTTCCACTGGCGAGCTTTCCTGATGACCGGACGACAGAGAAGCAACTTGAGGGCCTGCGGACACTTCTCGCCCTGCAACCGGGCGAGATTCTCGGAGATATCTGCTGCGGCTACGGGCGGCACATCATCCCGCTTGCGGCAGAGGGCCACTGCGTGGTCGGGCTTGACGTCTCGGCGATGATGCTTGACGTGGCGCAGTATCTGGCGGACGAAGCCGAGGTTGACGTGCCGCTTGTGCAGGGGTATGGGCAAGCTCTGCCGTTTGCAGACGGAGCTTTCGACGTAGTAACGAATCTTTTCAACAGCATGGGTTACATGGAGCCTGCCGAGAATCGCGCAATGCTGATGGAGATGTCGCGCGTACTCAAGCCGGGCGGCCGTCTGGTTCTGGATACGCGGAACAAGAAGTACCAGATTTTGTACGCTCCATACCACAGTGAGATGCGGATGTCCGACGGTCGGTTGTCTGTTCTTCGGTGCAGATATGATTCGGAGAACAGCCGGCTTGACAGCGAATGGAGCAACCCTGAAGACGCTGATGATGTTTACTATACTGCATCAATCCAGCTTTACAGCCCTTCAGAGCTGGAGGAGATGCTTGCAGCAGCCGGTCTGAGCATTCAAGGCCGGTACAGCGACTACGATGGCAGCACGTTTGTGGGATTCGAACGCCAGCTCATCTACTTGTGCAGCAAGCAGTGATAGCTGCGTCACCATGGGGAGGCCCATGGCTGAATACTCGTATCGTCACCGCAGTCGCAGTGTACCGTCAGCTCACAGCATTGTCGCATTGCAGCGCGGGAGGTCAGCGACTTCGCCGCGAGTATGGCCATAGTGATGCTATTTTTGCAATTGTCGCCGGAGTGCAAAAGACCCAGGCTACAAGCAGTAATAGATGCCATCCGTTGAAAACCATCTGAGTGTCTTGCACATTATCCACAATATGTCGCCCCTTCAAACGCCCGTTCGTAGAACAACAGTTCGATTATAGTAAGCGGATGTTTCATAGTCAAGAGGAAATTAGAAAGTTTGTTCGATTTATTCTGAGTGTACAACGTCGTGGCAGTGAACGAGATTAAGAACTGCGGCGGATATTCTGTGAGTAAGGAGTAGAGCCTATGTACAAGATAGCACTGTTGCCGTGCGATGGCATTGGGCCAGAAGTCGTGGCCGAGGGCCTGAAAGTGCTGGAAGTAGCCGCTGCCAAATACGGCATAACGTACGAGACCGTGCCGTATGATATTGGTGCAGAGCGGTATCTTCGCACTGGTGAAATCCTGCCTGATTCGGTGAAGGAAGAGCTCGCGCAGACTGATGCCATTTATCTTGGGGCCGTCGGGCATCCGGACGTCACTCCGGGGATTCTGGAGCATGGGATTCTCCTGGCTCTGCGATTTGAGTTTGACCAGTACGTGAATCTTCGGCCTGTGAAGCTGTATCCCGGGGTCGAGACCCCGCTTGCCAACAAGAAGCCAGAGGACATCAACTTCATGGTCGTGCGGGAGAACACTGAAGGGCTTTACTGCGGCGTCGGAGGGAATCTGAAAAAGGGTACGGCCGATGAAGTCGCTACGCAGACAGCAATCTATACCCGCAAAGGCGTCGAGCGAATCATCCGCTACGCATTTGAGCTGTGCCGCCGACGCAACAAGGACAACCACCTGACAATGGTTGACAAGGCGAACGTGCTGACGCACGGTCATGGTCTGTGGCGCCGGACTTTTGCCGCAGTGGCCGAGGAATATCCGGACATCACGACGGACTGCCATTTTGTGGACGCCTGCTGCATGTGGTTCGTGAAAAACCCGGAGTGGTATGACACAGTGGTCACCTGCAACATGTTTGGTGATATCATCACCGATCTTGGCGCGATGATTCAGGGTGGCATGGGCGTTGCCGCCAGCGGGAATATCAACCCGAATGGCGTTTCAATGTTCGAGCCGATTCACGGCAGCGCACCGAAACACGCCGGCAAGGGCAAGGCGTCACCCGTGGCGGCGATTGCCGCAGTGCAGATGATGCTTGATGAGCTTGGGGAGGCTGACGCAGCGGCGGCAGTCGACGCGGCAATTCTGAAAGCACTTGCGACAGGCGAATGCCCTGTAACAACCGGTCCAGAAGGTTCGACCCAAGCGACAGGTGACAAGATCGCCTCGCTGATTGAATAGGCGCACTGAACAATTGAGCTGACACACATTCGCTGCAGGTGCACTCGCGCCTGCAGCGAATTTCTTTTGTGCGCACAGATTCGTGTAAACATCTCTGTGACTGCAAGTGTCTAATGAAGCAGACGCTTTGCAGTGGAATGTCTGGCGCGGTCTGTTCGTCTGTGTTTCTACGCAGTTATAGCTTGACACATTGTGTGAGGTGCGGATTGTTGCGGTGGATAAGGGCTTCAGTTTTGCTGGCGCTGTTAGTGATGGCAACTGGCAGTTCGCAGGCGGAGATAATTGCCCCTCAAAGTAAACCCTGGCGGGTTGGGATTGTTGGCGGGTGGACGGTCGGCTACCTGGGTCACCTTGCGAGTCGCGGCATGCCTGCAGAGCGCATTCTGGAGAGCGAGATCATGGATGCGCGGGCGATCAAGCAGTATGACTGCCTGATCGTCGGTGATCGGGCGCACCGTGACGCGAGGGCATGGCAGATACTTGAGGATTACATCAACGATGGCGGCACAGTCATCTGTGAGAGCACTCCGATTCCCAGCGCGACCGCTCTTCCGGGCATCCGGTTGAAGCCGGGGCGAGTTCCTAATGTGCAGTTTGTCGACGCGATAAGCCCGATAACCGAAGGGCTGGACTACAGCAATATCATCTCCACTGCGTCGCGCGGTGGCACGTCAATCATCCCTGAGCCTGGCAGCGGCACCACCGTCATCGCCCGCTACACCTATCAAGGCATCAGCGGGAAACTTGCCGAACGAGTTGACAACCATTTCCACGAGAGCAAGAACGGGAAACCCGGCGGTGCAAATGATCAAGGCTCACCGGCAATCCTGATGCGCCACATCGGCAAGGGCATCCTTGTGTACTCCGGTTGCCCGATGGGGATAGACCTGGCCCTGCGGGGAAACAACTTCACCACAATGCTGATCAACGTTGTGCGGTATCTGAGCAAAGGTGAGATTCACGATCGGTTCTATACAGGTGAAGTGAAGCGGGACGACCTGCTGACCGCCCACCTTGAGAACTACGCGCCTGTGCCACAACTCACCGAGGCTGGCGCTAAGCCAAGCAGCCTGCCAGACACGTATGAGGCACTGGAGGAGAACGTTGCCCCCGGCGAAGACTGGTGGGTCTATGGGACGCTTGGCGAAGGAACTAAGGCGGAAGTGCTGCTTGACTACAGGAGCCCGGAGGACTTCCGACGGCTGAGCATTGCAGCCAATCAGGTCACGCTGGAGCGGATTGAGGACGGCGAATCGGCAATACTTGCGACAGGGCAACTTGCCGAAGCAGTGACATCTGGTGCCGATGTGACACTCCGGAAGCGGGGCCAGCTGTTGATTTGCAGTGTGGGCGGCGCAGTGGCACTCAGCGCATGTCCAAGAAGCGAGCAGAGCGGGGCTATCCTTGCGCTTGGGCTCGATGAAGCAGGCTACCAACCGTCGGCGCCAGTGTATTTTGCAGATGATTTCATGCGCGAAGAAGGCACTCAGAGTGAATGGGAAACAGTAAGCGGAAACTGGCACGATGTTATCAGCGCTGGCGAAGCCGCCACTGGTGCAAACCCATTCAAATATGAAGGCACATCGAAGGACCGCGCTATTGCCACGGCCGGGCACTGGTTCTGGCAAGATTACCAATTCAGCGCAGCAGTGAAAAGTGAAAGCACCGCAGGCGGCCTGCTTTTCTATTATCAGGACCCCGACAATTACTATGTGCTCCGGATGGAGAACCCCCGCTCGAACGAAGCAGCCGGAAAGCTGAAAATAGTCCGGAGGGCAAATGGCGAGGATGCAGTTCTCGCCGAAGCCGACATTGCCGGCCAGGAAGCCCAGTGGTGCACGCTGGCTGTACGGGCGTCAGGTAATACGCTGATTGGGTCGATTGATGGGATGCCGATCCTGAAGGCCGCAGATCCGGCCGCTGGAAGCGGCGCGGTAGGGATATATTCGGAAGGCGGCAGCACGACTTTCGATGACGTAAACGTCGCGCCGTGGCAAGCGTTGTACGTGGGTGACAATGACCGAGCAAGCCAATGGGAAGTCCGCTCCGGGAGTTGGCAGAATGCGGGCGATGGTTCAGTATCCGGCATTGGCAAAGCGATGCTGCCATTTGAGGCGACGTCAGACTGCCATGTGCAGATTCCCGTGAAGCTTGGGAATGCTGACGCCGCAGGCGTCTACGTGCGGCATGATGATCGTGACGGGCTGTATCTGGCGGCAATTGTGCGGAATGGGAGCGGTCTGAACGTACGGCTTTTCGGCGAGAATGGCACAAAAAGCGGCGTACTTGCCGAGAAACCCATCAGCGGCGCAGCTTCGCAATGGCGCACCCTGGGTGTCACGGCTGAGGGGCCACTGCTCAGCGTCCAGGTGGATGGGAAAACTGTTATCCAAGTCCCGGATTCAGGTTCGCGCACGGGACTTATCGGGCTCTATGCGCGCGGCAATCAACCGGCGCAGTTCGGCACGCCGGAGGCCTATTCACTGCTTGAGGTCAACGAAGCTGTGGATCAATTGATGCCATCATACGCCGGGATCATTGATGAGCACACCTGGGCAGGCCGCCCCGGGGCATGGCACGCCCAGCATGATAACCTGAATCGCTTCTGGCACAACGGATATTACCGCTCGACAGTCACGCTGATGAGCGGCGTGCATCCGCTTGGGCAAGCGGAGACGCGGACGCACCTGTATCTCACCGGAGATACTGATGTGGCCGCAGGATATGAAGTTGTGGCAGACCGGATCTGGTCCGAGGGGCATGTGCAAGTAACAATGCTGCGCAAGGGTGTACGCATCGCAAGCGCCAGCGTGGAAACGCCAGCGAATGAAGCGTATCTGCTTTCACTTCGCCGGCAGGGAACGTGTGTCTGGGCTGAGGTAAACGGAAAGGTCGCAGTGCTTCAGCCCGATGAGAAGCTGAATCCTGCCCTCTGCAGACTGGGAGTGGACAATGAAGGCCAGCCAATTATGGCTGAGGATCTTGCGATTTCCACGCCGTGGGCGCGGAACTACACATTCAAGACCGCGCCAACCGACTGGCACGTACATTCAGGTATCTGGGACGTGACAAGCCGCTGGTCATGCACCCCGAAATGGACATGGTTCACGGGCATGAACGCAAATGGCAGCGCCGAGGCATCGAGTAAAGTGTATTTCAAGGGCGATCTCGACCTGAGCTTTTATGTCGCGGCACGCATGATGCCAACGGGAGACGGCAAATCGTACGAACAACTACGCGATGTGCACATCGGGCTTTGTACAGGGCCAAATGGCACGGCTGACGGCTACAATATCCGAGTTGGCGGTCACCGGAATCAGTACACTTCCATCGAGCGATTGGGTAAGGAAGTCATGCGCATACCGTTCCAGATTCCGCAGGTCGCAATCCACAATGACTGGCTGCAGCTTGGCGTGAGCAAGCGCGGCGGCAAGATTACGCTGCTCTACTGGGGCCAGCCGATTATGGAATATACTGACCCGGAGCCTCTCGATGAAGGCGGCATAGCCCTGGGCACTGAAAGTAACGGCATTCTGATCCCGCGACTTACCGTGTATGGGGAGGTCTCGCGACCAGCGCCCGACCCACTGGGATTGCCGACCCAAGGCTGATAGAGGCGCAACAGGAACACCGAATATAAAGAGAGGGCCTCCCTGATGGGAGGCCCTCTTCTGATTATCCTGATTGCGCACAACCCGTGGTGATCAATCGCGCTTGCGCACAACGTACAGATGCGGCTTCATTCCGCTTATGCGGACAACCCGGTCATGTATAAGCTCGAGAGCGTGATTCTGAGCCAAGACAGCCTCAGTGAGACGACGCTGGAGCGTCAGCACGACGGCGAGACCTCCGGGTTTGAGTACGCGCGCGATCTCCGGAAGAAATTGATGATATAAGGGCCGGAGTGACTTCTGGTGTCCGAGGACACGGCGTCCCCACGGCGGATTCGTGATCACTCTGTCCATACTTTCGCTTTGATACGGCAATGCGCGCGCATCTGCCCGACAGAACCTGATATCTGTCCCAGTGAGAGCGGCATTGGACCGCGCCTCAGTCAGGGGACGCGCGTAGAAATCGGAGCCGAACAGAACCGCGGGCCCAATGGCAGCGCGCTCAAGCAGTGTGGTGCCCGTTCCGCACATCGGATCGAGGACGAGCTGGCCGGGCTCAGGCTGGGAAAACACCCCCATCGCATAAGCAAGCGTGGGATTGAGCGGGGCAAGCCCCTGGTGACGTTCATAGCGCTTGTGCAGCGCGGTGTGCGAGATACGCAGCCCAATGAGGCAGACATCATCGCACACTTTTGCCACGAACTCGTAGTCAAATTTCTTCATACTGACAGCCCAGTCGAACATGTCACCAATCGCACCACCGAGCGCTGCCGCAATCTCGGTGGACGTGTACGCATGCTGGCCCTGCCGCAGGAACTGGCCCAAAACCCGCTGGTGGAAGCAGCCC
>CAYSRY010000062.1:0-14308 GCA_964433395.1 uncultured Armatimonadia bacterium | reverse complement strand
TGCCAGTGGTGATGTAGATACCGTAGATGAGGGCATAGCTGTCTGTGGTCCCGGGATCGCCTGCGAGATCCATGCGGAAGTAGTTGTAGGTGTCGTCCTCGGCCCACCAGATGCCTGTGGAGATGTCGCGTCCTTGTGCAATTCCAGCTTCGTCGGGATCGGTTACAGTTGGCGTTGCATCCCAAGAAGAGTAGAGGGCAGCATTTGCTGCCATTGAAAATGAGAGAATCGTGAGTGTAATCACAAGCATGCGCAGCAGCTTCATCACTCGCACTCCATTCTCGTTGCTGCTTGATATTGTATATCAAGCATAATGGTATTCCATAGAATATTATTATACAAGCCTTAATGTAATAATTCGCTATATTTTATCATGTTCCTCTTTGCACTCAGAAAGTTTTTTTAAGTTCTTGTCTTGCTTGGATGACGGCAGGGTCGTTTACGTCGCTTTCAGCAGCTTCTTTGATGAATTTTCTGCCTTCTTCACTGTGACCGCTTTTGACGAGCGCATATCCGAGATGGAATTTGACAGCTGGACTGCCCGGCCAGCGGGAGTGTATGTCTCGAAGCAGTTTAATGGCTTGGTCATATTTGCCGGCTTTGACCCATATCCAGCCGAGCGTATCAGCATAGGCGTGATTCTGCTTATCGGCTCGCAGTGCATCGGAGGCAAGTTTTTCTGCGCGGACAAGTTGGGCGTCATCATCGGCAAGCGTGATGGCCAGATTGTTCGCGGCAGGCCACATTGCGGGGTTGATGACGAGGGCTTCCTCGTAGGCTTTCGTGGCCTCATCGGTCTTGCCGGCGGCAGAGTAGACGCTTCCCGCAACGAATTGTATGACGTCGCTGTCTGGAAGCGTGCGTTGTGCATCCTGTGCTGCTGCGACTGCCTGGTCCATGCTCTTTGTGCGAACAAGTATCTGCATAAGCCCGCGTTGGTACTGTGGCTCTTCAGGGCGCAGTTTAATGGCTTTGCGATATGCAGTGATAGCCTCGTCGGTTTTGTCAACGGCGACGGCAGTGTCTGCAAATCCGAAAACCACTGCTGGATCTTTGGGATGTTGGGCGATTGCAGTGGCCATCTGGTCATGGGCTTTTGCGTATTCACGCTTGACCAGGAGTGCCCGGGCGTTTGTGATCTGTGCGGCGGCCGGGCCCTTTCCTGATGCATCCA
Organism: uncultured Armatimonadia bacterium; assembly: GCA_964433395.1. GTDB lineage: Bacteria > Armatimonadota > Zipacnadia > Zipacnadales > UBA11051 > UBA11051. The sequence goes on along the minus strand of CAYSRY010000062.1, from coordinate 13,134 downwards.
GTAGTTTTGAGGCGAGAGTCATCGCCTCGTCAGCCTTGCCAGTGCGAAGCTTGATGATAGCCATGCCAGCGACAGCCCTTGGGTAGTCGGGGTCTATCTCCAGAGCCTTTTTCAGCGCCTTGAGTACCTCGTTCTTGTTGTTGACAAGAGTGTATGCCTGCGCGAGTCGTTCCCAAGCTTCGGCAGTGTTTTTTGCTTCGGCTTCGCTTTTTGCCCATTTGACAGCCTCTTCGGGGCCGACTTCTTTCGAGATACCACTCAGCTGCGAATCCATGGAAGCCAGATCGTCGGTTTTTTTTGCGCAGCCAGTCATACCAGCCACGAGCACGGCGATGACTATCATTATCGCGCCGCTGTTCACGAAAGCGGCAGCGCCGGACGAGCAATGAAAGTATCTCACTCTGCAGCTACTCCTTTTGCGGTCCTTGAAACGACCGCGTGTTGTGTTGCATCTCTGGCAGGATCGCCCTATGCTGAAATTTGTCGGGGTATCACTGCCTATTGTACAGCCTCCGAATTGAATTTCGCAATGGCATAGAAAAGGTCCTGCCATTGAGAATTGAAAAATGACGTGGACATGAGTAGCAGGAAAGGTTTAGAATGGCTATGCAAACATGTGTTCGATATATTATGGTCGGTGTAAATGATGAGCGAAAAGTCAATTCTGCATGCGGATATGGATGCATTTTTCGCTTCCGTGGAGCAGCTTGAGAACCCGTCCTACCGGGGACGTCCTGTTATTGTGGGTGGTACAACAAACCGGGGCGTGGTGTCGACTGCTTCGTATGAGGCACGAAAGTTCGGTGTGCATTCAGCGATGCCAATGTGGCAGGCGCGCCAATTGTGCCCCCACGGTATAGTTGTGCATCCACGGGGACATGTGTACGGGGACTATTCGCGGCGTGTTATGGCTATATTCCTGAGTTACACGCCGCGATTGGATCCGGTTTCGATCGATGAGGCATATCTTGACATAACCGGAACCGAGCGGCTTTTCGGGCCCCCATTGGAAGTAGCGAAGCAGCTCAAGGCGCGTGTGCGAGCAGAAGTTGGCCTGACAGTCTCAATTGGCATGGCCCGTAACCGCATGCTCGCGAAGCTGGCCTCTGACTGGGACAAACCTGATGGTCTGTTTTGGATTCGCTCAGAGGATCTTCCGGAGATTTTAGACAGCATTCCAGTAGCTAAGCTCGCTGGGATAGGTAGAGTGACTCAGGAGCGGTTACATTATATTGGTGTTAATACTGCCGGTCAGTTGCGGCAGATGCCGCTGAAGCTGCTGGAGCGGGAATTTGGCCAACAGGGGCTGCATCTTTATCAGACGTCCCGTGGGGAGGGCAGTGATGTGGTGTGCTTTTACGAAGAACGCGAGGGATGCAAACAGGTAAGTGAGGAGATGACTCTTGAGAATGATACACGCGATGTTGACCTCCTGCGCCTGCGTCTTCTGGAGACAAGTGACAACCTGGCGCGTCGTCTGCGAAGACAGAGTCTCTGCGGACGCACCGTGACATTGAAAGTGAAGTACTCGGACTTCAAACAGATAACCCGCAGCAGCACCCTCACGCATCCCACTGACGGTTGGCAGGAAATATATGAAGTAGCCAGGGAATTGCTTGCGCACGTAGACCTTGCTGCGCGGAGTATCAGGCTTATTGGCGTTGGAGTAAGCAATCTGACGCGCGATTGTGGCTATCAACTGAGCTTGTTTGATGAGGGGCCAGCGGAGAGCCGGGCACTTGATCGCGCAGTTGACGAGCTGATTGCACGATTTGGCCGGGGAACAGTGTGCCAGGCCCGTCGGAAATTGAAACCGGACAGCGATCAGGTTGAGGAGTGATTCTGAAGCCAGTCAAAGACGGCGGTAAATTCTGCCGGTGGTGGAGCAGCGACGAGAATTTCTGTGCCAGTGACCGGATGCGGGAAAGCGAGTTGAGCGGCGTGTAGGGCCTGGCCGGGCATTTTTGCTATGAGCGCGTCAAGCTCCTCGGGGCCCCCCGCATCGCGGCTGGCATCACCATAGACGGGATCTGCGACTAATGGACAGCCGATGTGGGCCATGTGGACCCGTATCTGGTGGGTTCGGCCCGTGGCGAGGCTGCAGAGGATGTGGGCGGCCTGCCGCGTTTTCATGCGGCCGCCAGGTTCGGGCCACGACCACTCGAAATTATTTTCGACCTGATAGTCAGTCACGGCTTCGCGGCCACCATCATCTAACACTGCCATCATCGTTCGATGCTGTGGATGTCTGCCGAATCTTGTGATGATGCGGTCGCGGAGCTTTTGAGGCCTACCCCATGTGATGACGCGGTACAGACGTTTGACAAGCCTGCCCTCAAGTGCGGTGGACAGTTTCCGGTGCACCACGTCGGACTTCGCGATGAGGACGAGGCCAGAGGTGTCCTGATCGAGCCTGTGCACAAGGCCTGGCCTGTGTTGGCCGCCCGATGCACTGAGGCTGCTACAGTAATGTATGAGCGCATTTACCAGAGTGCCGGAGTGGTGTCCCGGGCCCGGATGCACTGTCATGCCAGCCGGTTTGTTGACGACGAGTGCGTTCTCATCCTCCCATATGATGTCGAGCGGTATATCTTCTGGTTCGAGATGGAATTCTTCGGCTGGCGGGATAGTGATGGCGATGACTTGTCCAGTGGCGACTTTTGTGGATGGCTTCACGACGAGTTCATCGAGCATTATGTTGCCAGCGTCAATGAGATCTTTGGCCGCAGTGCGCGACAGATCTGGTACGAGTTTCGCGACCACAGCATCCAAGCGCTTGCCTGCGAAGTGGCCTGCTACGGTGAATGTCTGAGCGTCGCTGGATTTATTCATCTGTCCTGTTGATCTGTGATATGGGTGGCCATTTTGTAGGTGAGCAGCATGGTCAGCCCCGCGATTGCAAAGATTATGATGCTTGCAAGCTGTGCCTCAGTCATCCACAAGCCGGTGCTGACGAACTGGCCCGTGAAGCCGGCGCGCGTGAATTCGACGGAGAACCTCATTACAGAGTAGATCATGAGATATGAAAGGAACAGGTGCCCGTAGACTTTGATATGGGGGCGAATTTTGACGAGTATGAACGCAATCAGGAAACTCAGCAGCGATGCATAGAGCTGCGTAGGATGCACTGGAACGCCAGGTATTGAGCATGCCCCGGTATCTGGAAATGTAACGGCCCATGGGAGGTTTGCCGGGCCACCGTGGCAGCATCCATTGAGGAAGCAACCAATGCGCGCAAAGCCGTAGCCTATTGCGAGGGCGGGTGCCATCTGATCGGCGACTCGACAGAAGTTGATCCCTTTGCGACGACAGTAGATGTAGACGACAATGGCTGCGCCGGCGACGCCGCCGTGGAATGAGAGCCCTCCAGACCAGAGATCAGCCATGGTGCGAAAGTCGGAGAAGTCGTGCCAGTTGAGCGCAATATAGATGATTCGTGAGCCGACAATGCCGCCAACGAGTGCGCCGAGGGCCACGTCGATTATGCCATTGAGGTCAAGATCACCTTCACGGCGTGAGATCACCATGTATGTGGAGCCGGTCACAAATGCGACCAGCATCATTGCGCCATAGGCTTTGATTGACAATGGGGCGAAACGGTTGACGAGATAGAACAGGAGTGCGGCGGTAATGAGCGAGACGCCAGCAGCTCCGAGCCAGTCAGCCCGTGTGAAGCGCTGACCGGTCTGCCGATTTTCGACAGCTTGCCATGCGCCAACAAACAAAAATATACAGCCCCAGAGAATGGGGAATGTCCACCATGCCCAGGGGCCTAGATCGACAAGGACAGAACGCATATTTTACCTTCTACCGATCGTTGTGAGAGTCTCATTCGTCCGATCTGGTGCTGGTGTCACCGATAGTACATTTGTCTTTGGGTGTGTGTTTTGTGTCAAATTCATCGCGAATAATATGATAGCAGACCGCTACCGCACAGGCCACGATGGCAATGTCGGCTACGTTGAAAACCGGCCAGACATGGAAATCAATGAAATCGACAACGTATCCGAGGCGCACACGGTCGATCAGGTTGCCCATCGCTCCGCCGAGCATTATTGCGAGACTGTTTGTTATGATGGGAGGCGCAGCAGCCAATCTCGTCGCCAATGCTGCAATGGCGATAACCATCACGGCCGCGAGCGCGATCAGCCATTCGGTATGTGCAGAGAATATGCCCCATGCAGCACCAGTATTGTGCCGCAATGCAAAGCTCATGATCGGCCCCAGAACGGGGATATCATTGTCCGGCCCTATGAACTGTATGACTGCCCATTTGGTGATCTGGTCTGCCGCAACTATTGCGGTTGCAATAAGATAGAATCTTTTGAGTATGCGGGCAGTGTTGTCTTGCCGTTTGTTCTTCGGGCCAGCACAAGCGTTTTCCACGTCGTCAGCCATCAAGATGATATTTCCTTGCGGCACTTTGCGCAGAGTGTGGCGTATGGGAGAAACTCAAGGCGCCCTTTAGGGATGTTTTTGTGGCAGCGATCGCAAATGCCATATGTACCAACATCAATTTTGTGTAGAGCTGTTTCGACGGCATTGAGGATTTCCCGGAGACTGTCGCTCACTGCGGCCGCCTGCCCACGTTCTGCGGTGTCACGAGCTGCATCGCCCCCGAGTTCGTCAAAATCTCGGGACGCAACTTCGCTGTTGAGAGGATCACGGCCACTTGCACGGTCCTCCAACCGCCTGATTTGTCTTTCCAGGCGCTCTTTCTCCTCTTCAAGCATGACTTTGAATGCATCGGTGTCGATTCTGCGTTCACGTGCCATCTAAGAGATCCCCCTTGCACTGCCGCAAATCCGGATACCATGTAAGCCAAGCGAAACCTTGTCTCAGGTTCGCGATGTCCTCGCATGTGCACAGACCACTGTAGATGGTGGCATCGGCGCGGATGTAAAGTGCCAATCTCAATGCCTGAATATGTGGCGTGACATTTTGCGAAGCCAGCGCATGTACGTCCGCGGAATCATCGCGGTCGGTACTTACTACTGAATTAACTCTGTGGTATTCGCCGAGAGTTTCAGGATTCCTGCAATTGGGCAACGCGTTCTGCGCAGCGTGCGCAGATGTCCTCGAATCGCGGGTCTTTGCCGACGGAATCGAGATGCATCCAGCAGCGCTGGCACTTTTCGCCAGGGCTTTTGCCAGCGGTGATATATACACCGAGATCAGACGGCTGGCCCGGCGCTTCGTCAAGTGGTCTGAATTCGACGAGCGAGACAATGAAAAGCGCCTCTGGTATGCCATGACTGCGGATTTCGTCAGCAGTCTGTTCGTCGGTATATATGACGAGTTTGGCCGCAAGCGGATTCTCGCATTCGCCAGCGTCTTTTGCTGCCTCGAGGGCTGCCATTGCCTGCTGCCTGACAGCCATGAATTTTTCCCAGCGTTTGATGAGCTGGTCATCACAGGCGGCTGGGTCGACGGTTGGCCAGTCATACAGCTGTACACTCTCGGGCAGGGACTGATCGAGTTCGCGCATGTGCTGCCAGATCTCTTCGGAAGTAAATGTGAGCACAGGCGCCATCATGAGTGTCAGAGATTTGAGAATGGCCCACAGCGCCGTTTGCGCGGATCTGCGGTCGGTGGAATTCGGCAGACCAGTGTAGAGCCGATCTTTGCAGACGTTGATGTAGAATGCGCTCAAGTCTGTGGCGCAGAATGAGTGCACCTCGTGATAGAAGAGATGCAGATCCCAATTGTCAAACGCCTTCGTCATCCGGTCGATGAGCCAATTCAGGCGGCCCAGTGCGTATTTGTCGACTTCGACCATGTCTTCGCAGGGGACGGCGTCTTTGGCCGGATCGAAATCCTGCAGATTCTGAAGCATGAATCTGCATGTGAAGCGGATTTTCCGGTATGCGTCCGCGACCTGGTCGATGATGCTGTTTGAAGCATACATTTTCTGTCGGAAATCAGCGTATGTAAACCACATGCGCAGAACGTCTGCGCCGTATTTGCTGTAGATGTCGTGAGGGCTGATTATGTTGCCCTTGCTTTTTGACATCTTCTGTCCGGTTTCATCGACGAAGAACGCGTGGCCGACGCACATTTTGAACGGTGACGGCCGCCCCATGGCAGTGGCTACCCACAGAGAGGTCTGGAACCATGCCTGGTACTGATCGTCGCCCTCAAGATAGAGGTCAGCAGGCATGGTGAGTTCGTCGTGCGCTTCCTGGACACAATACCAACTTGCTCCAGAATCGAACCACACAGACATGATGTCGGGTTCTTTTGTGAAGTTGGAGCCGCCGCATGCAGCGCATTTCGTGTTGTCGGGAAGCAGGTCGCCGGCCTCGTTTTCGAACCAGACGTCTGCACCGTTCGGGTGGTTGCGTACGAGTTGTGCGATGTGGCGCATGACGTCACTGTCGATAAGCGCTTCGCCGCAATCTTCGCAGTAGAAGACAGGAATTGGCACTCCCCATGTGCGCTGTCTGGAGATGCACCAGTCGGGTCTGTTCTGGGCCATAGCGGAGATGCGTTTCTCGCCCCAAGCGGGCATCCATTCGGATTCCGCTATGGATTTGAGCGCGCCCTCGCGGAGTCTGTCGATGTTGATGAACCACTGTTTTGTGGCCCGCCAGATGACCGGATTGTGACAGCGCCAGCAGTGCGGATATTCGTGTTCCTGATTGTGAGTGCCAAGGAGTGCGTCGCGCTCTTTGAGCATCTCGATGACCTTGGCATTGTTCTGGTCGCATACGAGGCCTTCGAGTTCAGGCCCTGCCTCGTCGGTATATCGGCCGAAGTCATCAAGCGGGCTGATGACCTCAAGGTTATAGCGCAGCGCTGTCTGGTAGTCTTCCGGGCCGTGTCCGGGTGCAGTATGAACGCAGCCGGTCCCGGATTCGAGTTCTACATAATCAGCGAGAACGACAGGTGATTTTCGGTCGTAGAATGGATGTACAGCATTGAGGCCCTCAAGCTGTGATCCTTTTCTGGTGGCGATGATTTCAGCGTCGGCCAGCCCGCACATTTTCAGTGTCTGCTGGAGCAACGCCTGCGCGACGACGAAATAGCGTTCGCCGACCTTGGCGAGCACATATGTGGCTGAGCGATTGAGCGCGATCGCGGTGTTGCCGGGGATTGTCCACGGCGTTGTCGTCCAGATGACGATTTCTGCGGCAGCTCCGTCCGGCAGCTCCGGGAATGCCAGATCGGCGTCCTCAAGCCTGAATGCGACATAGATGGCGGTTGATGTTTTGGTCGCATATTCGATTTCATCTTCGGCCAATGCGGTTTCGCAGTGGTAGCACCAGTACACAGGGCGGAGATTTCGCGTAAGCAGGCCGCGTCCGGCGATTTCAGCGAACGCTTCAATCTGGCGCGACTGGTACTCCGGTGAAAGCGTCACATAGGGATTGTCCCAATCACCGCGGATGCCCAGGCGCTTGAACTGCTCACGCTGTATGTCGAGATAGCGCAATGCGAGTTCCCGGCATTTCGCCCGCCATTCGATGACTGGAAGCTCGTGGCGGGTGATACCGTGTTCTTTTGTCACGCTCTGTTCGGTTGGCAGGCCCTGGGTATCCCATCCGGGGATGTAGGGCGTGTCGAAACCTCTCATGGAATGGTATTTGATCGCCATGTCCTTGAGTATTTTGTTGAGGGCATGTCCGATGTGGATGTTGCCGTTGGCATAGGGCGGGCCATCGTGCAATACCCATTTTGGTGCGTCTGCGCGGTATTCGCGGACTTTGGCGTATATGTCGATATCCTGCCAGAATTCAACGATTTCAGGCTCACGCTTTGGGAGATTTCCTTTCAGCGGGAATTTGGTATTGAGCAGGTTGAGTGTTTCTTTGTAATCCATGACAGGTCTCCTTGAGCTGCTGTCGGCAGTAACGTCGGGCAAGCTGAAATAGTTTCCAGATGAGATCATGCGATAAAAAAACAAAAATGTCCGTCTCTGTACAGAGACGGACATAATATCCGTGGTACCACTCTGTTTCGTATTGAATGCGATACATTCAACACGCGCTCCGGGACACGGGCGGTCGGCCGATGCCCTCTCCATGTAACGGTGGAAGTCCGGCAGAGCTTACTTGGGAATCCCCGTTCGGTCTGCAGCTCAGGGGTGATTTTCGTCTTTGCGCGTCCACCGCATCCCACCATCGCGGCTCTCTCCAGAACGCGACCGTCCGGACTACTCGTCCCCGTCACAGCTTTTGGGTAGATTTGTATTTAGTTGCAGGTAATGAAATATACCACACGCGGCTGCAATAGGCAAGGAGAATTGCAGCCGAGACAACCCATCTTTTGGCACAGGGCCACGTAATGCGGGCGGAGCGCGGTTTCAGCGACGTTTGCGCCCTCGGGAGAAGAGTACAACGCCGAGGACAAGCACAACACCAATGAACATGAGAATATTCGGAATTCTCTCGCCCGGGAGGCCAATGCTGTCGCCAGTGGCGTACCATATGAGGCCTGAGCCGATTGCGCAAACGGCTACGAGAGCGGTAACCCATATGAACATCCACTGGAAGAGACTGGTTGCGCGCTCCCAGTCGAATGCGGCGACTTCGCGTATGTTAGTGTCAGGGGTTGCGTCAATGCGGCTTGCGAAGTGAGTTGCGAGGTCCTCGAGGACCCTGTCGAGTTCGCCCTCAAGTTCGCCCTGGCGGATCATGGAGATAAAGAATGGCGAGAAGCACTTGGGGTACCTGGAGAATGCAGTGGCCATGCTTCGTCCCATCTCAACATCAGTTCGAACACTATCGAGAATCTCACGCATCAATGGGTTATTGGATTGTTCTTTCAGTGAATCAAAAATGTCAAGTATGTTGATCTGTGCGTGCATGAGACTTGAGAACTGCCTGCAGAACTGTGCCAGCTCGGTATTTGTGATTCCGCCATCGTCTTTCGGCACCTGTGCACCTCCAAGATTATAGGGCGAATAAGAGCGGCAAGGAAAAGCATGTCTCAATGGCGAATATGCATGGTGTCGGCCCTTCTCGGCCTACGCAGGAGTATAACAAAGGCAGCCAGAGCCGTCAACGCGATCGGTTGGAGCGAAAGTTTGCCTGGCGATGCTGGGTGTTGAGGAACACTGGTGGCTGGAGCGGCGTTTTTTGTGAGCGTAGAGTGGTTTACTACCAAGTCGCCGGGAAAAGGAGTGTCGGATGAATGCCCGGACTCAATGACGAACAACTGGCGAGTGCACTAATCCGGACAGGTGTGATCAGTGCCCTGGATCTGCAACAGGCTCGCGAGCAGCAGACGGGTAATGGAACGAATCTGATCCAAATTCTGCTTGGAAGCGGGATGATCTCGGCTGATGACATAGAGCAGGCGACTGAATACTTGCTTGCCAGCCAGCCGGATGTGGTGGATGATGACAATGGTGCTTTTGAGCACAGTGCCGCTGAAGAGAATGCAGCAATGTCATACAGCTTTGATGATGAAGCCGATGACCGGCCGAAGCGTCGACGACCTCGGAATGGGAAGGCGTCCATAGAAGACTATGAAGTGGATCCGGAGGCGATTCGCGACATACCTCGTTCCGTAGCCGAGCAATATCGCCTTCTGCCCTTGCAAATGAGCCAGGACCGTATGCTTGTGGCCATGGCGGACGCCACGAATGTTTTCGCTATGGATGCAGTGCGAGAACGGACCGGGAAGCGTGTGGAACCCATTGAGGTGGATGAGGGCGAGTTGATGCGTGCGATTGAGCAGTACTATTCAACCCGGGCCCGTTCGCAGGTCATGGTCGCCGACACACAGGATCTGTCGGCCCAGTTGGGCGGTCGCAGCCTGGATGGCGTTGATGATTCGCTGAGCGACATGCTTGACCAGGCACCTGTCATACGAATTGTGGCGGAGATTCTGAAGGATGCTGTGCGGATGTCTGCATCCGACGTACACATTGAGCCGCGCGGGGATGGCGTCGTTGTGCGTTACCGCATCGATGGCCAGCTTACGACTGCGACCGAGCTGTCGATGGAAATGCATCGCTACGTGCTTTCGCGGATCAAGATATTGGCGGGAGAAGATATTGCCGAGACGCGCAAGCCGCAGGATGGGCGGTTTGCAACGATTGTAGACGACCGGCCAATAGACCTGCGTGTTTCGACCCTCCCGACGTACTGGGGAGAAAAGGCTGTGCTGCGTATTCTGGATAAGAGCCGAACTCTGGTTTCGCTGAATCAGCTCGGTTTCCGGCCGGACACACAGCAGGCGTTCGACAAGCTTCTTGGACGCAAGCAGGGGATGCTCCTGGTTACCGGGCCTACAGGCAGTGGTAAAACGACTACTCTGTATGCGTCACTTCATAAGCTTAATGATGATACAAAGAACATCACGACAGTCGAGGATCCTGTGGAGTACGAGGTCAGGGGCTTGAACCAGGTGAAGGTGACCCCGATGGTTGATCTTACTTTTGCCACGGCCTTGCGCAGCATCCTTCGTCAGGATCCGGATGTTATTCTCGTGGGTGAAATACGTGATGATGAGACAGCGCAGATGGCTTTTCGCGCATCGCTGACTGGTCATCTGGTTCTGTCAACCCTTCATACGAATGACGCTCCGTCGGCTGTAGCGCGTCTGGTTAACATTGGAATTCCGGCATATATAGCGGCTTCATCGCTTATTGGCGTGCTTGCGCAGCGACTGGTGCGGCGACTTTGTAAAAGATGCCGAGAAGCTTGTGAACCGACTGCCGTTGAGCTCGACAGCCTGCAAATGACGAAAGAACAGGCTGCGAAGCTGCAGTTCCACCGCGCACGGGGGTGTCAGTACTGCCGGAATACGGGCTATTCAGGGAGAATTGCGCTTTACGAGTTGATGGAGATGACTCCTGAGGTGCGGCAGGCAATCGTCGATGGCCTGGACGCTGCTTCGCTTCGCAGGATTGCGATCAAGAATGGCATGCGTACGCTGAAATACGATGGACTGGCGAAGATACATAAGGGTTTGACAAGTGCCGCTGAAGTGGCCAGTGTCATGTTCGGGGACGAGTGATCAAACCCCCAAGGGATGTCCGATGCTTTGCAGATGAAAGAAACGCCCGCCAGTATGGCGGGCGTTTGTGTTTCAGTCTGGCGCAAGTGTCTGTTGGTATCGAATGGTTACTCTGGTACCGTGGCGACCCTGAAGTCGTCAAAATCAACATATCCCGCGAGTGTCTTACCGGCAGTCGCGACGATGTAGACCGATTCCCAGGTGACGGGAGCCTTTATGCCGGTCGGGAGTCTCAATTCGAGGCGTTGCCAATCTTGAGAAGGTGTAAGTGCTTTGGAGAGTGTGAATGTCTGCGGTGTGTTATTGCCGTCGACGAAGGTGGCCCGTACCCACGCGGCATTGTCGGTATGTGCGCGTGCGAGTACTGACACCTTGAGAACTGTCCCCAAGTTGCGATCCATGCGCAGATATGCGCCTCGTGTGCCAACTGGCTCACCAAGGTTAAGATTGAGGCGAGCGAAAGTTGTGCCTTGTGGTGCATCCTGATCGATATAGTCAAGTGATGCAGCAATTGCATCACTGTCGGGATAGCGTGTTGCGTGCGCTTCCGCCGGGTTTTCGAAGCCGACCGCAGTGAGCTCCTGCGCAATGTGGACGGGGGCCTGTGTCCGGGTTTTGCCGAGGCGCATTTCAACGACAGGCATAGCACCTGGAGTGATTGCCTGATAGCGTCCGTGGCCAATCTTTCGCAATCCTTCGCCTTTGGTGCGCCATCGAATGTCAGCATCAGGCAAGTACACAGAAGAGCCATCGGACATTTGTCCGGATGGCTGGAATGCCAGCATGTCTCCAGCGCAGACGCGAGCCAGATGTGGTGTCAGAATGAGGTTGTCCGGCTGTGCCACTACGGTGAGCGGTATGTCAGTGTAGACGCCAGAGTGCGCTGGATGACTCAAGCGAATTGTCGCGCTGCCAGGTGCACCGCTTACGGTGATGGTTCCTGCTGTCATCTGCGCTGATATGTCGGGATTGCCAATGACTGAGGCCGTGACACCATCGGGGTCTGCATCGACTGGATTGAATGCGGCATCGGTGAGCCACATTTTGAGCGGGATCGCCGCGCCTGAGACGGCGGTGATACGCTCTGGGCGGCAGGTTATAACACTGAAAGGTCCGTGCGGGGCACTCGATCGTATCAGCAGAGCATTTGCTACAGGACGTGGGAATCCATCAGATGGTCTGTTGACGATTTCTCCCCGGATCCATGTAGTCGTGGAGCCGCCGCCGTCAATGTTGATCGCCTCTGTACAGCCCAGTTCAAGCATGAGCGCGGCGAGCGTGGAATATGGCATCCCGGCGCTCCAGTTCGGTTGGCGTCCGTCGACGGTTACGAAGATGATTTCGGCATCATTATAGCCGACTGCAGTTCGTGGGTGTATTGCCTCGTTGGGAGATGGAGTGTGCAGGTTGACGCTATTGCGAACGAGTATTGGTTGCCCGCCCATGACTGTCTGCAGAGGGCGATTCAGTGATGGGGTTGAGAGCGATAGTTTCAGCACATCACCGGGCCGAAGCGCTGCAAGGGCCTCCCGTGTATCGGCGGTGGGGTTAATAAGGATCTGGCCGGACTTGAGCTCGACTTCTTCGTCAGGTGCAACGAGCTTTGTAATGTTGAGTGTCCAGTTGCCTGTGGTGGCGAGCGGGGTATCAATCTGAGCGAGAATGCCATCTGAGACAGGCCAACCCCACGCAGATGTATAGATGCAAACGCCAGTCTTCGGCTGCCACCAGTTAATTGAGGTTACCGGCAGTTTGGCTGTAGCAGTCGCAAGCTCGCCGGAGACCTCTACATTTCCAATACCAGGATTTCCATCGGCATCAATGTAGAAAGTCAGGAAATTGCCACCTCGTGTGAGGAGTTCGCCATTGGTGACGGCAGGCCCAGATGTGAGACCGCGTCGTGTGCCCGACATGGTGAAAAAATCGCCGTTTACCGCGGCAACAACAGTATTGTCCGGAGTATCGAGGCGTTCTGCAAGTGAAGCGACCGGTTCACGATCTCGTATGTGGTCTTGTCCGAGTACCTGCTGAATAGAGACGGTATTTGAGCTACGACTGATACGTAGTACGCGGATTTCCCATGGGCCCTCAGGACGTGATATCGAAGTGTATGTTATGCCGGGCGCGATGGGACGAGACGTGACTATATCTGCGGCAAAAATGGTC
>CAYSRY010000061.1:6437-14369 GCA_964433395.1 uncultured Armatimonadia bacterium | reverse complement strand
CAGCCCCTGCAGGCTTTTCTCTGGCAGATTTCACATACACGGGCCGCGACCTTTCCACTCGTGTCTGGCTGCTTACGGATGCTGCCCAGCAGCTCTACACGGGCACTAATCCTCAGATACGCCCGGCTGGCGAGGATGATGCCAAACTCGATGAGTACCGCCGCCCATACGTGATGGTGCGCGACGAGGGCGAAGACCTCAATTCACGTTTCATCTCTGTCATTGAACCGGTGACATCCGCCCAGCCTGCAATTACATCCGTCCGCACGCTCCAGACCACTGGCGACGGCACAGCAATTGCCGTCTCCACTGCGGATTTCACCGATGTCATCGGCCTCTATGCCACCGACCTCCGCGGTCAATTCGATGGCGTTCCTTTCACCATGACCGGCACGCTCTGCCGCATCCGCATCTCCGCCGGCGAGGTCACCGAGGCGTACACGAACGGCTCACTTGAGTGCCTTGACCTCTCCCTGACGCTTCCTCCAGTACAGGAAGCGCAGCTCACCGCTGTCGAACGCTTCGATGGCCGCGGTGCATTCATCATTGACGCCGACTGGTCACAGGTTGGCCCGCCTCCCGGCACTGTCATCATTCTCGACCATGGCAACGGCTATACCCATGCCTACCGCGTGCAGAGCATCGAACGCGCCGACACTGGCAGCCGCATCGTCCTTGCCGATGAGCCGGGCTTTGAATTCGATGCCGAAACAGGCACTGCCAGCTTCACATTCGCCCAGCACTGGAGTTTCACGGGCGACCACACAATAAAATGGACGCCTGCTGCAGGCTATCGGCGTGTCGACGGCGAATAGTCATCAGTTACTGTTATTGCACATTGTCAAAGCGATTATCTCAGACTCCCAGGTGATTTGATGAGAGTACTTAGAATACCTACTATAGCCGTACTTACACTGGTGATTCTTATGTCTGCCCAAGCAGCAACGCCTCCCGAGGTGCTCAAAGCCCAGCAGGAACTGCTGCGCAGCCTCGAGATCAGGCCCGATCAGCTCAAACCGCTCATGCTCGAAACTGACATTGTAAAAGATGGCCAGCCCGCGGCCGTCATCTGCCACGCAGATGATCCGGCATGGCTCGCTGCCGCAGAGGTCGTCCAGGCGGCCATTGCTGATGCTACCGGCGTCACACTCGAGCTCAGAACTGACGCCGAGCTTACTCCCGAGCAGGCTGACGCGACCAACGTCATCCTCATGGGGCATCTCGACAACAACGCCCTCGCCGCTCGCCTGTATCACAATTTCTTCATCTGCCTTGACGTCGGCTACACAGGCCGTAATGGCTACGTCATCCGGACCGTCCACAATCCATTTGGTGCGGGGCACAATTACATCCTTGTCGGCGGCAGTTATGCCGAAGGCACCATGACTGGCGCACGGGCATTTGCCGAGCTTGTCGCGCAGAATGGCAAAGCTGGCACCCTCACAATGGATCGCATTGTCGATTTGCATTTCGATCGACAGGATCGCTACGAAGCCATCCCCGGCCCTGTGAGTGAAGAGGCCGCCAAGTCAGCCGCCGAGAGTGGACATCGCAATTTCTTCACCCCCGGATCGGGCCGCTCTGGCGCCTCGATGGTCGTCAAATGGGGCACCATCTACCAGCGCACCAATGACCCGCTTGCCGGCCAGGCGTACCATGACCTCATGCAGGCGCTGCTCGAATACTACGAGAAAGACGAGACCATCAACTCAGAGGGCCTGGCCCGCTACGACAACGACTTCCGTGATGCGTGGACGTGGGAAATCGCCGTTCTCTGGGATCTCCACGAGGAAAGCGGCCTTTTCTCCGAGGCTGAACGGTTGCAGATGACCAATCTCGTCCTTCGTCTTGCCCTCGAATGCGCTGCCTATCAGCACTATGACACGCCCGAGCGTATCCAGCAGTGGGCTGAAAATGATGAGATTGTCCACAATCACAACACATTCCCGGCCCTCGGATCGTATTTCGCCGGGCGTTATTTCAAGGAGCACTATGGCCTGCCTGTCGCCGATGGCTGGCTGACGGTCGCGCGTGGTGTCTTCAATGGCCTCCGCCACTCACCCAAACCTCTGGAGGATTCCTCGTCATACGAATGGCTGCCTATAATCCATGTCATGGCCTACTCTCTTGCCGAGGGCGATACCACATGGTTTGACGAAGGCCATGGCCGCGAGGCAGCGAAGCAGATGATGCTCGTCATGGACAACTCCGGCTACGAGGCCCGCTACGGCGACAGCGGCTTCGCTCTTTCCTCTTCGTGCATTGGCGGTACGATGGCCAAAATCGCCTGGTACTATCAGGATCCAGAAATCCTCTGGGGTGCCCTTCATGGTGTCAGCGGTCTCAACGCCTCACTCGGCCTTCCCTTTGATCAACCTTACAATGTCAGTTTTGCCCCGGAAGGCCCCGAGTGGCTTGCTGGCGTCAATTACACCAAGTTGCCGCAGATGGCCTACGATCGTATTCACGACTTCCTGGAGCCAATGGAGCCCAATGTGGCGTGGGAAGATGCGTTTGACAAGCTGACGCTCCGTGGTGGAATTGGCGAAGAGGACGAGTACATGCTCATCGACGGCTTTTCCCGCGGCAACCATATGCACTGGGATGGCAACGCCATTCTCTGGATGGGTAAATATGGGCAGCCGCTGCTGGTCGATGGCGAGTACATCCGCAATGCGCCGAAATACCATAGCAGCATGGTCATTATCCGCGATGGCAAGAGCGCTCCTACTCCGGCATTGGCTGGCCTCGGCCGTGCTGACGACCTCGACACCACTGGCTATGTGCGGACGTGGATGAATAACTACAATGGCGCAGAGTGGACTCGCCGCATTCTCTGGCTCAAAGACAGCTGCTTCATCGCATTTGATGAGGTCCGCGCCGACGAGCCGGGCGATTACACACTTCGCTCATGCTGGATTCCATGGGGCGAAATTGAGCTGGAGGGCAACCGCGCAACAGTCACGAACGATGGCGTCCGCATGATTATCGACAATTCCGAGGGCGCGCCTGTCACCACTCAGCCTCTGCGCGATTTCGCTACTGCCCCCATATCGCGGCTTGCCCAGCAGGTCTCGGTGCCACTGCAGCAGGGCGAAACCTACCGCTTCGCAAATCTCATCTACGCCGACAAAGAGGACAAGCCCCGCGATCTGCGCCTCAAGCGCATTGGTGACGGCCTTTTCGTTCTCTCCGGCCCTGATGGTAATTCAGTGCTGGCGGTCGGGTCCGGCGTGTCCAAAATTCCGACTATCCAGACGGACGCCGAGTTGCTCCTTATCTCAGCCGATCGCTTCCTGATGGCTGGCGCAACCAATTTCCAGCTTGATGACTACGGGTTCTCATCAGATGTGCCGGTCACAATTGAAGTTGCACCACAGTCAGGCAAGGCCGCTTTCGCATCTGCCGAGGCTGCCCAGCTCCGCATTACCAGCGAGCCGCGCTTCCGCATGACGGTTGCCGGCAATGAGGTTATAGCGAACGATGCCGGTCTCGTTACAATTACGGTTCAGCCCGGCACCACGCATGCGCAGATGCCTGCAATGGGGATGCCGCCGCAACTGGCTCTTGGTCTCCAGATGGTCGCTGGCGCACCGGAAGTGCTCGCCATTGCACAGAATGGAAATGGCGATGGCGAGACGCTTGACATGCTCTGGGCCGGCGCAGGCTTTGACGCTCCGCTTATGCCACTGCCGGTGCGAGGTATTACATCCGTGCCTGAGCCGTCGAGCAAAGGGCCGGCCGACAAGCTCACCGACAGCATGTACACCAGTTCGACAAATTCAGCCGGCTGGGCATCCGGTGTGACGCCTGTCATCACGCTTGACCTTGGCCAGCAGCAGCACATCAGGACTGTGGTCACCCGTGAGTGGCACATGGCGGCACAATGGGATGTGGCCGAACGCATCTGCGAAATAAGCGATGACGGCTTTGTCGATGATATCCGCAAAATTGATGCCGAGTTCAACTATGTCGGCGACCAGGCGTGGGGTGGTAACGTCAATACGCTGATGCAGATTACTGTCGATCAGCCAGCCCGTTACGTGCGCCTCACGATTTCTCCGGCGCGCAAAGATTCCAACGTCTACCTGGCTGAAATCGAAGTGCAGGGCACCGAACGCGGCGCTGCTCCTGACATAACATCAATTGCCACCGGCGACATCAACGGCGATGGCGAGGATGAAATTGTCGCTGCCTCAGCCGGCGGTGAAATCAAAGCCTACGGACGCGACGGAGCCGAGCTCTGGACGTTCAAAACTGGCGATGGCGCGCCGATTAACCAGATAGCGTGTGCTGACGTTGACGGCGACGGTCGGGCCGAGGTCATGTACGCCGCCGAAATTGAGCGCGTCGGCCTCGTCTCCGCTGATGGCGAAGAGCTCTGGCATGCCAAGCCGCCGCAGTTCCGCGGCATAACTTCTGACTGCATGACCGTAGTGCCTGCCGATGTCGACGGTGACGGCCTCCCCGAGGTAGTCGTCGGCGTGAAGAGCTGGCAATATTTCGCCTACGACGCTGATGGTACAATGCTGTGGAAGAACATCATCTACGCTCACTCGGCGACTGTCGGCTATGCTGCCGATTTCGACGGAGACGGCAAAGATGAGGTCGTTGGCGGCAATGCCTACTATACGCTCAACCTCATTGATGACAACGGCGAGCGTCTCTTCAACGCAGGTCGGCTTGGGCCGGAGCAGACAGCGGTCTCATCTGCTGATGTCGACGGCGACGGCCTTCCCGAGGTCCTCTGCGGCGTAGACGGAGGCGAAGTCGTATGCTTTGACGGCGATGGCACAGTGCTTTGGCGCACCAGTCTTGGCGATCGCGTGACACGCATCGTTGCCGTTGATATTGACGGCGACGGCAAGGACGAAATCTGCTGCGCCGCCGAAAGCGCAAACATCTTCGCGCTCAACCGTGACGGCTCCATCATCTGGCGCACGCCTGTCCCTGACGGCGCTGGCGACCTCGCCGTATGGCAGTCTCCCGACGGCCCGGTGCTGGTCGTGTCAGCGGCATCAGCCGGCGTAGTCCTGCTTGATGCCGATGGTGCTCCGATGGGTGCCGCGAAGCTCGGTGGACAAGCAGAAAATGTCGTCATGGCCGGCGACCTGGCCGTTGTCTCATCTACCGATGGTACTGTCAACGTGTTCGATCTTCGTTAGTCTGCAGCGGCGGTATTGCAGGCGAGCGTATGCAGTGCGAGTTGCACTCACAAGAGCCGGACGGATTCCCCGTCCGGCTCTTTGCTATGCGCACACTTGATTTGAAGTGTGTATGTGTCCCCGCTGGCTTCCCATATCAATATGTCCCGCGATCCATGCCTGCCCATACAATATATATGCATAAATAAAGATAGATGTGCCGATAACGCGTAGATTTGCGAGGCATTATAATTGCTGTGGCACCAATATATTCCAACTCGTATCATTCCGCAATGAAGGGGCTCGCGCCCTCCTTGGCGAAGTATACATTGTGCGATTCAGGTCGCGCCATGACAGCGACATCAGCCGTGGCGGCCCCGGAAATGGGGCGGGGACTAACGGATACTGGCGGAGGAATGCGGACAGTGCCCGGTGGCAGGTGAGTTGGGATGAGGCCGATGTTCTCACCAACAATATGGAGGTACTGTACCGTGAAAAAAGGTTTTACGCTCATCGAACTCCTCGTTGTGATTGCGATTATCGCGATTCTCGCCGCAATTCTGTTCCCGGTCTTTGCCCGGGCACGTGAAAAAGCGCGACAGACAAGCTGCCTCTCAAACCTCAAACAGTTTGGCCTTGGCTTGATGATGTACGCTCAGGACTATGACGAAATGCTGCCTGTCCGTGCCTACACGGGGACAGATCTTGTCTATCCGAACGGCACCACGGGCACCACTTATCTCTGGTACCACATGCTATACCCGTATCTGAAGAATTGGCAGATGATGCAGTGCCCGAGCTCAAGCCAGCGCTACGATGGCGGCTATCATCCCATGGGGGGCTATGGTGGCAACGTGTACATCTGGGAAATCAGCCTCGGCCGTGTCACAGAGCCATCTGAAACACTTGCCGTTCTGGACGGCTCCTACTACCTGCTTGATGAAGACGCGGATAATGGCGACAACGCCTATAATCCAGTTGCGGCCCATAACGAGGGCTCAAATGCGACGCTGCTTGATGGACATGCAAAATGGTATAAAACTGCCACAATAATTGGTGGCACGTCATACGATGATTTCTGGTCTCCTGTTCGCTGAAGCGGAGGCGTAATGTCCAATCTGAATTTCGATGCAGTCATAGTTGGCGGCGGCAGCGCTGGGGTTGCCGCCGCCATCGCCTGTGCCCGACATGGCAGCCGCACGATTCTCATCGAAGCTGGCACGTCCATCGGCGGCGATCTGATAAGCGGGCTGCCTATGCTCGGGTGCCTGAATTCCCGTGGAGAATGGATTACCGGCGGGGTGACCAGAGAGCTGTTAAGCGCCTGCGAAGAGCTCGGTGGCTACATCGGCCCCGTATTCGACTGGCGGACGCTGTGGGGCGTTTGCTTCGACCCTGAGGCCATGCGGCTCAGCATCTCCCGCATGTTGGCCGAGGCCGGCGTGACAATTCTGCTGAGCAGTTTTGCCTGCGGAGTCGAGATGGGCGAGGGCGGCACCGTCGAGGCAATCACGGTCAGTGGGCGTGGCGGCCCGATGAGCATCAGGGCGCGCCAGTTTGTCGACTGCACGGGCGACGCAGACCTTGCCTGGCTGGCTGGAGCGGAGACCGAGAAGGGTGCCCCGGTGGGCTGTCCGGGTGGGAGTTTTCAGCCTGTCAGCATGGTTTTTCAGATGGCCGGAATTGACGTTTCCGCGGCTCTGGAGTGGGTCAGAGGCAATTCTGAGCAGATTTTGCTGGCCGAAAATGAGATCATCACAAAGACACAGAGGGAGTGCGCCGAGGAGCTGGCGCGGGCTGGGTATCCGTACTTCGCCCTGAGTGCTCGCGGCGAACTTCTCGGGGGTGCAATTGAGCACGGCGAGATGTATCCATGCACGGCTGTGTTCACGACGCCGACATCGATGGCGCGCGGAGAAGTGGCGATCAACAGCACCCGTCTGGCCGAGATTGACGCCACTGACGCGCGTGCTCTGAGCGATGCATATCTGCCGCTTATGAACCAGATTGAGCGGTGCGCGAAATTCCTGCGCAAATCGCTCCCTGGCTACGGAGAGGCCTCTATCATCCGCATAGCGCCGAGGATCGGTGTCCGCGAGACTCGGAGAATCGTGGGCGAACAGGAGCTTTCGACCGAGGCGGTGGCGGAGGGGCGCAAGTCGATCGACGGCATCGCCAAGGGTGGCCATCATATTGATATACACGGCTCCGGAACCTATCAGAAACGCATCCCAGTGGCCGGGGGAAAGTCGTATGACATTCCATATGGCTGTCTGATTCCACGGGGGCTGCGGAACGTTCTGGTGGCTGGCAGATGCATCAGTTCGACACGGGACGCGAACGGTTCAGCGCGCGTCATGGGTACATGCACGTCCACGGGACTGGCCGCTGGGGTCGCGGTTTCGGCCTGTCAGGTCCGGGGGGTGTCGGACGTCCGCGACCTGCCCATTGAGGATCTGCGCGAGGAGCTGAAATTGGCCGGAGCGGTGCTTGAGGGCACCGCATAGGCATTTCCACCATCGGGCAAACCGGCAAAAATGTGCCGAATCTTACCCCCTGAACCAAAGTTGTACATCCGAGGACCTCAGGAGGGGGTATCCTCACCGTAATCAGGTCACTTTTTACGGGTGGCCATGTGCGGCGTGTGCCTTTTTGGAGTACATTTGTTTGAATGTGCTGCAGTGTGGTAGCCTATAGATAGACAATGGCGGAGGCGTGTGGGTTTGAAGAAGCAGACCGGCGCGCCACAAAGGGGAAGATGAAAGAGTGGCAGCCGGACAGGACATAT
>CAYSRY010000061.1:0-6427 GCA_964433395.1 uncultured Armatimonadia bacterium | reverse complement strand
TTCCCGTCCGGCCAATTGTTTGGGGCGAATGTTTGCTGTCTGTTGGTGTATTCAGCCATGGCATTTATGGGATTTTTCTCCGGGGGTGCTTATACAGTGGAAAATCTGAATCGGCTGCGCGGCAAATGGCTTGGCGGTGTGGTGGCAGCGATAGTTGGGACGCTAATCTTTGCGGGGATGGCGAACGCATCAGGCAATCGTGAGGTGGGGGATTGCACGGCAAGTGTGGTGGAAGAATTCGCCGTTCAGGGAGGCGGCCAGTCAGCGAATGAGAATGTGGCGGAAGCTGCGGCACATGGCAGGGTGAGGGTGCCCAAAGTGCACGGCCTCGGAGGCCTGTACAGCCCGGCGCGATTATTGCCCGAAATGGTCGGGTTGCCGGTCATGACGGCGGAGGAGCTGGCGCGGAAATTCAGTACACACCCGACTATGAAGCCGTATGGCGTGGGGTATGCGGAGGGGGCACCGCAGGCACGACTTCCTCGGCGTCGAGGCGCGGTTCAGGAGATAATCGGCCTGCATGCCTGGAGGACGAGGAGCCAGGTGCGGTGACTGTATGTGCAGGCCCGGGATACCAGTACATCAATCTGGAATTTTTCGGCGGACAATACGCACTACCAGTACCGGAAAATAAGCCGATGTCGTGGGAAGCACTTGAGGCGAGCACCGCAGGGCTCGTGCGCGATATCGTGGGCGTTTTTCCGGGACAGTATGATATGGTGCTGTGCAAAGTCTCACGGGGACGGCCATCCCTGGAATTCACATATTGTGTCGTGGTCAATGTGGGAGAATACCGTGTGGCATTGCAAAGGGGATATTGCCAGGTTGAGGTACGGGTTGATGATGGCCTCTGTAGACGCTTCCGAGCGGTTCTGCAAGACAATATTGGGGCGGCACTGGCCGAGATTCCAAGCGAAGATACAATCCGCGAAGGGATCAGACAGGCGGCTGCCGCATTGTGGCTTGAGCCTGACGAGGTGAGGCTGGCGGGGGATGTCCTGTGTGCGTTCCGGTCGACTGACGCAAAGGAATTTTACATGACAGTTGTGCCGCGAGAAGCCTTGAAAGCTTCGGCGCGAATCGATGATTCGCGGAAAGTATTTGATCTGGAGGGCGGCATTCGCAGCGCGGTAGTGTATCTGCGGGGCGATGAGATACAGGATGTGGTGCTGAAGCCGCTCGCTCTGACCGCTGCAGAATCAATGGGCTATGATCTTGAGTGGCTGGCACACGTGGAAGCAACAGGCGCCAGTGATTCCTCGCCAGACGCGAAAGGCCGAGAATGGGTGGAGCAGATGAGCGCGCGATATTGCGCGGCGCAGTGACGGTTGGAGTTGGTCAATACATGCGCGATGGAATGGCAGGCCCGCCGCGAAAATGCGGCGGGCCTGCGTGCGTTTGATGGCTGATGCCGCGGTTACTTGTCGGGGAAAATCTGCATGAGCGCGGTCGCGAACATTTCGTGGCCGCGGGCATCGGGGTGATTGATGGAATTGGCCTCGAGCGAGAGGTATGGAATGCCAAGCTTCCACAACTGCCCCCACAATACATTCGCATCGGCGACCGCAACACTATTTTCGGCGGCAAATGTGCGGAGCGCGGCGACATAGGGCCGCGGGTCGTTGCTGAATTTGGCGTTTGAAACCCGCATCCAGTCCGGGCGCGTGAAATGGGGCGTGATGAAGATGACCTCGGCCCCCGTACTGCGGAGTTGCGCAAGTATGGTGGCGTAGTGCGCCGCAGTCTGTTCTGCGGAGAGGCCCGCGTCATTGACGAATTCAACGGTGATAAGATCGGCCTGCTGGTCGAGCACATCGCGTTTAAAATCTTTGGGGCCGCCAACGGGAGCGGTCATGTATTGCGTGCTGCTCGCGCCGCCCCATGCGGCGGTGAAGAGCTCAATATCCGCCTGTGGGAAGCGATCGCGCAGTCGTGTGAGGAACTGATGCTGGTACCACAAGTCGGGCTGACTGTCGACGCCGCCGCCGTTGGTGACACTGTCGCCCCATGCGACGATTTTTACGTGCTGCCCCGCGCGGAGTTTGGCCAGCGTGGCCGGCAGCAGACGCTCAGCGACAGTGCCATCGCCAACAGGGGCAAAGTCGAGTGCACAGACCGGATAGATATTTTCATCAGTGATGCGCTGAGTTGGCCCGTGGAACCAGATGCGCGCGATGGCGACTTCTCCAGGCTGAAGTGCTGGCGGAAGAATGACGCCGACGCCGGGTTTGCCGGTGACGAGCTTCAGCTTGCCATCAGTGTCGATAGCGATGCTGTCGAGCCGCATCGGCACATAGTCATAGTCGATGGTGACAGGCGCATCTGCGGGGATGGCGCCGCCGTCAATGCGGCCGATGGTGCCCCATGCAGAATCCAGCTCCCAGTCGCGCCCGCGCACGAGCTTCGCGTCGGCGCCCTTGAGTGATACGGTGACCGTATCGGCGAGCAGAGTTCCTGCGGCGGTGCATTCCTGGGTGATGAGATGATTGAGGCGGATACCTCGCCTCCAGCCGCCAGTCTGCGGATTGTAGACGGGGAGAGCAGCATGCTCTTCGGCGCGTATCTGCGCGGTTTCAGGTGGCGGAATTGTGAGGGGAACCTCGTGGTCGAGAATGATTTGACGGCCATTCAGCGAGACTGAGCCCGGATCGACGCAAATGGTCCAGTCACCAGTTATGCGGACGGGAATGTGGGCATCTTGGATCTGGGCGATAGCAGCGGTGGCGATGATGAATGCGCAGGCAATACAGAAGGCCGAGTTCATGATTGGCTCCGTGCACAGATTGATTTGCACGCGGGAGCCTTCGATACGCGGCAGGGGAAATCCTGCACAAGCGCTGCTATGGGAGCATGGCGGTGAGCAGCGGAGCGATTCGCTTTTCGTGAGCGGCTTTGATTGCGATTACATCGTGACCTTTTGCGAAGTCCGCCGGTGAAGTGACGTGCAGGTCGCCGCTGTCGGCGAGAGCGAATATGCTATATTCCCATGCCTCAAGTAAATCGAACAGTTGGCTGGCCGCCTCGCGGTCACTACCGGGCCTTGCAAGAGGACTCTCCAGAAAGATCGCTGGGGCGTCAGTGCCCGAAAAGAGGGAGCTGCCGCCGCGCAACACATCGAGTTCTGCGCCTTCGACGTCGACTTTGACGGCTGCCACCGGTCCAAGCTGCATTTCCGAGACGATAGAATCAATGCGGCATATGGGTACCCGAACCGACCTGTGCTCATGTTTCAGCAGCCATGCTTCATCCTCGCGCAGTGTTGCGATACCAGACTGGCGATGGAGCGGACAGAAGAGAGTTTGAACCCCTTCGTCGCAGCCCAATGCCGTCTCTGCGACAGTAATCTGTGAGAAACCGTTGAGCTGCGCACTGTGGCGGAGAAGGGCTGCTGGCTGTGCCTGCGGTTCAATGGATACAACTGTGCCGCTTGGGCCGACGCGTTCTGCTGCCAATAAGCTGTAGTATCCGAAGTTGGCTCCCACATCGATTACAGTCTCTCCCTCGCCGATGAAGCCATACCATGCGTTGTTAAACGCTTCTCCCGGCATCATTGCATAGCTGATGGGGAACATGCAGATGGGATCCGCGAGATCGACGACGGCTTTTACGGTGCCTGGATAAAGTGGTACCATTGCGAACGCATCGCGTGAGAGGCCACAAACGAAAGCTGCCAGTCTCTCGCGTGCCCACAACGGACCGTATCGCCAGTAAACTGCGAGAATGCGAGTAGCCAATGGCAGTGAGTTGCAGGTTATGGGCCGTCCACACTGCATTGCGTCACCTCGTATGGTGTGATACATTATTTATAATAGTATGTTAAAAGTAACATATAGCATTGCATCAGACAAGGTATTATAAAAAATGGTATGAGATTGTTTTTTATCACAAACAGGAGTCCTGCACAAGTAATGGAACGTGGTGGGGGTTAAAGCGATCAGGCGGGGAAGTTGTGGATGGAGGCGAGGGCGTGTTCGATAATCTCGGCCTGGTGCTCCCACGTGTAGGCTTGCGCGCGTTCGTGTGCTGCGAGGCCAGTGCGCGCGGCAGCGGTTGGGTTGGCGGCAAGGTCAGTAATGGCTTCGGCAATCTGTGCGACGCAGATTTCGCGAGAGGCTGCTGAATCCGGCGCAGTAAGGAGGTAGCCAGTGACACCAGTTTCGACAAGTTCGGCACCGACGCCCGCAGGCGTTGCCAGCACCGGGAGACCACATGCTGCAGCTTCGGCCATGACGAGGCCGAAGCCTTCGACGCGGCTTGGAAAGACAAAAGCATCGGCGGCAGCGAAGTGCGGTTCAGGTGGTTGGTTGCCGGTGAAGTGGATGCGTGATGCGCAGCTGTCGGGAATCAGGTGAGCTACAGAGTCGGGGGCTCCGGTACCGACGACAAGCAGATGGAAACGTTCGCCTGGCAATGATGCGAATGCCTGCAGTACCATATCAAGGCCTTTTTCGATCCAGCGCGCACCCATGAACAATGCTACAAAGTCATCGTTTGCGAAGCCGAATTTTTTGCGTGTCTCGGCGCGATGAGTTTCACGCGTACCGAGGTTGAACCGGTTGTGGTCGACACCATTTGGGGCACTGATGACATCATCAGGTGAAAGGCTGTAGTCAGCAATGAGCGACTGGCGCAACTGTTCGGAGACAGCGAAGACAGAGCCGGCGCATTTGCGCACGACTCGGCCCTCATTGCGCAACGCCATGTTTTGCCACGTGTTGCGGATGAATCGTTCCCATGCAGGCATCTCACTCTGCATAGAAAGCGCGAGGCGTTTTGCTGTTGCCAGTTCCGTCTGAGCGATATGGACGAGTGATGCGTTGGCGATAAAGCAATTGCCGCCCTGAGCGAGAATGACGTCGAAGTCGCGCGGGTTGATGTGTTTTCTGCAGGCGAGGGGGATGTAGATTTCCTGCATAATGGGTCTATGTCGCATCGGGCAGTCCATGATGTGGACCTGCACATCATGGTGTACATCGGCGGCTTCGAAGCAGAAAATGTGGACTTCGTGACGTGCCACGAGTCGCGCAGAGAGCTCGGCAATGACCCGGTTCTGGCCGCCTCGCATGTCAACTTTCTCGATGGCAATCGCAATCTTCATTGGCTGAGTGCGCTTTCTATATATTGTCGGGACGGCTCATTCGAGTGAGCGCCGCCCGGGTGCCTGAAATGGCCGAAACGAAACGGCGCCATGCATCTCGGCGGAATGTGATTGCTTCGAAAATGAATCGAGCGAGCCCCGGGCAGTTGCGGTCGCCTATGAGGATCAGATATGGCAGCCATAGTGCCGTGAGAATGCCAGGGCGGTATTTCATGAGCAGGTAGCAGTGGTCATGGGCGTCGAGGAAAATCTGTCTTGGATCCGACATGTCGCGGCCAGAAGGATTGTCCGGCCGTACAGTGGGGTAATGATCGACAACGGCCTCAGGGTCAAAGATGAGTCGGAAGCCACGTGTGGATACTGCGAGCGCCTGATCTGTATCGTTGAAGTGCGGGCCCCAGATGCCGGGATCAAACGGCATAATATGCTCGCGGCGAAATGACATGTTGACGCCTTTGATATGGTCGACCGGGCGTGCCTTGCCGGGGATCTGGCAATGGTGATTGCCGATGACCTTGCCATACCATGTGAGTATGCCGGCTGTTTTCGCATGGCATACAACAGTGTTCTGACCGTGATGAACGACATCGCGGCCCCCGGCGCCTCCAACCTCCTGGGCGTCATAGTGGCGCAGGATGCGGTCAAGCCAGTCAGGTCTGGGTATGGCGTCGTCGTCGGTGAATACGATGACATCGCCTGATGCGACCTCGAGCCCGCGATTCATTGCTGCGATCTGGCCTCTCGGGGTTACGTCGACGACTTTGAAGAGCTGTGCGTGGGGGCATCCGGTGAGCCAGTCGTTTACGAGGTCGTGGCTTTCAGAGTCTGTGTCGCGCAGTACGATGATGATTTCATCGGGCGGACGCGTGCAGTTGATAACGCCCTGCAGACAGTCGAGCAGAGCGGGTCCTCGGCGATAGCTTGGTATGAGCACAGTTGCTTTCATGGTTTCGTCTTCTCGCACTCCGTTGCGTTCGGAACCATTGCGTGGCAATTATACCATAGTATGCGGTAAGGTGTGGCAGGCGTCGTGTGACGGCTATAGTACGTCTTTGAGGTACCTGCCTGTGTAAGATTCATGACAGGCCATGATGTCATATGGTGTCCCTGCAGCCAGCAGCCTTCCGCCGCCTTCTCCACCGTCAGGCCCTAGATCGACGACCCAGTCGGCGGTTTTGATGACGTCGAGATTGTGCTCGATGACTACAGCGGTGTTGCCCTGATCGACGAGACGGTTGATTATCTGGACGAGCTTGTCTATGTCGGCGAAATGCAGGCCGGTGGTTGGCTCGTCGAGTATGTACAGGGTTGCTCCTGAGCCGGGCCGGG
>CAYSRY010000060.1:0-14446 GCA_964433395.1 uncultured Armatimonadia bacterium | reverse complement strand
CACCGCATCGGTGGATTTCGTGGTGACCTGCACTGAGGTCTGCGCTGCATTGCTGGCGGTCGGCGCGATACCATCCGCCCAGGCCATGCAACCCATGAGTGCCAGGAAAGCACTCAACAATATCATTGTATACCCGCGGGATCTGACCATATCGGTCACCCTTTTTCTCCGTTCTTCAGCTTCGAGATTGCAGAATCCCACACCATCATGCCGCAGAATTCGCCAAACCCGGCCCCCTAAAAGTGAAGCGCAGCGGCTTGTAACGCCTTTCGGCAGCCGCTGTCGATGCTGTTATTCTCATTATGTTGTCCTGCGCATTCATCGCACATGATGTCAGCACGCCGCTAGAATACCACGGTCAAAATTGCTTGTCTACCGGCTTTTCATCTTTTCGCCACATTCGCTGTTGCTATTTTTCCCGGTTCTGGAATCCCAGCAGCGGCACGCCTGAACGGGCTTTGCATCAAGTTTGCACGTGAACCCCATTGAATGCTGCAATACCAATGCCGCCCAACCAGACACTCCTCCGGCCATGGCCTCGGTGAAGCATGTGCGAGCGGCGCACACAGTGTCCATTTCGTCACTTCCGCGCAGACATTGGTATTGCAGCGAATCGACACTCAAGCCTACTTCTGCAGCTGCCAGGTGCCCTCATCCATTGTCACGTCATCTGCATTTACCCGCAGCACTGTGCCGCGAACCATAAATCCCTCCGGCGCTGCGCCTTCACGCACTTTCACCGCTGCGATTTCCGCGTCTGTCTCGATGATATAGTCACCGACCTTCAGGATCTGATTTTTGCCGGCTTCGCCACATATCATTATATGTGTATCGCCGTCACGCTCAATCATGCAGCCGCCTTGGCCTTCGTCTATTGGCGTGACAGTGGCGGGTGGCATCTCAGCAGGCAGGTTATCTGCGATTATCTCGACGTCATCAAACCATATCGTCCCACCCCCACTGAAATTCAAAGCCAGCGAAGTCTGGTCAGCTCCCTCTGGCACCACAGTCGTCATCTCGTATTGCTTCCACTGATTGCCCGTCATCGTCGGGCCTTTTGGCTGCCATTTTGATGCGCTATGCTGCCAGTGGTGTATCATCGCCGAACCGGTACCGGTTGTCTTAGCCCACCAGCGCACGGTAACTTCAGTGCCCGGCTCCAATTTGAACCGTTCAGTGTAGTAATATCCATCTTCATCAATTCGCGCCGAAGCGTTGCCGCTGTGTTTCACCTCGGTGTCGATGCTGTGATGATCAAGCGTCTGCGAGCGCGGAAGCCATCCGCCCATGCCGGATTCAAAACCACCGTTTGTCAGAATTCCACCAAACCGCCGCGGGATGAGTACGCTTGTGATCGTGGTCGCGTCTGTCCAGCCGGTCGTCGCCGCAATCCAGGGACCTCGCTTCTCCGCACCCTCGTATATCCCCGCTGTCATCTCTATGGCATCAGGCGAATAGCTCTGTATCTGCAGAGCTACCTGCGATGCCACTCCTTCTGCCCCATCCTCTGCAAGCTCATAACTCGCGCCATTTGGCAGGTGGAACATTGCGCTGAAGGCATGCTCCTCAGGGGCGACAAGCGTGTCCCTGATGAAGAATATATCCGGCTTTGCGAAAATAATCTGCCGGTCGAATTTCTCCAGCACTGTCGTCTCCGCGTTATTGTAGGTAGTGGCTGCGTCGCCCAGAGTATAGTCAAACCCTGTACCCGCATAGAACTCCCGAAACTGACCGCCTGAAAGGCGCACCTGATCATGTCCGAATTGCGCCACACTTTGATTCGCCAGGTATTCTTCGTCGACATCAAGCACTATGGTGCTGTGGCCGAAAGTGCTTGTGGTGTATCGCCGGTCGCGCGGTTCGAAGTAATTCCGATAGCCGGGATCCCAGCCAATCCACGTACCCATGTAGTTCAGCATAAAGCTGTTGCTGTCAAAATGGTTGTGGCCGATATCCGACGTCGGCGGACCGCATTTCACGCCCATGAACGCTGGGCCCGCCTCGTATCCATCGCGCAAAATCCCATAGCCGATGTCCACAAAGGCTCGCGACGGGTTGTAATCCGGTGCCTCAACTCGGATCTTCGCAGGATCTATTGCGAGCAGATTCCGCGGAGTTGCGCCGGCAAACCAGCCAATTTGCTGCAGATACCACGCAGCATCCGGGTCACCTTGCAATGCTATCGACATCAGCATGCGACCATGGCCAGCGGTCGGGCCACCGTCACCGAAGCACGGTTGCTGCTTGCTGTTGGGGTCCAGCATGCTCACGCAGTGCCGCGGCAGTGTTTTTATGAAATTGTGATCAGCAAGCGGGTTTTCGATTCCTGCAGTCCCCATGCCCCAGAAAATGTCGGCAAACATATTTGAGGCATAAGTCCCGTAACCCGGTCCTTCCATCGAGCCGCCGTCTTTTCCCTGAGCGTCAAAATTCAGCTTGGCGCGGTCCACCGCATGAGCAACCCATCCCTCGGCACGCTCTTCCTCATCCAGCAGAGCCAGGCCACCAAAGCACAGCCCCGTCGCCAGTACACCTGTAAAGTTATGATACGGGCTGAGCTTGTCGATGTATTCGTCAATCGGCACGATAGCTTTTTCGATCAGTGCCTCGCGCACTATCTCGCGTTCGTCCACATCCATCGCATCGTAGCACCAGTCATAGAAAATCGCCACCCATTGCGCTGCGTGGCCGGTATCCAGACAGGGGCTTCCCCCGCCATAACTTGGATCTGTCCAGATGATGTCCCATGCGCACAGTTGCAGGACGATCTCTTTTGCTTTTTCAAAGTAGATATTTTCGCCACTCACGATGTACGCGGTTACGAAATACCGCAACCGCGTGGTGATGGAATCACCACGTTCCTGAAACATGGCCGTCCATGGCGGATAGTTATACCCCTCATGCAGGGGCGGAGCTTCATCTGAAAGCGTATACGACCATGGCAGAGGCTCGGCGCCCTCTTTCGGTATGTTTACGTTGTATGTATATGGTGCCGCAGCGACGAATGTGTCGGCCTGCGCCTTGATTTCCTGCCACATCTGCGCAGGGATAACGCCTAACGCATTCTCCTCAGTCTCCGCCACCCTCGCGCGCAAACGCGGAATGTCTTCTTTGGTAATCATCACACGCGGGTGATTCGGTGCGGCCCACCCTGCCGTACACGCCAGAATCGCTGCTGCTGCAAAGAATATCCCAGTATGCGTATTCATCTATACCACCTCCGCCCGCCATTTCGCCGTTAGCCTCTTATTGCCTCCCGGCGATGCGGGTTTCTTCCCAAACTTCTTACAGAAGCCCCTGCACAATGGTTATTGCAATATCATAAACATCTGCCGCCCGCCAGATGCTCCATATTTAACAAAGGCCTGTACACACATTCCGGAGAAATACATTGAGCTTTGCATATCTGACACCATAGCACGAGGGTGGGAGACTTCCGACATGGACACAAACGAGCAGTTTGCAGCATGGCCGCCACGCGATTTTCTGATCAAGAGCCTGGTTGCATCAATTCCGGAAACACTCGCATCCTACCGCCCCGAAAGTGGTCAATTCGGCACATTGCCGTGGGTATGCAATGACCAGAATGCCGTTTTCCCGCTGGCCGTTGCTTGGGCTACCGAGCACGAAGACAACCCCTACTACCGCAGCGATGAAGTCCTCGAAGCCATCGCCGGCGGCGGCATAGCTCTCGTCGACGCGCAAGATGAAAACGGCGCGTGGATTTTCCGCAAAAAAGATAACTCCACATGGGGGCAGGTACATCAGCCGTGGACGTACTCCCGCTGGATTCGCGCATATCACCTCACCCACGACGCTCTTCCCGAAGCCGCGCGCAAACGCTGGGAAGATGGCCTGACGCTGGGCTTCAGTCACATCAGCCAGAATACGAGGCCTGATTGGGTCTCCAACATGACGGGGCATAACCAGATGGCCCTCTACATCGCTTCGCTGTGCTTCGACAATCCGCAGTGGCGCGACACGGCCATCGAGTACATGCTTGCGATTGTCGATGATCAGGAAATGGGCGGCTATTGGTCCGAACACTACGGCCCGGTCATCAGCTACAACAGCGTATACATCGACATTCTTGGTATTTACTACTCATATTCAAAAGATGACCGCGTCATTGATGCGCTGACCCGTGCCGCGAAATACCATGCCAGCATTCTTCTGCCTGATGGCTCGCCATGCCCGGCTATCGACGAGCGCAACGCATATCACAAAAACATCAGCGCCGGAAATTGCGGCTTCACATGGACGCCCGAAGGTCGCGGATATGTTCTTTCCCAGTTGTGGCGCCAGACCGATGGCGGAACCAATCTCACTTCCGGCGACTTTGCGGCACACATGCTCCTGCATTCCGGCGAAGGCACCGGCATCGCACCTGCGGGCGAAGAGGACAGTTACACCTCAATCCTCTACACCCCGCACGCCATCATCAAACGCGATAAGCCCTGGCATTGGACATTCACCGGCTGGGCATGCGCAGCGCCAAATCGCCGATGGGTCATGGATCGCCAGAATCTCATCGATGTCTACCACGACGACCTGGGCCTCGTGCTCGGCGGCGGACATACAAAGCTCCAGGCCTACTGGTCCACTTTCACAGTCGGCGACCCCGACCTGCTCAAGCCGGCCGAACCTACCGAGGGCGAAGAATATGACTTCACTCCGGATATCCCTCTGAAATGGACGCCCGACATGGCCGTTCTCACAGATGGTGGAGATTCAACTCGCATGTCGCTCAAATACGGCGGCCTCGATGCACAGCGAGGACATGGCCCATATCGCATCGAAGCAAAACCGACCGACGATGGAGCGTTCGCTCTGACCTACATCGCACCTCAGGGCGAAAATGCCGAAGCGCATGTGCCACTGCTCTATCGCGGCGAGAGCCTTGAGCTTGCATCTGGCGAGAAAATCACGCTTGGCGAGGAGCATTTCATCCTCTCCGCAGAACAGGTTGGCGCATGGTTCGTCTACGAAGGCCTGAAGGTCTCCATGCCTGCTGGCGCAACGCTCCGTTGGCCAGAGCGCCAGAACGATCAATATCACAAAACACTGCAGGCGCCTTTGCACAATGCCAAACTCGTACTCTGCCTGCCATTTAATGAGACTGGCAAATATACCATTACGCTCTCGTCAGAATAGAGCCTGCACGTAGTCCGCGTACCCGGACTTGCTCCAAGGAGAAGTGACAATGAAAAAACGCATTACCCTACTGGCAGTTATCGTCATCTGTATCTGCGGGCCCGCATTCGCGCAGGACCAGTTCACAAGCTGGCCCCCCCGCGACTATCTCATCAAAGGCCTTGTGAACGGTGTCGAAAAGACGCTTGCCACATTCGATCCAGCAACTGGGCAGTTCGGCTCCAAACCATGGATATGTAATGACCAGAATGAACTGTGGCCATTGGCTGTCGCATGGTCACTCAAAGATGATAATAACCCATACTATCACGACGAAGAGCTTCTGAAAGCCATCGCACGCGGCGGAGAATGCCTCACCGAAGCGCAGGACGAAAACGGCGCATGGATTTTCCGCAAAAAAGACAATACGACATGGGGGCAGGTCCATCAGCCATGGACGTACTCCCGCTGGATCCGCGCATACACGCTGGTCAAAGACGCCCTTACCCCGGAATCCAAAGCGATCTGGAACGAGGGTCTGCTGCGCGGCTTCACCGCCATCCGCAAGGGTTCTTCTGGCAGTGTCGGCAACATGGCCGGCCACAATCAGATGGCCCTCTACATTGCCGGCATAGTTTTCGAAAATGAGGACTGGAAACAGGCGGCTGCAGGTTACCTCCATCGTCTCATCGAAGAGCAGGAGAGGGGCGGATACTGGTCCGAACACTTTGGCCCTGTAATCGGTTACAACATGGTCTACGTCGAGATTCTCGGCATATACTACTCATACTCCTACGACTCATTCGCGCTTGAGCCCCTGAAACGTTCGGCAAAATTCCACGCCGACGTGCTGCTTCCTGATGGCTCATCCACTCCATCGGTTGACGAGCGTCAGCTATACAGCAGCGGTGTCAATACCGGTAATGTCGGCTTTGCCTGGACCCCAGAAGGCCGCGG
Organism: uncultured Armatimonadia bacterium; assembly: GCA_964433395.1. Classification (GTDB taxonomy): domain Bacteria; phylum Armatimonadota; class Zipacnadia; order Zipacnadales; family UBA11051; genus UBA11051. The sequence continues at coordinate 8,356 of CAYSRY010000060.1, read as the reverse complement.
CTTCCTGATAGCTCAGATGAACCGCTACGTGGGCGATAATCCCGACCGGCTGGCCAGCTCCGATTACGCAGCTACCATGCTCATGAATGGCGCCTCTGGCGATGCAATCATGCCTGCGGCTCAGGCTGACAATTCAACAACCACGCTCCAGACGACAAGCGCCATCATCAAACGCGTCAAGCCCTGGCAGTGGACACTCTCAGGCTTCGCGTGCGCTCCGCCAAATCGCCGCTGGGTACAGGATCGCGGCAATCTCATCGACATTTATCACGATGAGCTTGGCCTCGTCATCGGTGGAGGCAATACGAAGCTCCAGCCGCTGTGGTCAACATTCACACTCGGCGACACATCACTGCTCAAACATACTCCGGGCGATGAAAACCCGGATTTCACACCTGACATCGACCTAAAATGGACGCCTGACATGGCCAGCCTCAATGTCGAGGGCGACGTCACACGCATGGCGCTCAAATACGGTGGCCTCGACGCGCAGACCGGACATGGCCCATATCGCATCCGCATCGCGCCCGACGACAATGACGGCATCGCGATCGATCTCATCGGCTCACCCACTCAGCAGGCCGAGGCGCATCTGCCGCTCATGTATCGCTCCAACCGCCTGCAGCTTGCTGATGGCGAGACAATCCGTCTGACTGCAGAAGAAATCACGCTCAGCAGCGAACAGGTCGGCGACCACTTTATCTACGACGAGCTCCGCGTATCAATGCCAGTCGGAGCATATCTCAAGTGGCCGATCTATCCTCACAACCAATATGCCAAAGATGGCCATTCCTGGATTCCATCCGCAAAACTTGTATTGTGCATGCCATTCAATAATGTCAGCCACTATGCGGTCGGCCTTTCGTACGCTCCCGAGCCGCCATTCGACGGCCTCATCTATGAGGCTCGCGACATGGAGTTCGAATATAGCGAAGGCCAATATACAAAACGCCTCGACAATCTTGGTGCACAGTTCCTCGGCCGCACTGAGGTCGGCTCATGGATCCGCTTTAAGCTCCCTGGGGACATACCACCTGGCAAATATGAGCTGTTTGCGGAATTCGTATTGGCCAACGAATATGGCATCGTTAATGTGCTCTACGACGGCCAACAAGTCGGCAAGCCATTCGACGCGTATTGTGTAGATGTCGACTCTGAAGGTGAGCGTGTCTCATTTGGGGAAATTCAGATTATCGAAGGCGATCATACGGTCGCAGCGGAGATTGCCGGCAAAAATGAGGCCTCCAAGTCACAGACAATCGGCGTTAAACGCTGGCTGCTGCGACGTATCGACACGCAGTAATCACTGCATCTCCCGGGGCGGGCCAGCTATGTCGCTGGCCCGCCTTTCTGCCCCAATCTCACCGCTATTCGCAATCAGACGCATGCAGGCAAATGGGGTGGACGTGATGGCACGCTTCATACTCACAGGTATGGTGATCATGCTTATGGCTTCCGCTGCAATCGCCGCCGATGACTGGACGACTTGGCCACCGCGCGAATATCTCCTCGAAAGCCTCGTCAAATCCATTCCCGGCTACCTCAAGGCTTATCACGCTGATACCGGCAAGTTCAACGACGAGCCGTGGGTCTACAACGATCAGATGCCCATCTGGCCACTTGCAGCCGCATGGTCCATTGACCATCCTGACAACCCCTACTACCACGATCCGGAAATCCTGAAAGTAATTGCCCGCGGTGGTGAGCGTTGGGCCGAGGAGCAGGACGACAAAGGCTGCTGGCCGCTCAAACGCAAGAATGGCGACGAATGGGGCACTCATCGAAGCGCATTTGTCTATTCTCACTGGCTCAAAGCCTATTGGCTCGTTGGTGACGCGCTTCCGGAAGCATCACGCAAAATATGGGAAGATTCTCTCCTGCTTGGCCTGAACGAAATGTACCCGGCGATTCAGAAAGCGGCTGTCCACAATCTCCCGTTGCGCGAGGCGATGAATCTCTATATCGGTGGCGTTATTTTCAATAATGAAGACTGGAAGCAGGCGGCCATGGATTTTATGGCGCGCGCTGTTGCCAAAGCCGATCCTACAGGTTTCTGGACCGAACACAGTGGCCCGACAGTAGGCTACAACACTGCCTACCTCTGGTTCCTCGGCATTTACTACTCGTTTTCAGGCGACGCCCAGGTCCTTGATGTGCTGAATACAGCCTCCAGGTTCCACCTTTACACGCTGTTTCCCGATGGTTCGGCAATCTCGTGCATCGACGAGCGCACGATCTACGCACCTGCACCGCACAAAGGCAATCCTGGCTTCACCACCTCACCTGAAGGCCGGGCATTCCTGCTCCACCAGATCAAGCCGTATGCCGAAGCCGGGCGTTTCGTTGATGGCGAATACGCTGCCAACATGCTTTTCTTCTCTCAGACTGGCGAAACTGCGCAACTCCCCACTGAGCAGGACACAAGCACTGTCTCCATCGGAAATAATGATGCTGTCTGCCGCCGCCACAAACCATGGCATATGGCGTTTTCCGCCTATACATGCGAACCCATACGAAGTCGCTGGATGCAGGATCGTCAGAATTCCGTGGACATCTATCATGACGAGCTTGGCATCGTGCTGGGCGGAGGCAATACGAAACTCCAGCCCCTTTGGTCGACGTTTACCGTCGGCGACACCTCGCTCCTCGCTCACACTCCCGGAGATGAAAAACCGGAGTTCCTGCCTGAGATCGACCTCCGATGGTACCCTGACGCGGCGTCAATCACATATGATGAAAATGCCGTCAATCTTGCGCTCACCTATGGGGATGTCACTGGTTCTGTTACCTCATCTGTGACGCCGGATGGCGATCTTCAGCTCATCTATACTGCCCCATCAGGCAAGGGTGTTGAGGCGCACATTCCATTTATGCGCCGCGCAGCAGAGCTCATAACTGCGGCAGGAGCGTTATTGCCTGTCGAAGACAACGAATTCGATCTCTCTGCGGATGCCCTCGGCGGATCGTTCACCTATGGCGAGCTCAAAGTCGTGGTCCCGGCCGGTGCACGTCTCGTCTGGCCCGCCCGACAGCACAACCCTTACAACAAGGACGGAAGCTCATCCATCAACAGTGACAAACTCGTTCTTTGCCTCCCATTCGACAACACCGACACATACACAATTACACTCTCTTACGCTCCGACGCCTCCATTTGCTGGCATTGCGCTCGAGTGCCGCGAGCTCCCCCATCAGGTCAGCGAAAGCACCCACACACGGGCTGTCGACGACATGGGGGCGCAATTCCTCAGGGTCCAATCACCTGATGTTATCAGCTGTCTGCCGAATTCTGCATGGCTTATTCCTATGGCATCATCGAAGTAAGTCTCGATGACACGCCGGTTGGCGAACCATTCGACACCTACGGCCCCGGCGTCAATTCAGTCGGAAAACACGCCACATTCGGCGAAATCGAGGTCACTGACGAGCCCCACACCATCACTATGCGCGCTATTGGAAGCAACGAAAAATCGCAGGGCATGGGCATCAATGTGAAGCGAATCCTGCTCAGTCCTGTCCAATAAAGAACGAACTGCTGTTTGGATATGGCCGAATACTTTGTCACCACAGGAGTCACAAGTCATTTGGCGCTCAGAATTTGGCGAGCATTCTATATTCAATGCCAGTTGCGACGCGTACATTAACCTCGTCATAGCTTCTATAGAAAACGAAAATTGCGCTCAGCTCCAGACAGGAAAAGGTGTGTCAATGAAACGTGTGATACTGGCCGTAGCGTTGCTGGTCCTATCCGTCTCATTTGCGGCTGCCGATTCTAACATCGCATTTGCCGCCAAGATCACTGCCAGCCCTGCCATTGGGGGCAATATCAACAACTTGATTGACGATAACCCAAGCACAAGTTGTACGTTCGAGGTCGGAACAGCCGGTGAGGGCACGATAACTTTCACATTTGATACGCCCCGCCAAATATCTGCCGTCAACGTCACACAGAACAGCGAAATCTACAAATCCACCGTCTACGTCATCGAAGCCGATACGACAGGCGACGGTGTTTTCGATACGAAACTTGCCGAGAAGACCGCTGCTGTCCCTGATGAATGGGACAACCACACATTCGCGCCGATCAACGTAGTGGCGATCCGTGTTCGCTCCGTTGAGGGCGTTTCACGCGGCCGACGCGCTCACCCGGCTCTGGGCGAGGTACAGATATTCGGCCAGCCTCTTCCCGATGACTACGCCAAAGCGGCCGCTGCAGGCGTCACTATACCCCACCTCGCATTTGTGCGCGACATCGAACGCACCACCAATCTCGTCGTAAATGGCAAGTCCCCAGCTATTATTGCTCCCGCTGGCGAAGGCTGGGCCGAGGCGGCTAAAGCGCTTGCTGAGGGTTTGGCCGCGTACAAGCCGGCTGTCGTCTCCACCATTGAGGCCGCTGATCCGGCCAATCGTACAGTCATTGCCCTCGGCAATATGCTCAACAATCCGCTCATCGAGCGGCTCTACTGGAATCGCTATACATTCCCGAACGCAACTGTCCCTGGCGAAAACAATTATCTCATCCACACCGTTTACGATCCATACCCATACAATGGCGGTAACAATATAATCGTCATCGGCGCGAGCAAACCGGCTGGTGCCATGCCCGGCGTCGAGAAATTCCTCAATCTGATTGCAGATGACGCTGTCCCCTATGGCGTCACATTCGGCCCGGGCCGTGGTGCTGATGCGGCTGCAATCGCTGCTCTCAAATCCACGCCAGATCCAACTTTCACCGAAGTCACGAACTATGCAAATCTCTATCTCCAGACTGGTGAAGAGGCATACGCCCGTCAGGCTGTTGCTGCCATGGAGATTATGGCCGAAATGTACGTACCAGGCGGCGAACGCAGCAAAGCTGTCGGCGCATCCACACATCGCAAGATGCCGTGGAATGAAGAAACCACCTCATGGGAAATCTGCTGCGTGTGGGATGCGTTCGAAGAATGCCCACTCATCTCCGACCAGCTTCGTCTCGACTATTCAAACGCCATTCTCCAGTTCACACGAGATCTGATTTCTCACGTCTCAGGCTACGGTACGATTGGCACCGACGACCTTGTCACGTGGAATCACACGACATTCCCGCTGCTCGGCGTGCATTTCGGCGCGCGCTATTTTGACCGTTACTACCACATCGCAGACATGCCCGAAAAACTAGACAAAGCCCGCAAGTGCTTCATGGCTCAGGCAAAATCCTGGAAGCCGCAGGAAGACGCTGACTCCTATCTCACTCTCACAACGCGTCACAGTCAGATTTACTGTCTGGCGGAAAATGAGATGGGATTTTTCACTTCGGGCCTGTACAATAAATACGCCGACTATGTCGTCGCCATGTGTGACAATATGGGGCTCGCCTCAGGTTTCGGCGACTCAGGCATCTCCTCACGCCCCAATCTGCCGCAGGGCGCGCTTCCCGAGGCAATGTGGTGGACTGATGACGGTGGTTACAAATGGCTCCTCAATCACTATGCCGACAGCGATTACAGCATTCCCTATGACCGGGGCGTTGAGCCTGTACGCCCTGACCGTTTCACCGGCATCAACGTCTTCATGAATGACCCGCAGGTCTACGAGTGGATGCAGAAATACCCGACATATAACGAAACTCTCGTACCGGCAGAGGTGCCATTCGAGGATTCATTCGATAAGATTACGTTCCGCGAAAACTGGGAACCCGATGGACAGTACCTCATCGTCGACGGCCTCGCGCGTGGCAAGCATCTGCATTACGATGCCAATTCCATCATTGAATTTGTCGAAGATGGTGAACGTTGGCTCCTCGACCACGATTACCTCGTCCGCAATACGACTGAGCACACGATGCTCACTGTTCTGCGCAATGGGCGCTGCGAGGAGCTTGTGCCAAGCATGTCCGGGCTGTCCCACTATACGGACCTCCCCGGCTTCGGCTATACCGACACATATACAAAAGCCTATAATGGTGTCAACTGGCGCAGGCAGATACTGTGGAATCGCGGCGAATGGTTCCTGGTCAATGACACTGTCACCCCACGCGAAGATGGCGAATTTGACTACGAATTCACCTGGAAAACTATCGATAATGCCGGGCGTCAGGAAATCGCCAATGGTTGCGATTTCATTGCCCGACGCGGCCCCGCCGCACTTCAGACCGACGACGTAACCGTCGTGGATGATCCAGTCGCTGATGGTGAACAACTCGCTGTCATGGATCGTTCGACCTCGCGCATTGCTTTCGGCGTCGATCTGCCAGCTGGTGAATATGCGCTCGATGTGATCGGCTATGGTATTGATGGCAGCTCCGATTCACTGTGGATCTCCGTCGACCTCGGCGAAAATCAGATGTTTGGCATACCACAGGGCAAACTTGGACATTCTGCGGGCGACTGGGCACTCACTACCCCCACGCCTAACATAACGCTCAAAGGCGACGGGCCACATTTCGTGCTCGTAACACTGCGCGAAAAGCCCCCTGTACGCATCGACAGCTTCACATTCAGAGCCGCGGACGGGACCGCGACTGTCCTTCAGGCCGAAAATCTTCCGTCAGTACCCGAGATGTCGGCGAGCAGTGACAGGATTCTCAACATCAAGCCAGCCCGCCCCATCACTGCATGGGTCACCAACCACGAGCGCGAGGGCATCTCGGTTCCCATCAGTGTCCTGCACCAGCGCGCTGGCGGTGCGCTCAATGCAGGCGACAGTTCTTCATTTGCTTCACTTGTTTATACCAGCATGCCGAACAACAGACGAACTTACCAGCCAATCGAAATTGCTCCCAATCTGATAGCAATCAAAGGCGACCAGCCAGCTCTCGCACTCACCGGCGACGTCCAGACGGCAGCTGTCAGAGCGCGCGTCCAGGCTGCATTGCTCGGTACTTCTCACATCTCCATCAGTGGACTGCGCCGCCTCAGTATCGGCCGTGTCCGCCTCAGTGCCTCTTCACCTGTTGACATTGATGGCAACCTCGGCGGCGATCTCTTCCTCACCGTCCCTGAAGGCGGTGCGGAAATCGGCATGCAGGTGGGAGGGAACGTACAGACCATCAAATTTGACCAGGGTGATCAGGTCATTCGCGCCTCACAGGTGACAGTGCTCGCGGATGTCGCCAGAGTCGTCAAAGAAGTCGTCGCTGGCGCCCGCGCCCAGTCTGCCGCTGCCGCGTCAACGGAAATAGCTACAGACGCGCAGCCCGCATGGACTGCATTAACCGATGACAGTTCAAACGCAGCGATCAAAGCAGCAGATCTTGGCGATGGTAATGGTGAACACATCTATGTCTGCCGCGGTTCGCAGCTCATCTGCCTCAACAATGCCGGCACAGAACTCTGGCGTTTCAATGCCACAAGCCTCGTCCGTGATGTCGCATTTGGCAATTTCCGTGGCGACGACGCGAAAGAAATCCTGATCGGTTCCACAGACACTTTCATCTACATGCTCTCACCCGACGGCAAGCTCATTGACAAGCATCAGATGCGGGGGATACCATGGGCGCGCAGCTTCGGCGATCGCCCGTTCAGCGTCTATAATGTCGCCACCGCAAACACTGCCGGCGACCACTACGACGAAATCCTCGTCACGATGGCCAACTACGACCTTCAGGCCCTTGATGCGAGTTTCAACAAGCTCTGGGGCTTCGATCATGCCTTGCATGGCTCCATGCAGCTTGAAGTCCGCGACACGAATGCCGATAATACGAAAGATATGATCTTCGTCGGCAACAAATACGGATCTGCCACAGCCATAGACTTCAGTGGCGTCCAGAAATATGGCCGATATACATCTATTGGCGACGTATGGTTCGCAACTGGCGATCTCGATGGCGACGGGAAACTTGATGTGGTCACCGCCTCTTCCACTGGCGATTGCGTAGCCACACCGTTCGACGACTCAGCGACGACCCTCTGGCGCTTCGACAACTTCGGCTACCCTGTGAATTCTGTCGATATGGCTGATCTCAATGGCGATGGATCCGACGAAGTCCTCATCGCCTCTGGTACCGGCTACCTGTATGCCCTTTCCGGCGCTGGTGAAGTCATCTGGCAGGACCATTCCGGCCTCTCTGTCAATAATGTGCGCGCGACTGAGCGCAATGGAACGCCCGCTGTGGTATACTGCGATGAGGCGGGCATGGTCCGCGTTGCCGATGGGCAAGGAAATGTCATTGCTAACTTCCAGACCCCCAGCGCTCCCAGATACATCACGATAACTGGCTCTGGGGCTGAAACCTTAATCGCTGCGGCCCTCGAAAACGGCCAGGTTCTCGCTTGGCCGATGCCCTGAATACAAAATTATCGCCCGGTGGTGGGAACTCTCCGCCGGGCGGCGAATAAAGTTGTTGAATTAAGCCGCACGTGCAGAACAAGTGCACG
>CAYSRY010000059.1:0-14514 GCA_964433395.1 uncultured Armatimonadia bacterium | reverse complement strand
GTCTGTGAAAGGTGGCGTTGGGAAGATTGTCGAGTACTTTGGTCCCGGTGTGGAATCCCTGACCGTTCCCGAACGTGCAACAATAACAAATATGGGCGCGGAGCTGGGCGCTACGACAAGTATTTTCCCCAGTGACGGACAAACCCGCCTTTTCCTCACAGCACAAGACCGCGAGGATGCGTGGACGGAGTTACGCGCTGACGCGGATGCCGAATATGACAAGGTCGTCGAAATCGATCTTGACAAAATTGTGCCAATGGTAGCCCAACCTCACAGTCCGGACAATGTTGTGCCTGTGTCCGAACTCGCAGGCAAACCTGTGAATCAAGTCTGCATTGGCTCTTGCACAAATTCGAGTTATAAGGATCTCATGGTGGTAGCCGCAATGCTTGATGGCAAGACAGTGGCTGAGAGCTGCAGTTTAATGCTCTCCCCCGGCTCGCGCCAAATCGTCCGAATGCTGGCAGACAATGGGGCACTATCCAAAATAGTGGCAGCGGGCACGCGTCTCCTCGAGTCAGCATGCGGTCCCTGTATCGGCATGGGTGCAGCACCACAGTCCGGCGGCATCACGCTTCGCTCGTTCAACCGTAATTTCGAAGGTCGAAGCGGTACAGCCGACGCCGGCATATATCTGGCTTCTCCGGAAACCTGTGCCGCTGCTGCTATCACTGGAGTATTCACAGATCCTCGCAGCCTTGGTGAAGCTCCATACATAGAGACACCCGCGCATTTCACAATCGACGACACCATGATCATCGCGCCACCGACAGATGGTAGCGCCATTGAAGTGAAGCGCGGTCCAAACATCAAGCCCGCGCCCAAAAGAGAGCCGATGCAGGATACGTTGGAGCTGTCAGTCATGCTCAAAGTCGGCGATAACATCACCACGGACCACATTTCACCGGCTGGCGCCAAGTATCTTCCATTACGCTCTAACGTCCCCTCGCTGTCTGAACATGTCTTTGAGGGGGTAGACCCGACCTTTGCCAAACGAGCGCTCAACGGCGGCCCCAGCGCGATTCTGGGCGGTTCTAACTATGGGCAAGGCTCCAGCCGCGAACATGCAGCCATGTGCCCACTTTATATTGGGGTCCGTGCGATTCTGGCCGTGTCATTTGCCCGAATTCATCAAGCCAATCTTATCAATTTCGGCATTTTGCCTATAGTGGTAGATGAAGCCGTCTACAATACACTTGATCTCAACGACGTGCTGACCATCGAGAATATAAAAGATGGTATCAGTGCAAGACGGCTGACTATCAAGAGTGCCCACAGTGGTAAAGAATATGATGCGACACTGGAAATCACAGATCGGCAAGCCAATATTCTGTTAGCCGGCGGCCTTCTCAACTACGTCAGCCAACTGAACCAGTAGGCCGAAGCTGCTCGTCCAATGAAATGGGGACCCTTCAGTCGAAGGGCCCCCATACGTTTTTCCTAGTCGCATGATTGCTATTCCCCGGCGTGCCGCAGAAGATACTCGCTTACGGCTTTGGCTGCCGCGCGATTCATCCCCGGTACCTGGGCGAGTTCATCCGTCGAAGCATTTCGCATCGCCTGAATGGATGGGAATGCCTTGAGAAGCTCGCTGCGACGCTTTGGCCCGACCCCTGCAATTTGATCCAGTTCACTTGCCGTGACCTGCTTTGCGCGGATCCCTCGGTGATATGTGACGGCGAAGCGGTGGGCTTCATCTCGAATCTGTTGCAGAAGAAACCTCGCTCGCGGAAAAACACTCATGTCAACCGGTGCTGATTTTCCGGGTGCGAAAACCTCTTCCTCACGTTTCGCGAGTCCCACCAGTGATACGGTCGAAGCTTCAGGGAATACATTCAGTACCTCGAGTGCAGCACCCAGCTGACCTTTTCCACCATCGACGACAATCAGGTCAGGCAGGGGGAGAAATTTACTGTCTCCGGCCACCGCCGCCCTGAGCCGCCGTTGGAGCACCTCCGCCATCGATGCGAAATCATCCTGTCCTTCGACTGTGCGAATTCTGAAACGGCGATAATCTGATTTTTTCGGATGACCATCAGCCATAACAACCATTGAGCCGACGGCAAAGTCGCCCTGCAAATTTGAAATGTCGTAGCACTCGATGCGGCGCGGCGGTTCTGGCAACCCCAATGCATCTGCAAGATCAGCTAGCGCGGTTGCAGCGTCCGTAGCTCTAATACCATGTTCACTGCAAACGGCTTCGAGCATGGTCTCAGCATTCATGCGCGCAAGTTCAGTCAAGCGACGGCGTTCGCCACGCTGTGGCACCGTGATGTTCACCGGATTTCCACGCATTTCGGCAAGAAGCTTCTGCCAGTGGTCAACTTCATCGATCGGAGCACATAAAAGCACATGCCGAGCCGGTCGGTGCCCTTCCCCGTAGTGCATTGACATGGCAGCCTCGAGCACCTCACCAATCGCTCTTCCACCGGCATGCGTGAGGGTATATGTTTCTTGAGTGCTCAGTTTGCCTCCACGCACGCCGAGCACTTTCACAACAGCCTGATCATCCTGGATTGCAGCACCGAACAAGTCCTGCTCTCTGTTTTCATTGGCCACCACTACCTGGTCTTCACCAATTCGCGTGATTGTCTGGATCTTGTCCCGCAAACGCGCGGCCAACTCAAAATCAAGCTTCTCAGCGGCCTGGTTCATCTCCGCCGTCAGTCGATTGACTATGTCCGCACCACGACCATCCAGGAACTGGATAACTTCCCCGCAAATTTTCGTATACTGCACACGCGAGATATTGCCGGTGCAAGGTCCGACGCACTGTCCCATATGGTAGTAGAGACATGGCTTGCCGATCGGTGTTCCATCAAGCTTGCGCCTGCACTGGCGGAGACCGAACAACTGACTGACGAGGCGCCGAACACGCCACATGACGGCAGCTGCCGGATATGGTCCGAATATTTCACCGGCACTCAGACCGTAAACGTCATGGCGTTTGGGATCATGGAAGCCACGTCGGTACTTGCCACCACCACCGGGTATGCGTACACATGCATCTTGGGGTAAATCACGAATCACGATGAGTCGGGGAAAGTCCTCGCGGGTGAGGCAGAGGTAGGGATAGCTTTTATCATCCCGCAAACGAATATTGAAGCGTGGCTGGTGCTCTTTGATGAGCGTGCTCTCGAGAATCAGGGCTTCTGTCTCAGTGCGGGTAACAATGTACTCAAAGTCAGCAAGCTTCTGGTGCATGACCGTAGCCCAGCTCCCCATTCGGTCAGCTTCACCACGCACGTGCTGCCCGAGACGGTTACGCAAAATCAGAGCTTTTCCGACGTATATTATCCTGCCAACGCTATCGTGGATCAGGTAAACGCCCGGCTCCAACGGTACTTGCTTCAGTTTTTCAATCAATTCTTCGTGCGTCATTGTCTCACAGACGCGGCACGCTCTGCGGCTGTTCACTTGTCCAGCATCGATTGCAGTTCTTTGATTTCATCCCGCAGATCTGCAGCCCGCTCGAAGTCCAAGTCTTCCGCGGCTTTCTGCATCTCGACTTCGAGAGCCGCAATAATATCGCGTACGTCATCTGGCTCCATTTCACTGGCCGCCTCTGGACGCAGAACGCGCTGCGTTTGCTGTCCTTCGGTCATTGAGCGGATCGTATCACGGATGGCCTTATTAACAGTGTGCGGGACTATGCCGTGCTCCTCGTTGTACGCTGCTTGCGTGGCTCTTCTGCGCTGGGTCTCATCTATTGCCACACGCATTGCAGGACTGATGGTATCTGCATACATTATTACCCGCCCATTTTCATGGCGCGCAGCTCGTCCCATCGTCTGCATCAGAGATGTCTCAGAACGGAGGAAGCCCTGGCGATCGGCATCCAGAATCGCCACAAGAGACACCTCGGGAAGATCAAGCCCCTCACGAAGAAGGTTGATGCCTACGAGAACATCGTATTTCCCCAATCGGAGATCTCGAAGCAGCTCGGTGCGCTCCATAGCAACAACATCGGAATGCAGGTAATGTACGCGTATCTGCATATCAGCAAGATATTCAGAGAGATCTTCTGCCATCCGCTTCGTAAGCGTTGTTACAAGCACCCGCTGCTTTTTCTCGATCCGCTTCTTAATCTCTGCTATCAGATCATCGACCTGGCCGCGAGTTGGCCGCACCTCAATCTCTGGGTCCAGGAGCCCTGTTGGCCGAATGACAACCTCAACCAGTCGGTCGGCGTGCTCCACTTCATAGGTTCCAGGCGTCGCCGAGGTGCATATGACTTGATTGACCCGGCGCTCCCACTCGGTGAAAGTAAGCGGGCGATTGTCGTACGCTGACGGCATACGAAACCCGTGCTCTACAAGGCTATCTTTGCGAGAGCGATCCCCGTGGTACATTCCGCGTATTTGCGGCAGACTCTGGTGCGATTCATCCGCGACAAGAAGAAAATCATCGGGAAAATAATCCATCAATGTTGAGGGGGCTTCACCAGGCTGCCTCCCGTCCAGGTGACGCGAGTAGTTCTCAATACCTTGGCAGTAACCTATTTCCCGAATCATCTCGAGGTCATATTGCGTGCGCTGCTGCAATCGCTGAGCCTCGAGTAGCTTACCGTGCGCTGTGAACCAGGCCACACGCTCATCAAGTTCCTGAGTGATCGTCTCCATTGCGCGCTGAAGCCGCTCACCAGACGTCACGAAATGGCTTGTTGGGAATATGATAGTGCTGTCCTGTTGCCCAATGATTTCGCCAGTCAACTCTTCAACGTGGCTGATCCTCTCAATCTCGTCGCCCCAGAGCTCGATGCGTGTGATGATATCCTCGTCGACAGGGTGAATTTCGATGACATCACCTCGCACGCGGAATGTGCCGCGCTCCAATGCGAGATCATTGCGTACAAACTGCATCTTGACCAGTTGGCGCAGGATATCATCTCTGTCAGCTCGCTGGCCTACGCTGACGTGAAGCGTGATCTCGCGGTATTCTTTAGGTGATCCGAGACCATATATACATGAGACCGAAGCAACGATAATGACGTCGCGACGTGTCATCAGAGCCTGCGTTGCCGCATGCCTCAGACGTTCGATCTCTTCATTGATTGAGGCGTCCTTCTCAATATATGTGTCGGTTGACGCCAAGTATGCCTCGGGTTGGTAGTAGTCGTAATAGCTGATGAAGAACTCTACTGCGTTTGAGGGGAAAAACTCGCGAAACTCCATACATAGCTGCGCAGCAAGCGTCTTATTGTGCGCAAGTACGAGCGTGGGCCGCTGAACCGCTTCGATCACTTTCGCGATCACGTACGTCTTCCCTGAACCTGTTATGCCGAGGAGAACTTGAAGCTTATCGCCAGACAGAACGCCGTGGGCAAGCTGATCAATTGCTGGCCCTTGGTCGGCCATCGGTTCATAATCTGATACAACCTGCAATTTCGGCAATTCTCATCCTCCATCCAACAATATCGGCATGCATTTCTGTTCACATGCAACTAAGTGCGTACTATTCCACGCACCTTTTCTCAAGGAGGATAATTATAGCAGATCCAAGCGTATACGGGGAAGTTAGAACGAGGTAAAGCCACCCAGCTCAAGCGAAATACGACCGGTTTCCTCACTATACGAGAGGCCAATCTCACGCTGGTCAAACATCCGCGCTATTGAGAATTCCCATTCGTTGTAGATGTCGCTTTCAGAGAAATTATAATACGTGCCAGAAATCCCATATCGCCATGCTTTATCTGGGTAATAATTCAAGTTCAGATAACCAAATTGATCTTCAAATGTCAGGTTGTGGCTACCGTACAAATAAAGATACCATCGGTTGCGGCTAGCGTTCATGTTCAGGCTGAGGATCTCTTCAAGGCCGTCAATGGTAGAATCACCAGTGAAGTATTCGGCACTATAGTTGAGATCAAGTGCCGCCGTCTGACCGAGCGTCCGTCTAAAGTCTAGATCCAAACGAAGTGCGTTAGAGCTGTAGCCACTTGTGTCCCACGAATAGTTATTGCGTAATAATGGACGCAGATTTGTCCTTTTATCAACTGTATGCGTACCAAAATCCAACTCGCCATATAGCTTGTTGCCAAATTCAACATTGCCTGTCTCAGAATGCCGCTCACCTGACAGCGTCATCCCAACTCTGTAAGTATTGCGGCTATCAAATCTCTGGGCAGCCGATAACCAGTCACCGATAAGCCCATAGCTTCGATCATTGCCCTGTGGGTCATCAAAATAGCCACGCACATTGAAACGTCCTTGGCGCGTATAACGATACAGTGACATATCTGAATAAATGCTATTATGCTCTGGCCAACTCAGGCTCATGTATGATGAGGTTTCATGGCCAAGCATGCGTTGATCCTGCCAATTAAGTCCCCAATTTGATCTCGGCAGCCCCTCAATTTCAAAACTACCTTCATAGTCATCAGCCAGAGATCGGTATTCGCGCTCCCACGCGAGGGACCAACCATCACGTGCAGCAACATAATTGGTACTTGTACCGTGCTCGACCTTCAATGCCGAGGTGATTGTATCACTAACTTCATAGAAAAATGGGAACTCCAGTGCCACACCACCATCAGTATTCAAGCTGAACATGTTGCTGTTTGTGCTGCCACCATAGCCCGGCAAACCCAATATCCAATACTTGGGGAAACTGAGCACTTTTTTCTGATTGATCCACGCCGAGCCGTGCCGAATAACGAGTTTTTCCCCCATAAAATATGAAATGCTTCGTGCGATGAGCCACGTGACACTTTCTCGGTACTCCACAGTAAACGCATCTGATGGTATGTCAAATCCCTCTGTCAACACAGTCAGATCAAATCCATCGAAAGGAATCCGACGTATACCATCATCCCCCATTGCTCGCAACACCCCCCGCCGCTGGTTCAAGTCAAAATATAAGTCAGCGCCCGCCAGTTCTGCATCACCCACAGTTACCTTCACGCCGTCGGGCGTCAAGGACGCTGCACGCAAAATGTGTGTAGTAATGTCAACGTCCGCAGTCCCATCAGTGGTGACGGTAAAATCGCCGAGGCGCACCTCTGCATTGTCGCGCGCCTGAATAACGTGATAGTCGACACTGAAACCTACCCATTCTCCTTTGCACAATTTTTGACACGGGCTTAGCTGCCTCGCCCTCAGAGAGAAACCGAACCGTTGTGCTGTTGCGAGCTTCACGAACCCAAGCCGTGATCGTCGCCAGGCCTTCAATATCGCTACTAGCATACACTACAGCAACCCCACCAGCGGTACGAACCTGGATACTCTTTTGTCTGGACACGCGATCAGCGGACAAATCACCCAAATTAGTGCTCACAACGATCTGCACATCGTCTCCAGCCAGCTGACCGCTGCCGTCACGCACCTCAACACGGATACGCGCTTCCGTGCTATTATCTGCAGCGACCTGCGTCGGATTCGCTGTCAGTTTCAGACGATATTCCGACGATTCCAGCGCCAATGGCATCACTTGAGCCATTGCCCACTGAGCACTGGCCATGATCGCTACGATAATTATCATCAATAACTGGCGTGGCGGCGCTAAATGCATTGCGATGAACCATTCTTCCATTGACGCTATCAATATGCAACTTCGCCCTCAGGCGTAAACTGGCCAGAGGGCGAATTATAGAATTACCAGATAATCCCAATCATCAATCAACGGGTGAATAGCAAATTGCCGGAATATGTATATTCAGAGGCACTACTATTGGTGTACAGTACCCGAACTCGATATTGGTACGTGTGTGTTCCGGTCAAAGTATTACTATCACTGTACGATACTTCACCAGGTCCAACCACAGGCAAAACACTGAACCCACCATTGTCAATCTGACGCGCGACCTCATAACGCAATATTGTCAGGGTTGTAGCTGTTGGAGCATTCCAACTGAGAACAATATTGGTCTGATTTGTTGCCAATCGCAAATTAGTTATTGGCAATGCCTCTTCAGCTGGTCCAGCCGGCGTATCGGAACTCGAAGAGTTGTTAACTCCGATAACTAATAGCCCGACAGCCAGTCCATACAAAATCCATTTCCACGCCTTGCTCTTGGACTTCTGAGGTGCTACATAATCTGCAGCCTCTCCCGCAAGGGTTTGCGCAGCTTTATATGCGCAAGCCCTGATAGCCTCTGCCATGAGCGGTGTATCACTACCAGTATATCCAGCCCTTGCACTGCTAACGCCGCTCACACCAAATGCTTTGAACACGGTGGGGGCAGCTTGCACTTCATCCGTGGCTTCATCAATATTGTCTTTAACAGCGTATGCTTGGCCAGACAGAATTATCTTCACTTGGTGTGGATCATTCTGAACTTCATAACCTTGCACAACACCAATAACTACGTAATCAAACTTTAACACGTTACCGATGAAAAGCGCTAAATCACGGTCGGCAGCCTCACCGGCCTCGACATCAACCTGACGCAATCGTCCCTCTGTAACAGCACGGTTGACAAGTGGACTGTGCGGCGAGAATTTTGTCGCTGAGAACTTATCTTGCGCGTCAATGGCCATTTCGAGAGCTGTAGTTGCTTTAGTAGCCAATCCAGCCACTTTTGCGTCTGTTTCATCCAAAACAGGAAAAACCAATACGGATGCAGTCTGCCCTTCAGCTGCACTCACAATCCCTATAGGGATCATGGACATGACCATGCAGATTATAAGGCAAAGAGAAACTCTCCGGGTGCTGCTATGACGTGTAATTGCATTCATTGCGACAAAGCCCCCTCGCGGGAAGAGCAGTCCGTACGTGATATATCTGTATTATCCGTTCTCGTTACGGCATGACCCTAAATGTCCTGAGCACATTTGTCACTTGGCCGGTCTCTGGACATACTGCAGATATTTGACATATATATGACCCACATGGAACTTTGGTCCCCGATAGGCTCTGGCCGCTCCATATGACTGTGTGGGTTCCTTCGGCAGATACACCAGAGGTTCCAGCCCGGCCCACTTCAATACCTGATATGTTCCGTATAGCTACCTGTATCTCTGCAGGAACAGATAAAGAATAGGTGAATGCGATCTTCCCTCCACCGATCGTTGCGGTAGTGACATTAGATATAGCTAGTGTGCTATTATTGCGTTCTTGGACAGTAATCTCAAACACACGGGTTTCATTATCAATCCGGCTGCTATATTGGAGTGCACTAGCTGTACGCATATATACTTGATTGCCGCTAGCCGTGTCCACAATTGTAGCGACCAAGTTCGCTGGCAGGTCAGACAGGTCGCCCCATTCCAGTGTTACCGGTTGACCTACATTGCCTGTAGAAACGGCATAACGCCACGTATTTGTTCTCGACGAAGGACGTATATCAGCGGCCAGTCGCACTCCTCCTTCATCATGCGCATCACCAGCAATAAACGCTGCATGGAGTGAATTTGCTGACGCAGCCATCACGGCAGGTGGTTCGGGCAAGTCGTATTTGTCGACCCCTGCTGTCGCGCCATCAGCAATTCCACAGCTCCGATTCTTCGAAATACGGTCACCGGAGCGTGCAGTCATATTTAGTCTCCAACCGTCATCTTCCGTAGGCTGGGTGACCTCACCCATAGTTTGGGATGATGTATAAATACTGGGGGGCGGGAAAACAAGTGTACAACTCTGATAAGCGAGAATCCAATAGCCTTTAAACGGATCCATTTCTGCCTCAGAAAGTGCTGCCTCCCACACGTAATCATTTGCGCTCGGATCGTATTCGAAAACAGTTGGCACGAGAATCAATCGATTATATGCCTCCATCATCGAATACTCATTGCCACTAGCCCCCAGCACTGTAACAGAATTCAATGCTTCGGAAGTGGTAAAAGGTAAACCTATCTGATTCCATCCAGGAGACAATTCAACCTTATAAGACTGGTTTACAGGAACCGGCGTCGCATCTATCGGCAAATTCACAACTTCACGAGCCTTATTCAGAAGCCAAAAACCCATCCCTGGTTCAATATTCGTTATTGCATCCGGGAACCACCCATACTGTCCTGTCGATGGCTCCCAACGGACTACGGTAGCGTTGGCACCCGTCGCCAAGGTGCCAAGATCCTGAAACACATACTGTGCATCCGAATATGCAAATGTATATGGTATTGAAACCATCTCTATACCGCGGGGAGACGTTAATGGATTGAGTATCGGCAATGCCGGTATGCTAATGGAGCGATTCAGTATTTTGCCCTGTGGGCCAGTGAATTTAATATCATACTGTCCGGGGCGCGCATCTACTGCCCGCACCATCCACGTAACTGACTTCATCTCGTTACGTCCTACTGCACCTGCAGATTTCTGCAATGATTCTCCCGAAACGAGTTCCAATCCTAGCGGCAATCGAATTCGCACACTTGAATCTTGTAGAGTAGCCGCTCCGAAATTGTCAATATAAGCCGAAATCGGAAACGGCGAACGTCCTTGGTCGTCGGCCAAATAGTATTCTTCCACAGTTCCTGCCGTTGCCGGATCATCGCCAGTCATTTGCTTTAATGAGAATGGGGCATACACCATAAAAGCATAAGGACTGTCATAATCCGCCGTCGATGCGCCAACACCATAATAGGTCACATATCGACAAGACTGCCCCGGAGAAAGCTGAATGGGCTCCCAACGAACAGCATAGGCCCAATCTTCATTGCCCAACGCTGCCTGCTCATTTGGTACAAAATAATACTGGCCAGCTGCCCCCATATTACGCATTTGCCCCCAAGCAACGCTGTCCGGGAGGCCTGCACTTCTATTTGCAGTCCCTGGGTCAAAAACCTCATCGGTACTCAGGAAACCACGGATGGATATGGTGGGATTGGAAGGGTCATCATAGGTCACCCAAGTGTCAGGTAAAACTCCACTATTTATTGACTGATTGGGAAGTTCCGCCTCAGTTGTGATGATACTACCATCAGGTAAGACAATCTCTTGGCCATCCAGCGAGCTGCCACCGCCAAAGCCGCCATCAAACAGCACTCGCACCCCAAAAGTATGCCGCACCGAATCGGTGTTACTGACAATATTCTCCACCATCAAACTGTCGCCAATCAGTGTCAATACCTGTTTGACCTGCACGAATGCAGTGGGGGCATCATCATCGTCAAATGCTACAGGCAACCGATAAGTACCCGATATATCTCGACTTCCCACAGTCGGCGCTGCCACCCAAAAATTTGTCAGCTCCGACTGTGCACCCTCATCTTGAGTATCCATTAGCTCGTGTATATCGTAGAAATAACCATTGGCACCTTCTGGATCAATTGCAATTGTCGTTTTACTACTAAAGGCCGAAGCCCATTGCCCGGTAGATAATACACTAGCGATTATTGCGCTTTCGTCACCAATTCTCGTCGGATCGCCACCTGTTGGCGCAGAAGATCCTGTGGATAGCCGGAACCGACCAGCTGGTCGGTAGACGTACTGCGCAGCCGTAGTTCCACTAGCCGCTGCAGTAAGAATAAGGGCAGGATCTTCTACCTCTAACGTTGTAAGCCCACCAGGGTGATTAACGCTAAGAATATTCGTCTGGCAGCCTCCAGGGGTAGCGCCCATTGTAACGAGGCACAACACCCCTAACAAAAGCGTTAGGCATACGAACTTTTGATCAATAGTGACATGAGGGCCCACGCAACTTCAGCTCCTCTCGGACGCAGGGTTTACCTAGTTTTGTTGAACAATGCGATCGTTTGTACCGTTTGACCTTCGTCCGTGCATGCCGTTAGTTGTACTAAATAGCGACCTGCAGGAGCCTTGGCACCACTTGTATTTCTACCACTCCACGTCATCGATTGAACAACGCCACCAGCCGCATCTACTTGTCCAATTTGAGCGATTGGCACGCCAGCAATATTGCGAATTTCAGCACGCACATTTGCTGCTTTGCTGAGGGTGTAAGCAATCGTCACTCCACCATCAGCAATTTCGGATGTACTCACGCCCTGGACGGCAAGAGCGCTGCCTCTGTCAAACGTCGCCGTAATCTCCAAATGACGTACTTCTCGCGCCTCCGTCGTTTGGAATGTATACGCATTTGAAGTCCGCATGTAAATTTCCCGCCCGGCATCTACATCACGCAAGAAGAGACTTACTCCACGCGGAACTATTGTGTTGATGTCGCCCCAACTAATAGTAACGCCATTATTCAGGCCCGCTGTAGCTACTTCGATACTCCATTTGAGGTCAGTGGCAGTAGCATTACGCAAATCTTGCACCAAATGTCCACTGTTCGCATGATCATCAACCATATATAGTTGTACGCCATCAGTCACAGCTGGAGGTTCACAGATGTCTAACCCCAAATCATAACTATTTGAGGCCTCAGGGTGAACACCAATATAATTACACGGATCTTGATATGCTCCAGCCACTGCCGACAATGGGAGTCTCCAGCCCGAATCATCGTTGGTTTGACGTGAACTGCTCGTCTGCACTCGGGCCCCACTCGTGGAGACAGTTGGATTATAGACAGTCAGTGTACAGTCTCGCAAAACATGCACCCAGTACCCACGCATGAACTCCATCGTGTCCTGCGTCGCGTCAGCAGAAAACTGATAATACCCACCAGTTGGTGTTGAGATAAAGTCAAACAACACTCCCTCAGTCAGCCCAATTTCATCGGACATGGCTTCACGAAGATCATACCGCTGTCCATCGGCTATCAGACTGACGGTACCCCAATCAACAACACCATCAAATGGGTTACCAATCATGTTCCAACCCCGAGGTTCATCAGTGCCATACTTCAGTTGAATATCATAGGTATCCGAACTGTTCACTGTACCTAGGGCATCCAAACTCAATGTACTGCGCTGCGGTAATCTAATAAAGTATCCAAGACCGACGGGAGATTGTGGCACGGTTGGATTTGCCCCCATGGCGTCTGGAGGGCTGAATGTTGCATAATCGTCGGGATATACATGGTATTTGACGGATTGGCTATCGGCCGGAACCCATCTCACCAGCTCAAGCTCATTGTATGGGATGCCGAAGACGTCGACCGGGTCAACACCAGCAATGTCAGTAAATGGCAAACTGATGAGGTGAATTCCCGCATCAATCGATGGTGCAGCGATACGGAAGCTGGCTACGGCAGAAGTGGCTGCATTGGCATCATAATCCTTCGCATCCACGACAAAAGAATGGGCGCTGCGGGTCAATGGACTTGTCACTGCGTAGGTAAGTAACCCAGTCGAAGAATTGAATACCCAGCCCGTGACCAGTGTGCCATTCAGTTTCACTTGGATAGTACTCTCATCAACGCCGCTCCCAACATCAGTTATGTTAGCAATCAATGTTGGAGTAGTATCCGTGATAGTCTGCCCATTGCGAGGAAAGCTAATGCTAATCTCTGGAGGCCTGCTATCGAGACCAACGCGCAATCGTATGCGTCCATACCCATACACATTGTCAGGAATTGAATTGCCAGAGACGTCTGTTGGCAACATACTCTTCACTGCGTGATTCTTCAGCAACGCAAGTACCACATCGGCGTCTCGTGAACTATCTTCCGACATCAAAAGCGCTGCAGCGCCAGCGACATGCGGAGCAGCAGCCGACGTCCCTGTAAAGGGATTATATGCTGTTCCAGTCAAACTCGTGGTCACCAAATCAGGCCCTGAAAGATCGGGCTTCAGAATTCCAGACAGTGCTGGGCCACGAGAACTGAACGGCTCCACCTCATCAATGGGCAAAACTGCTAACCCAGTGGGGGGAGTTAGTAAGGAACCTCGAGTTGCGCCAACTGCAACGGCTCCAGAAGCTTCCGCTGGGATTACAATGCTATGCGCCGGCACTTGCAGTGATGCCTCGACGTCGACTTCTGGCAAAAAAAGCTGAAAGCGATCGGCCACGGAAATACTCAGTGGAGACATCCGCTCTATACGCAGGCTATACTGTCCATCTGTAGGCACATAGGCGAGCAAAGTCTCTGCCGGAGCATCATCACCATTTTGCGTTACTGCAGATCTCGCGACCTCCGCTCCACTTGCATCCACCAGAACGAGATCAAAGTCGTGATTGGTAGTAGCGCCAGCAGTCTCATACCAGCTTAAGTATGCAACGAATGGACCGGCAGTCAGATTCAAAAGCATATTTTCTTTGCCAACAGACCACTCGTGAAATTTGTTGCCATTGCTGTCCCGCCAGTTGCCCTCATAATGCTTGAGGGCGTGGTTACCTGCGGAGTTGATCCAGAGCACACCGGCTGCCGCAGCGGCATTCACTTTCTGTGAGAGCGGATGGCTCCCATCATACGGCCCGCCAAGAATTCCAAGCGACATGCTTGCAATATCAAAACCGCCAGTCCGTACGTATGTCACGGCTTGTTCGATCGACATCTCCGTATCGGTAGCAATCAAGTAGATTTCCGCCGCAGGTGCCATATCAGCAACGATTTCAGCCACGGCTGTTCCATGTTGACTGGTCCCCATAGTACCATCGGTGCGGAATGACACCGTCCGTCCAACCGTACCTACAGGAATTTGAGCAGTATCATAACCAGCAAAACCGCTATCAATGATTGCTATCTTTACACCCGCGCCTTGGATACCATTGCTGTGCATCGCCGTAGCG